>HF996029.1:0-35225 GCA_000432515.1 Bacteroides sp. CAG:545
CCTCCGGGAGGCACTCGTCCTTGCAGCGGTTGCCGGCCTCCATGTGGAAGATCGGGATGTGAAGACGTTTCGCGCCAATGACAGAGAGACAGCTGTTCGTGTCGCCGAGAACCAGTACTGCGTCCGGTTTGGTCTGGGCGAAGAGCTTGTACGAGCAGTTGATAATGTTGCCGCACGTCGCGCCTAGGTCGTCACCGACGGCATCCATATAGACCTCCGGTTCAGCGAGTTTGAGGTCCCGGAAGAAGATGCCGTTCAGGTTGTAGTCGTAGTTCTGGCCTGTATGGGCGAGGATGACATCGAAATACTGACGGCATTTGGTGATGACCGCCGCCAGGCGGATAATCTCAGGGCGCGTACCTACTACGATACAGAGCTTGAGTTTGCCGTTCTCCTTCCAGTGAATATCAGAATAATCGAATTTAGGTGTCTTTTCCATTTCCTTATTTCTCCACTTTATCGAAATATGTGTCTGGTCTTTCAGGATTGAACACTTCGTTGCAATACATTACGGTCACGAGGTCTTCGGTCTGGGAGAGATTGATGATGTTGTGCGTGTAGCCAGGCAGCATGATGACGGATTGGATGCGGTCACCGCTGACTTCATATTCAATGACCTCGTCACTTCCCTCCTTGCGCATCTGGATCAGGCCGCGGCCGGAAACCACGATGAACTGCTCCCATTTAGAGTTGTGCCAATGCTGGCCTTTCGTGATGCCCGGCTTGGAAATGTTGATGCTTACCTGACCGCAATTCAGCGTGTGTACCAGCTCGGTAAAAGACCCGCGCTGATCCTCGTTCATCTTCAAATCGAAAATCGCCTTTTCTTTCGGCAGGTAGCTGAGGAATGTGGACATCAGGCGATAACGCAGACCGTCTTGCGGCATTTCGAGAGCCGTCGAAGGTCCTTCCGCAGAATCCGGCACGGCACGTACTGCACGTGCGCATTCATATATGGTATCAACGATTTCTCCAAGCGTAGTCTTGTGAGTGACAGGACAATAGCAATAACGTCCTTCAGCGGATGGCAGTACGTCAAGTCCCTCGAATTCGCAATGATGTTCCTGACCTTTGAGCGCGCAGATCATCTCCTCGACCAGATCGTCGATGTAGAGGATTTCCATCTGCACGCTTCTGTCATTGACCTGGATTGGGAGGTCATTGGCGATATTGTTGCAGAACGTGGCGATGGCCGAATTGTAGTTCGGACGGCACCATTTTCCGTATAGGTTCGGGAAACGGTAAACGAGAACTTTGGCACCGGTCTCTTTGCCATATTCCAGGAAAAGATCCTCGCCGGCTTTCTTGCTCCTGCCGTATTCGCTGTTGCCGAAACGTCCTGTCAATGAGGCCTGCTGTGAGCTTGAGAGCATGACAGGACAAGTGTTGTGATGCTTTTTCAATGTATCGAGCAGCGTGGATGCGAAACCGTAATTGCCCTTCATGAACTCGTCATTGTCCTTCGGCCGGTTCACGCCCGCGAGGTTGAAGACGAAATCGCATTCGCCGCACCAGCTGTCCAGCTGCTCTGGAGTCGAGTCAATGTCGTATTCAAATACTTCATCGACCTGGAGGTCTCCATAGCAGCGGGCCTTGCCTTCTTTTATGCTGTTCAGTTGGCAGCAAAGGTTCTTGCCCACGAATCCTTTGGCGCCGGTAACCAGAATCTTCATTATTTCGCGAGATTTTCAACTCCGTTCAATTCGTTCTGGATATATTCAAGGGCACCTATCTTGGCCTTGGTCTCTTCCAAGTTCAGACGGTATGTGTTGTCAGAATTGAACTCCTCTATGGTGGCACGTTTTACATCACCCTTGGTGAAGTACTGGTCATAGTTCAGGTCGCGGTTGTCTGCCGGGACACGGTAGAAGTTGCCCATATCCTCGGCTTTGGCGCATTCTTCCTTGGTAAGGAGTGTCTCGTACATCTTCTCGCCGTGACGGATACCGATGACCTTGATGTCCTCTTTTTTGCCACCGAAGAGTTCGCAGACAGCTTCTGCCTGTGTCTGGATGGTGCATGCCGGAGCTTTCTGAACGAGAATGTCGCCGCCGATGACCTTGATGTCCTCTTTCCTGCCGCCGAAAAGGTCGCAGACGGCCTCCGCCTGTGTCTGGATGGTGCATGCCGGAGCTTTCTGAACGAGAATGTCGCCATTGTGGCCATGCTCGAATGCGAAAAGTACCAGGTCCACAGCCTCTTCGAGGGACATGATGAAACGTGTCATCTTAGGCTCCGTAAGAGTGATAGGGTTGCCGCTGCGGATCTGCTCGATCCATAGAGGAATCACGGAACCGCGGGAGCACATGACATTGCCATAACGTGTGCAGCAGATCTTGGTGTTGCGGGAGTTACGGCTCTTGGCTACGGCGATTTTCTCTTCGATGGCTTTGGTGATGCCCATTGCATTGATCGGATATGCTGCCTTGTCGGTAGAGAGACAGATGACTGCTCCGACATTGTTTTCGATAGCGGCCGTGAGAACATTGTCCGTGCCTATCACATTGGTCCTCACTGCTTCCATCGGGAAGAATTCGCAGCTAGAGAGACAGATGACTGCTCCTACATTGTTTTCGATAGCTGCCGTAAGAACATTGTCAGTGCCTATCACATTGGTCCTCACTGCTTCCATCGGGAAGAATTCGCAGCTCGGAACCTGCTTGAGGGCGGCTGCATGGAAAATGTAATCTGTGCCTGGCATCGCCGAGCGTACGCTTTCCAAGTTTCTGACGTCGCCGATGTAGAATTTTATCTTGTGTGCAACGTCAGGAAATTTCGCCTGATACTCGTGGCGCATGTCGTCCTGTTTCTTCTCGTCGCGTGAGAAAATCCTGATCTCAGCAATGTCTGTTCTGAGAAAACGCTTCAATACTGCGTTTCCGAAACTACCGGTACCACCGGTAATCATAAGGGTTTTACCCGCAAAAATGCTCATGATATGTTAAAATTATTAATTGTCGTTGGATGTTTTTTCAATCTAAGCGAATCCGCCACTACGGTAATCATCAATGTTTTTCCTGCAAAAATACTCATGATATGTTAAAATTAATAAACGTCGTTTAATGTTTTCAATATGCCCCAAGCCACAACCAGTCTCCACATATCTGTGGCCTGATTAAAACACACTGCATAAGAGCGAAAATATGTATAATTATGCTCTCAATGAGTGCAATATCATCAAGAAAGTCTACACTTCACCCGTTACTCGATTTTCTTCACATGCTTCACCACCAACAATCCGTACCAGTTCAGAAATATCCGTATTGTACTGTTTGTCCAACAAATACTTCAAAGCCATCTTTAACGCTCTGAATTCAGAGTTGCCGTTAATTGCTGCGAATAAGTTCTTGAAACGCTCATCCGTGTTTGACGTGACAGACTTGGATAGTTTGGTGAATTCTTTCAGAGTTGACGGAAGGTTGTATTTTTCCGTATCGACTCCTTGCTCTTTAGCGCCAATACAAATTTATCCACGGCAGGAGAAATCGTAATCAGATACTGATGACGGGATTTATGCTTCAATAATGTCAGGTGCTCAGTCTTGGCAATCTCGTCACAATCCTGTATATAGCCGAGTTCTACCTTATCTTTATCGATAATTCCGATAGCGAACTTTTCTGCAAATGTATTGTTCAACTGGCCCACTACCTTTGAGCAGCAATGTTGATGATTTACTACTCCGTCCAGAAGATATTCTATCAGGTTTGTATCAACATAGCACTCAGGCATTACGTTCAAAATCTTCCGCTTCATACATACATCTCGAAATTGAAGAACATATCTACACCGTTATCGTAAGCTTCGTGTATCTCCTCATCATTGAGCTGCTTTACGGAAAAATCTCTGCTGGCAGGCTTCTGTGGATGAGTGAACATTATTGATAATTCTTTCGGGGCAGCCTTGATCAGCTGATTCAGAACATACGGACTATGCGTTGTGATGAAAAGCATGTCTCCGTGCATTTTTATCTGCTCCAGCATCCAATTCACGAATTGGCATTGAGTCGGAGGAAACAAATTATCCTCTGGCTCTTCAAGGAATATCTCGCTATGATCAACATTGATATACTCCTGACAAATCGACTTGAACTTCTTCGCCTGGTCTGGCTTGGAAAACGAATAATCTACACCATCGATGGTGACGACTTCAATCGTCTCGTCATGGTTGAAATCCTTTTCATAGAGATTGGCATAAATGGTCGACAATAGATTTTTGCGCTCTTCTTTCTGTTCATACGACATCTTGCCTGCTTCTGCATTGTATTGGCCTGCAGTAAGATAATCGAGATGTACATACATAGGGAGGAGCGATTGGATACCGCTGGAACTCTCCTTCAGTTTCAGCGGAGTTCCGTTCTCCAGTCTTATGTTGTCCGTATTTGTCTGGGAGTCATAAGAATAAGACATGCCCAGATTCAAGAAATTCTCCTCGCTCTTTACAAACTTCCTGGCCCTGTCCCAATCTGACATGAAGTCAAGCATGTTGCCATCCAATGGAAGGAAACTCCACCCCGGAATTGAAGCCACCAAATTTCTGTCGGCGGGGACATAACTTACCTTTGGCCTCTTATAGTTCCAATGATCATTTTTCCATCTCATCGTAAACTCCTTTTCTGAATGGCTGTATGAGAAGAATACATGTTCGGTTTCATATTCGATGTAGGTATCCGGATGGACGTATCCTGCCATTTGATAATAGCTGGTCATGGTGTCAATGAAGGCCGAGCCGTTACCGAAACCGTTGACCTTTTGAGACAATTCAAGACGTTTTTCAACCCAGGTACAATAGCACGCCGTCTTAAGTACGCAGCTCTTGCCGGAACTCTGCATACCTATCAATACATTTACCTGTCCAAGTTGAAGGTCCGCATTACGAATCGGACCGAAATTCTTTATGACCAAGTGTCTCATATCGTTTGGGCATTTTAATATCTCAATATAAACATATCATCAAAATATCTCACTTCCCCGCGGCCGAGGGTGTATCTGACACCGACGGTGAGGCCGATGGCGTCTTGATAGAGCTGGCCCTTGTCGAGATAGAGGCCGTACAGGACGGAGAGGCCGGGGATGCGGAAGACGGACTCGAACTGGCCTGTGAAGGCGGCGGAAATCTGCTTCAGACCGGTTTCATGGACCGTTCCCCAGGGCTTTTGGATCTGGGACTCGCCCGTGTAGGGAGCCTGGTAGGTACCGTAGTTCTCTGTGTAGGTCAGCATCAGTTTGTAGGGATGCTTGCGAAAAAGCTTTCCGCCGAGGCCCAGGTGATGCGACTTGACGCGATTGTTCTCTATGCCGCGGTTTATCCGAGCTGAGGTCCACGTCTGATCGTGCACTCCTCTCGGCAGGAACAGCGGGTCGCCGATTACCCTTCCGTGATGGGTCCAGCCGGATCTGTAATAGGAGTTGGCGAAGTAGTCATCGATGCCTACCGTAGATACTCCGGGCGGCGTGATGGAATTGCCTTTGTCATCGAACATCTCGCCGTTTATCGGTCCCGACTGGTACAGAGTATATTGGTGTTCATACAGGATGTCGCTAACCCATCTGTTCTTGTCAGTGAAACTGAATGACAGCGTATTGACTCCGTCGGGGAAATTGTAGAATCCCATTCCCGAGCCGTCGTTGTATGGAATGTCGTGCTGAGCCGTGACAGTCCATTTGTCGGCACGATATGTAACCCTGAAAATCTCGCTTCCTCCCTGGTCCCCGATGACATTCAGCCTGTCGCTCATGGTTCCGCCTTCTCCTGCATGACGTCCGGTCACAACCTTGATATAGTTCTTTATCGTCACCGGATAGCTGACATCTGTCGGATGATGACCTGCCCACATCGCGTAATGGTCGATCACCGCGTCGAATGACAGCCTGTCTGTCGCGGCATATCGCAGCCCCACCCTCATTCTGTGGACCAATGCACCTTCGACATGGCGGTCGTCCATCGTCATATAATCGCCGTACGCACCATAAAGCCACAAGTGTTTTTTGGTCAATGGCAAGGCCACGGGGTCCAAGGAGATGAGATAACCTGGCATCGAACGCGCATTTCCTGTCTCCACAAGATGCCCGCCTGTCACTGACAATGAGCCCAATTCCCGAGATGCGCCGATAAAGTCGTTTTCTCTATGTTTTATGCCAATGTCCAGAGTCAAGAGTTTCCACCTGACTGAGCCATAGAGTTCATCGGCCATCAGATTGACCGTCCGGGATGACGGGTCGAGTGGATTATGATAGGCATTGGTTGCCAATGAAACGCCGCAGCTGTACTGTATAGTCCTGGACTTGTCACTCTGAGAATAAACCTGCAACAGTGCCAGTCCCCCTCTGCGCTCAGGCATCAGTCCATACTGATTGGTCGTCATCCAGTATGGAAGATAACCGTCTGTCGATGCCATCGCCCCCATCAGCATTATCGACGCCACGAAGTCGTTCATCTACTCCTTCTCTCCATAATAGCGCTTGTACCACTGGGCAAAAGCACGGAGGCCGTCACGCAGCGGTGTGGATGGCCTGAAGCCGAAGTCGTTTTCGAGTGGCGTGGTATCTGCGTATGTTACCGGAACATCGCCCGGCTGCATTGGAACGAGTTTCTTGTGAGAATCAAAGTCGTAGTCCTGAGGAAGGACTCCTGCATGGAGCAGCTCCTGCTGAAGGATATCCACGAACTCGAGGAGGTTCTCAGGGTGACTGTTGCCGATGTTATAGACCTTGTACGGAGGCACAGGCAGACCATCTTCTCCACTCTGCTTCTCAGGAGCGTGCTGCATGACACGTACTACTCCCTCCACGATATCATCCACATAGGTAAAATCACGTTTGCAGTTACCGTAGTTGAATATCTGGATGGTCTCCCCTTTCACGAGTTTGTTCGTGAAACCGAAATATGCCATGTCAGGACGTCCTGCAGGGCCGTAAACAGTGAAGAACCGCAGTCCGGTGGAAGGTATGTTGTAGAGCTTCGAATAGGCGTGCGCCATCAGTTCGTTGCTCTTTTTCGTCGCAGCATAGAGGCTTACAGGATTGTCCACCTTGTCGTCAGTGGAGTACGGCACCTTCTTGTTCGAGCCGTAAACACTTGATGATGAAGCATATACAAGATGTTCCACCTCATAATGGCGGCAAGCCTCGAGAATATTGTAGAAACCTATAAGGTTGCTCTCGATATACGCGTCAGGATTAGTTATGGAATAACGCACTCCGGCCTGCGCAGCGAGATTCACCACCACAGAAAAATGGTATTTCGAGAAAAGGTCATTGACAATGTCCTTGTCGGCAATGCTCGCTTTCACGAAGGTCCAGTCCCGGCCCAATGCCTCGATTTCCTCGAGTCTTGCGTATTTGATATTAACGTCGTAATAATCTGTTACCGAATCAATTCCGACGATTTTAATACCATTGAATTCATGAAACAGCCTTTTCACTAAATTGCTGCCGATAAATCCAGCTGCACCAGTCACGAGGACTGTCTTTCTGTACAAAGAGATATTGTATTCCAGCATCTTAGTCTCTCTTGAAAATGTCGCGTGTATAGACCTTGTCCTGAACGTCATCGAGGCAGACGTCATAGCGGTTGGCAATGATGCAGTGCGAACGGGACTTGAATGCCGCGAGGTCATTGACCACCTCACTTCCGAAGAAAAGAGTGCCGTTCTCGAGAGTAGGCTCGTAGATGATGACCTCTGCTCCTTTGGCCTTGATGCGCTTCATGATGCCCTGGATGGCGCTCTGGCGGAAGTTGTCCGAGTTGGATTTCATGGTCAGACGATATACGCCGATGACGCATTTCTTCTCCTGGGTGCTGTCCCACTGGCTGTTGCTGCTGTAGTAGCCTGCCTTTGTAAGTACCTGGTCTGCAATGAAATCCTTTCTCGTGCTGTTCGAATCGACGATGGCCTGGATAAGGTTCTCAGGAACGTCATTGTAGTTGGCGAGAAGCTGCTTGGTGTCCTTTGGAAGGCAATATCCGCCGTAGCCGAATGAAGGGTTGTTATAGTGCGAGCCGATTCGCGGATCCAGACAAACACCATTTATAATCGACTGAGTGTCAAGACCTTTAATCTCAGCATAGGTATCGAGTTCATTGAAATAACTTACGCGGAGCGCCAGATAGGTGTTGGCGAAAAGTTTCACGGCCTCAGCCTCGGTGCTGCCCATGAACAGGACAGGAACCTCTTCTTTCAATGCTCCTTCGTGGATGAGACGGGCGAATGTGTGCGCAGCCTCTTCGAGGAAAGCATTGCCCTGCTCGAAACCGACAATTATACGGCTCGGGTAGAGGTTGTCGTAGAGGGCCTTGGACTCACGCAGAAACTCCGGAGCGAAAATGATATTCGGAGTCACCACCTTCATCGTGCCGTCAGCCTGACGCTCACGATATGAGAATTTCTCCCTGACAGATGCCGTATAACCCACAGGAACAGTGGATTTGATGACCATCACCGCATCAGGATTCACCTTCAGCACCAGTTCAATGACTTCCTCCACATGTGATGTGTCGAAGAAGTTTTTCTTGCTGTCATAGTTTGTCGGAGCGGCGATCACTACGAAATCCGCATCCTTGTACGCGGACTCTCCGTCGAGTGTGGCAGAGAGGTCGAGCTGCTTGTTCTTCAGGTAATCCTCGATGTAGTCATCCTGGATAGGAGAAATTCTGTTGTTCAGTTTCTCCACTTTTTCAGGGATGACGTCCACTGCGGTCACATGATGCTTCTGTGAAAGAAGCGTAGCAATGCTGAGGCCTACATAACCTGTTCCGGCGACAGCCACTTTGATATCATTGAACTCTTTCATAATTTATATTGCTTCATCTAAAACTTCATATTTCGAGTGACGGCTCTTGTACTCCGGCACTATCTCCTTCATGATGCGGACGATGGCCATATCGTCGAAAGTACGTGATTCCTCGAGGAGTCTCTTCTCATTGGCACAAGCCGTATCATAATCATACTCACGGACTTTCGCCATCATGATCTTAGGATTGGTGGTAGGGATGGTCTCCTCCTTGTCGTTGAGCACCTCTTCATAGAGTTTCTCGCCGTCACGAAGTCCCGTAAACTGGATTTCCACATTCTTCGCTCCTGAAAGCGCTATCATACGCTTCGCCAGATCGACGATCTTCACTGGCTTGCCCATATCGAAGACGAAGATCTCGCCGCCCTTGCCCATGGTCCCGGCCTCAAGCACGAGCTTGCAGGCTTCCGGAATCAGCATGAAGTAACGGATGATGTCCGGATGAGTGACGGTGATCGGTCCGCCGCTTCGGATCTGTTTCTTGAATATAGGTATCACGCTGCCGTTGGAGCCGAGAACGTTTCCGAATCTGGTAGTGACGAACTGTGTAACTCCCTGAACCTTACCGTCTTTGATGGCCTGGTTGAGACTCTGGCAGTATATCTCGCAGATACGCTTGCTGCAGCCCATGACATTGGTCGGATTCACCGCCTTGTCGGTAGAAATCATCACGAACTTCTTCGTTCCGTATTTGACGGCGAGGTCCGCAATCACGCGCGTACCGTATATATTGTTCTGCACGGCGATAGCCGGGTCGTCCTCCATCATCGGAACATGCTTGTAGGCAGCCGAGTGGAACACATACTCAGGCTTGTGCTCGGAGAAGATGCGCTCCATGTGCTCAGCATTGGTAATGCTGGTGACGATGGTCTCGTTATGGATATGCGGGTAATGCTCCGCCATCATCAGCCTGATATCGTGCATAGGAGTCTCCGCCTGGTCGATCAATGTCATATCCGCCGGCGAGTATTTCGCGATCTGTCTCACCATCTCGGAACCGATGGATCCGGCAGCGCCAGTAATCAGGATCCGGCGTCCCTTCAGTAGTTTTTCGATGGGCTCCATATCCACCTCAATCTTGTCCCTCGGCAGGAGATCGTCGATCGCCACCTCATGCAACTGATTATGTGTCAATGAAATGTCTTTTCCGTCCCATTCATCTGCATTGGTCATCATAAGAATCTTGAGGCCTGCATTGAGGAAATCATCCACCATTTCCTGGTTCTGGCGAAACCTCTCTGTCTTGAGTGGCGAGACGAGCAGCGCCTTTACCCCTTCGTCACGCAGTTTCTCGGCGATTTTTGCCCCATTTTGATAGACAGGCTTGCCCATGATGTAGGCGTCCTTCATCTCAGGTCCGTCTGAAACGAAAGCATGGAGCGAATACTTCTTGTCCGTGATGGAGACAATGCTCTTGGCAATGCTGATTCCGCCTGCCTTGGTTCCGTAGATGGCAACAGGAAGTGCGCCGTCCAGGTGGAACGAATCGAAAAGCCTCTTTACCAATATACGCTCCACCCACAGCAGCAATGTACTGAGAATGAAGACGGTAACGGCTGTATTCAACTTAGGGAAATAGAATATCGTCTGATTCGGGAATACTGCTCCGGTGACATATCCTATCAGATAGAATACCACTGAACCGGTAAATGCAGCAGTCGCAACTCTCTGAAGGTCAATGAATGACGAGTACCTTACAATTCCGGAGTAGGTATGGAAGAGCTTGAACGATATCGCGAACGGGACCAGCGCCAGCAGATTTGCTGCCGTCATTGGCCAGAAATTCGTAGCGAAACCGTCCCCTCCCAGATCAAAATAGTATCCGACATAACCAGAGAAAGCCACAATGCAGCAATCAAGAATCAGCAGTCCCCAATATGGCAGCGCCTTTCCGGAGAAATACCAATTGGAGATTTTCTGTACAATATTCATATCAGTATTTAATTGGTTTTTAAATAGTTATAAATTCAGAGATCAATGGTTATCCAATAGTGCCATCATCTTGTCATAATCTTCCACCTTCTCGAAGGACTCCTTGTTCACGCCGGAAATGGCGATGGTCCTGTCGCCCACTGCCATGACGAGTTTCCTGTCCCTGTCAATGCGGATGACATAGCCTTCAAGGCCTTCGAAAACGCCTGATGTTATGCGGAGAAGAGGATTGCCTTCTGCATATTCGGAAATCGGCTTTAGCATAAAGCGGACTCTGTCCGGATCTATCTCGAGAACCTTCATGAACGCCTTCATCACGCTGTCGCGGATTACCGCCTCCCGTCCTGTACCACAATCATTTACCAGATAAAGTGACTGGAAATTGTCCTGCAGGTATTTCTTCACTGCACGGACTTTTCCTTGGATGAACAGCATGCCGTTCACAGCCTTATGTGCAAAGACATGGAATTCGGCATCACTGGCGAACCGTTCCATGATGGCCGGAAGCTTGACATGATGCACATAGACATAGCACCAGTCTTTACACGAACTTACCTCCGGACGGACTGCTTTCCGCTCGGAAGAATTCTGCTCTGAAGCTATAGAAAACGCATCTGTACTATCCAGTTTCATCGACTGTTTTCTATTTTATGTCGTCACCTTTTCTAAAGGCAAAAGGACGGCTCTGGTCCGATGTTCTCTCACAAATCTCCATAATAACATCGTTATATTTCATTTATTGACTTCTGCCCCCGCACTTTGTCTGTCAAAAAAATCCTTACAAAGTTAGTCAATAAAGACGTAACTAGCAACCGGTTTTCGCCAAATAACTGGTTCATATTCAGTTCATTTCACGCGCATTTACCCCCCCCTTGTAATTTATTAAAAATAAAGGAGTTAAAAAAAACACTTTCCGCAGATTATGGCGACAGTTGAGTCAGATTCTCTTCAGACAGGCCTCCAAGGAATCGTTCCAATGTGGAATCTTCAGGCCAAAAACAGTCTTGACCAATGTCTTGTCCATCACAGAATAATGTGGTCTCGCCACAGGACTCGGAAACTCATCGCTATGGCAAGGGCTAATCTCACAGGCATTCCCGCTCAGTTCGCAGATACGTTTTGCGAAATCATACCAGGAGCAGACTCCCTCATTGCTGTAGTGGTAGATTCCGCTCTTTTCTGTCTGTCCGCTCTCGATAATGTATGTCACGGCCGCAGCCAGGTCGCCCGCGTAAGTCGGCGTGCCCACCTGGTCGAAAACGACATTGACCCTATCCTTGGTGGCGAACAGTCCCAGCATCGTCTTCACGAAGTTCTTCCCCCACTCGGAATACAGCCACGATGTTCTGAATATCAGGTAATTGCACCCGGAATCAATGATTGCCTGCTCACCTTTCAGCTTGGTTTCGCCATAGACGCTTACAGGACAGGTGCGGTCAGTTTCACGATACGGAACGCAAGCATTGCCGTCGAAAACATAGTCCGTAGATATATGGACTAATGTTCCTCCGCGCTCTTTCATCACGGTCGCCATTCCGCCCACAGCCACGTGGTTCATCAGGTCAGCTGTCTCCCTGTCGGACTCCGCCCTGTTCACGTCCGTATATGCCGCGCAGTTCACGATGAGGTCGATTCCATTGTCCTGCACCATCGCGCGTACCGCCTCAGTATCAGCGATATCCAAGTCCTGCCGCGTGGTGAAGAAATACCTGTGCGATGTTCCTTCCACTGCGCGTATCATCTCACGTCCGAGCTGCCCGCCGGCACCTGTAACCAATATGTTCATCTCTATCTTAATTTATTTTCAATATACTGTCTCTCAGCGAGTTTCATCTTCTTTTTCAATGCTGTCCCCCAATATTCCCGCGCCTTTTCCTGCTGCCCCGTCGCACGGAAATAGTCGCCCGCCGCATTGTAGCCGCTATAGTACAATGAGTCGAGGCCAATGATATATGTCAATGAATCTTCATCCATCTGTCTTTTCTCCCCTGCCGCCTTTCTGATTTTCGGAAGCAGTTCCTTGAATTCCAGCACTTTGCGATAATCGTCCGTTTCCACGAAAGGGTCGTGCGCGATGTCCTCTGAGGCGTTTCTGATTTCACCTCTGAAGTCGGAAGCGAATACCTTATCTATGTCATAGCAGACGAAACTGCCGCATTGCCAAGGCGACGTGGATACCCAGATCTTATGTTCAGCCGGGCTGAACACTACCGAGTGCATCGCAAGCAACTGATTGATGGCCAGTTCATTGCAATATCCTATTTCTTCGCCGTCGAGCCCATTCTTGTCGCGCAGTATCCGCACTGCTTTTTCCGGGGTCAATGTCCCTGCGCTGTCCAGCAGTTGTTCCACTCTTCTGAAGCGCCACATGCTGTCGGACATCCTGATATTGTCCTGATTTACAGGATTGTCTCTGAAGGTGGTGGACTGATAGTGGTTCGTGCAGATGATGTGATGTACGTCCGGATTGCCTGAAGCGGGGTCATAGACCGCCATCTCAGACGGGGTTTTCTCGATGATTGCCGCTCTACCGTCTTTTGCGGAGCCTATCAGTATGGATTCCGACACGAAAGTCTGTCGTGATGCGGCGATACGTACAGCCTCGTCGATGTCCGATGCGTACTGGAGTATCTCCTTGGTCAATATGGATATCGGTGTGGCCGACATCGACGGTGTCTCAAGTTTGGAGGCATTGATGGTGACGGTGAGTCCTTCGGTGTTCATTCCGCTGAGGACTCCTGTCATTCCAGGCCAAGTAACTGACACATAAGCATATCCGGTGTCTGGCTTCTCAAACAATACAAGTTTGTTCCGAGCAAATTCCTCGCCCATATAGAAGTCGAAGTTTCTCCCTATCAGGAGGTTACCGTCTGCAGTACCCTCGCCCCACGATGCGAATGAGGTACATCCCACCAGCATATAGTCCTGCATAACGTGACCAATGTCGTGGGCCGAATGATACTGCATCTGGCGCTCGTAGGCATTGCCGAACTCCTCGAATTCATCCGTGCAGGCTGTGGACATCGCCTTGATTTCCTGACGGTATTCCAGTGGCACATTGGCCCCTAAACGCCTGTTGAAAATGGTGATGAAATAGTGCAGCAGCTTCCTGTAACTCCGGCTCGGAACTATCTCGAAAAGTTTGTCTGCGAAAGCTTTTTCCTGCTCGTAAAGCAGTTCCGGAGCGAGTTTTCCGATGGCTTCTCCACGTTCGAAGGCATTGCCGATGACTCTCATTTCCCACAGTCCGGACTCGCTGAGTCTCAGGGCATTGACCTCCGCAGGATTGGCTGTGGGGGCTATGGCTCGGGAACTACCAAAAGTGCCAGTCTCTGAGGCGCCACCAGTCCTGCACACAGTATCGCTGGAAGACGTAGGACCGGCCCAGAGGCGTAGGCTGTCACCGACTTGGAAGGCCTGTGACCCGGATGGTGTAAACGCCGGCTCTGCAAGGTCAGCGCTTGAGTGAAGGCCGACGCAGACCAGAACCGCCACCAGCGCCATCGCCAATATCACGGTCAGCGTCCACTTGAATATTTTCAGGACAATTTTCATTTCGGCTTCAATTATATATTATACCTACTCCAACCTCAAAATGTAAAATGTGTTGGATGTTATCTCGTCATTCGCTTTCACTTTCATCGAGAGCCCTGTCTTACGTGCGATTTCCTCCATCCTCGACTGGGATATGTAGCTCAGTTCGCCATCTGTCCGATTAAACCTCAGAATCTTGGTGGAGAACACTTCGCTCAATGCCGTAATCTTCTGTCCTTCAGCATTTTCAGAATCAGAGTCACGCACCAGGATCAATCCGCCACTCTTAAGCTTGGACGCGCATCGCTGTATAAGTTCCAGCTGTTTTTCAGCGCTGAGATAATGCATCATGTCACTGATGATGAAGGCATCGCTTTCCGGCAATTCCGCCTGCGAAGCATCCTCACATCTGAATGACAGGCCGCCCAGGCACTTGTTCAGCCAGCAATGCTGAGCCACCGTTATCTTCTCGTCGTCATAGTCGATTCCCAGAATCCTGCGCCTCGACTTGTACATCGACAGCATGAAGTCCATCTGACCCATTCCGCAGCCGATATCCGTAATCTGACCGGTATCAGGAAGCATGGAATCGAAGAACGCATAGTTCTTCTCCATCTTCATTTTCACCCTCACATACCACTCGGTCACCGGACCTTTATATATATAGGCCGAGGCCAATGTCGCAGCAAAATACGGGTTTTCCGGCCCGTCATACCTGCCGCAGAGTTTCGCGTAACTTTCCTTGACCAATGTCGCGACTCGCTTTGCCAAGTCGTGATAGTCAATGTTTTCCGTCTTCACCGTCTCAAGCACCTGCATCACGGACAGTCCACGCGTAATGGTGAAGCAATGATTTTTCGGCATTATCCGCCAGTTGCCGTAGAACACGACCGGAGTGACAGGAGCATTGACCTGAGAAGCGAGATAGAATGCGCCTTTGTGGAATCTCCTGATGGTTCCGTCAGTCGTGCGGGTGCCTTCAGGGAATATCACGAGGCTCCAGCCCTGTTCGATGTCTTTCTTGAGATTTGTCAATGAGCCTTCATATCCTTCGGAGCGGACGTAATATCCGAGGTATTCTGCTATAGGACCGAACAGAGGGGAGTTTTTCACCCAGTCGGCCACGAAGAATTTCACTTTCGGGAAGGCTGCCATCAGCAGGATGATGTCAAGCGATGACTGATGGTTCGCCACGATGATGCCGGGTTCTACAGTGCTGCAGGATGCTCCGGACTGGCGGGCATTATTGGCCTTGACGTCGCTACCATCTTTTTCTTCCGGATCGACCAGTTCTCTGTCTATCCGTACAGATTTTATGACCGGTGTCACCGCTACGAGCACCTTGCAGCCGACATGAAGCATCTTGGAGACCAATGCCTGCTTATGTATTCGTCTGATCGGCAGACACAGAAGCAACAAGGTGAGTACCAATATTATAAAGCATCCGAGCACGGTCGGTACATAGAACGCCAGGTTGCGGACTATCATTCCGAATGTATATGGCGGTCTCCCCTGCGATGTCGGACGTGTTACGAAAGCATTGAATATCAATGGTTCTGCGGTATAGGATATCAGCACCACCGCTACCATTCCGAGTATGGTGATGAGTGCAATGGAGTGCAGGGCCGGATGCTTGGCGAAAATGAGGGCGCCTATGCCGACTATCATCGTGAATGACGAGAAGAAGATGGCGGTCTTGTGCGAATTGAGCAGTTCGTGACCGGTCTTGTATTTGTGCAGCAGGCCTTCAAGGATGAAGATGCTGAAGTCGTCTCCCATACCGAAGATAAAGGTGGAGAGGATGATGTTCACAATATTGAACTGCACCCCGAGTATGCCCATTATTCCGGTGATTATCAGCCATCCTACTGCCATCGGCAGGAAGCTGAGCAATGCAAGTTCGAGTCTGCCGTAAGATAGCCAGAGCACGAAGAAGATGAGGCATGAGGAGATGAAGAGTATCAGGTAGAAGTCGTCGTTGATGCTCTTGGCTGCCTGGTTTGCGAAATAGGCCTGGTCGAAGATGACAAGGTCTGCCCTGTCCGAGAATGTGCCGTAAACCTGGTCGATCCGGCTTTCGTCGAGGCCGACTCTGGTTATGAGCATTTTCAGGTCATCAGAGTTTCCGAACCACGCTGACACGGCTTCCGGCATACTTTCTCCGCTGAAATAATCTATTGTTTCACAATTATTTACGAGAGAAGTCAGCGCGGCATCGAATGAGTCTTCGCGGAATCCGTATTTGACGGCAGCTTCCGCAACTTCGCTTTTCAGTCTGGCCACACGTTCTTCTGTCCACCATGCCTGCCATTTCGCGAGATTTGCCTGTTGTTCTGCCTGACTTCGGACAAACGAGCCTCCACCTGAATAGCTGAGTATCAATCCTTTGGCTTTCAGCGAATCGAGCTGGGCCAATGTCTTTTTCTGTGCGGCGAAAGCCTCCCCTGCCGTCTTTCCCACGCTCACGAACATCACGCTCTTTTCATTGACCTGAACTCCCTCGGCGACGCCGGACAGGCTCTTCTCTCCGGACTCAGACTCCTCAGCGACTGACTTGCCAGTTCCCACGGCGACGCCGGCCTCTGCATTGACCTCGGTCTTGCTGCTAAGAATCGTCTCCGCCTCTTTCAGTTTCGGCTCCCAGTAGGTCAGATCCATCATGTCGCTGTCGAAACCGACTTTGGTGGACATGTAGGTGCATACGACGGTCAATATTATCAGCGCGCCGACAAGCCATTTGTTCTTGTGGAACGGATAGGAGCTGAATTTTTCAATGCCTCTGAGGATGCGTCCTTCCCGGAGGTCTGCCTGCGCCGTGAGGAACTGCGGAAGGAAAACGAGGCAGAAAATCATTGTCCCGAGCAATGTGAGGGATGCGAAAAGGCCGAAGTCCTGAAGCAGTTTGGAGGAGGTGAAAAGCAGTCCGGCGAAGGCGCCTATGGTGGTGACGCTTCCGATAATCATCGGGCTGCACAGTTCGTCAAGCAGCTGTTCGATGGTATGTACGTGATTCTGGTGCGCCAGAAGGTGTATCGAGTAGCTCAGCGCCACGCCCATTATCGCCGCTCCCGCTCCGACTGCGATGCCGGAAATGCTGCCCTGAATGAGCCAGGACAATGCCAAGGCGAACAATGCGCCGTACAACACCGGGCACAATATCAGGAACACGGAGCGTTTCCGCTTGAACACCGCGAGGATGAACAGGACTATGATTATGAGGGCTACTATCGATGTGGAATAGGTGTCGCGTTTTATCTGTCGTGCGTTATACACGCTCATGACCGGGCCACCGAAATAGTGGAGCGAAATGCTCGGGAATTCTTCGGCGAGGGTGTCCAATGCATTGTCTATCAGATTCACGAGGTCGTCGTTGTGGGCGGTCTCGCCTGACGGGAATGCGGGTTCGATGAAGGTCAGCATTGTCCTGCCGTCCGGGGTGAAGACGTGGCCTGAGCGGACTTTGTATTCGGATACTGGGTTCAGTTCGGCTGTGCGTCCGAGTACGCTGCTTCCTATGGCCAACGGATCTGCGAGTATGTAGTCCTTCATCGCAAATCCGGCCGGAGATATCAGGTTCACATAGTCGTTCATTATGGCGGAATCGACTGCTGAAGGACGGTCCAGTTCTTCCAGACGCCGGAAATCGCTGTCATCCATCAGGCACGGAAGATGGCCGAGGATGAAGTTCATCATTTCGCTTATGTCGGCCTGTCCGACTTCGCACATATAATTGTCTATCAGACTCTTGTCCTCCGAATCGGAAAACAGTTCGCCGAGTCGCTCCGATGCTTCTGACAGCAGATTGTCGTCTTCCTGCTCAGGAGTGAACATCACGACTATCTTGTCGCTCACTTTCAGGTGAGAATAGACGTCCGCGAGATGCGATGAGTTCTTGGATGACGGGAAGAATGAGGTGACGTTCTCTTCAAACTCGATCTGCGATGCCATCAGGCACATTGACAACACGCTGAGTATCAGCGTTATCCAAAACACCGTCTTATGCGAGCGGAACCAGATATATAGTCGTGTGAAGATTTTAGACATTGGATGCAGGTTTATCAGGGGATTTCCGGAAAATGGCCAGCAGGGACATCGAGAGGCACCAGCTGAATGCCGACAGGAGCGCGCCGAAGACAATGCTGCCTACCACATATTGCAGAAGCATTGATCCGATAGATGCGAGCGTTATGTTTTCCGGCGTCAGCAGCACCGGTTTGGCGAACAGGACGCATCCGACCCAGTATCCGGCAAATATGATGAACGGAATGAGGGGCGGAAGGCTTATGTTCGATGCCACGAGCGTAATGACTTTGTTCAGTTTCAGCAGATGGGCCAATGCAAATGCGCATATCATCTGATATCCCCAGATCGGGGCCACGCCCATGAACACGCCGAGCGCTATCGCTGACGCTATCCTCACATTGCTCTCAGGCGAATGAATTATATATCTGTCAATGAATGATTTACAATTCTTCCACGTTAGCTTTCTGAAGAAGTTCACGGGCCAACGCCAGAGCAGGCAATACAGTACGAGGATGGTGTTCAGTATGCTGATTTTCGTAAAGTCACGGAATGGCTTGAAGTGCGAGACGCGTTCTCCTTCAGGCGGATAATAGACGCGGATAGGGACATTGACGACATTTGTTCCTCTCCATGCGGAGAAGACGAGGATTTCGAGTTCGAATTCGTATCCGCCGGTGAGAAATCTCGAGCCCAATTCGATCTTGTCGAGCGGGTAGGCTCTGTAGCCGGACTGCGTGTCGTCGAGGCGTATTCCGGTTTCGAGTTTGTACCAGAAATTGGAGAAACGGTTCGCGAATGTATTCTTGCCGGGCATTCCCTCGGCCCGCAGGTTCCGTGCCCCGACTATCAGTGTACCAGGCATTTTGCTTATCGATTCCGCGAAAATCGGGAGGTCTGAAGGATAATGCTGTCCGTCGGAGTCAATGCTGATGGCATACTTGAAGCCGTATCTTTTCGCATAGACCATTCCGCACAGGAGCGCCACGCCCTTGCCCTGGTTTTTCTCTTGGGTCAATGATTTTATGGCATCTCCGAATGACCGGATGATTTCCGGTGTCGTGTCAGTGCTGCCGTCATCCACAACTATCACGTCTTCAGAGTATTGCAGGACTTCGGAGATGACGTGCGAGAGTGTTCCGTCGTTGTTGTAGGTCGGGATTATCACGCAGCAGCCCAGGTCTTTCAAGGCTTTGCGGCACTCTTGAGGAGATTTAGCCACAGCATTGTTCGCTTCCGGCGCGTAGTTATATGTCTCGTTTTCTGGCATCGTGCGTTACATTGATAATGATTTTCTGAGTTTGGAAGCGAGGAATGCCGAGAAGGCATCTCTGCTTATGGCGTCTGCGACGTAGTTGGTGACGTAACTGTCTCTGGAGACTGTCATGTCGAACAATGTCATTCCGAAATATGTGGTTCCGACTACTCTCCACGAGCCTTCCTCAACAGGTTTGGCGAGCATTATTCCTGACAGTTGCCGTTTCCCCATGCCCAATGTAAATGTAAAGGTGCGCGGTTCGGCACTGCCGCTTTCGTCCGCATTAGTCTGGACGGCTGCAGACTCGAATGTCGCGGTCTGTTCCTGGACATTCTGGGCCTTAGGCAGTTCGGAAACGAGGAGTTTCGGAAAGCAGGAGGTCGTCAATGCGAGGCTAACGCATATTGAAGACAGTCTGAGGTATCGCCGCATTGAATTTCTTATCTGTAAAGTCATACATCGTATAGTCGGAAGCATTCTCGTACATGGTCAGCCGGTTCACGGACAAGTCCTTGCGGTTCAGCAGGATAACCATCTTGTCGATATATGCGCGGACTGTCTTCGATTTCGGGACGATGGTGAGTCTGTAATCGGCTGATGACTCTTCCACGTTCACGGCGAAATCAGCGCCAAGCTTGGTCAAATCTCCTGTCATACAGGATGTTATGAGTGTGCTCATCTGGTCCATCATGGGATTTCCCTTGGTGTCAATGACGGAGGCCTTGCCGACGTTTACGGTCTTGATCTTATCACCGTTGATGACGATTTCGTAGGCGACCGGTGTACGGTAGTCGAGGCAGATCTTGTCGGTCTTCTGCCAGTAGAACCGTCCTTCGGATTTCATTTCCCGGCTGAATACGCTCAGATACTTCGTCTGGACGAATTTCGCCTGAATCGTGGTCAATGCCGATGTCTTGGACGCCAGTTCTTCTCTGAACGCCGCCATGTCCGCAACTGCCTTATAGCCGGCCGCAGTCCCCTGCTTCAACGCCATTCCGGACATTGTCCCTGGCATCGCCACCGACAGGAACGCCTCCCCAGACAGCCCAAACTGCGCCGCCATCAATATTCCTATCCCTAATATGCTCAATCTATTCATATCTTATTTCTATTCATCTGACAAATATAGCGAAATTGCCGCCGTGACAGCCGGAGCACCCGTGCTATTTAACAAGTCGTCATCAGACGACCGGCCGGGTCCGGGTATTTGCTCCTGCAAATACGTAGAGGACGTAAAGGCCGCACAAAACGTCGAGGGTCGAGGCCCGGAGGTTGCGCTTGTGAGGACTTGCCGCCCTCGGCACTAGAGGGAGGGGCCCACGAAGTGGGAGGGCTTGGTCCTCACAAGTGCTCCTCTGGGGCACAACACTAACAATATTGTGCCCCTTGTCCAAGCTATCACTTCTATTCACTGCGGAATCGTTTCATTATAGTGACGCGATACGGATGACGGACTGCGAGATGGGCAGCATTTTGCGCCACCGACTTCTTGCCCTCATCTACAGAATCCGGCGCATAGGAATTGCCCACAACACACTTTCCGGAAATCGCCTCAAACCACGTGCAGGCAGCAGTATAACGGCCATAATTCAGCTCCAGATGGTAACCGTCCCTGTTGAACTTGTCCCCAACATACGAAGTCCTCGCATTCTGAATCGCAGTACCAGACGGAACAAGCACATCGAAATCATTGTCCTTCAACGCCTTCCTGGCCGCAGACACAATCGCCTCATACATCGCCATCTGGCTGTTCCCGTATTTCGGGAAATCCCTATGGTCAGAATCCGAAGCATAAGCCCACGTCTGATGCCACACAAGCTTGAAATCCTTCTTCGGCGCATTCTCACGAAGATACGAAATCAATGAAGGCAGATACGGATTGTAAGTTTCATACAGACCGGACTTGCCGCTCGTCTGCTGGAGACTGATATAATCCCACGGCTCATCCATAACAGCATCAATCAGTCTGGTATTCGGAGTATTGGTCCGCTTCCCATCGACAATCTTCCGGTAAGCATACGCATCCTTGCCCGAAACAGAATTATTATAATGTCTCTCCAACGAGCAGCCACCTATATACATATTGCCGATTATCACCTTCATTCCGGCAGCATCGAACAGCTCGTAAAGATATTGTTCCACTGCATCCTGCGAAAAACTGTTCCCGATCGCCAGAATCCGGATGACACCGTCCCCCTTCTTCGCCGCACCATTCTTTTCAATGCCGGCAGACTCCACCGGACCTGCAGCAAAGCCGCTGTAAGACAATGTCAATGTCAGGAGACCGACAAAGAGAATAGCACAAAGTTTCTTATACAAAGTATTCATAATCAATGATTTTTAAAGATCACCAAGAGCCGTTACAGCCCACAATCTATCCGATAAAGTAACGCATCAGCGAAGTAGGCGGAATCTGCTTGTCCGAAACATAGACGAAATAATGCAGGAACTTCTCAAGCCTGTGCGCCTCACTGTATTCAGGACAATTCTTAGGCACAGTAGCCAAAATCCTCTCTGCATGGCTGCGAAGCACCGCAAACTCCACAAGATAGGCAGAATTGAACAGCACATCAGCATCCTCCTGGTACGGATAGATCCACTTCACCTCGGCACGACGCACATTCGGCCAGTTGGAAATAGTCTCCTGGGCCGTGAACGCCCCCTTGTTGAAATCCCTCACAATACGCCTCAACAGACGGTTGTCACTTGTCGGAATACAGTTATGGTCATCCAGCGAAATGCTCGTGATGGTATTTATGAATATGCGGAACTTCTCGGAATCAGGGATATTGTCCAGCAGTTTAGGATTCAGCGCATGAAGCCCCTCAATCAGAAGGATGGAGCCCTCTTCGAGCGCCAGTTTCTTCCCATTGTATTCCCGGATACCGGTAACGAAGTTATACTCAGGAACTTCCACGGTCTCACCGGAAATAAGCTTCAGCACATCCTTCTGCAACGCGGCATGGTCCACAGTATCAAAATTGTCGAAATCATAACTGCCGTCCGGAAGCTTCGGCGTATCCAGTCTGTTCACGAAATAATCGTCTGTAGAGAAAGACACCGGATGCAGACCGCAGGCCTTCAGCTGCACACTCAGACGCTTGCAGAACGTGCTCTTGCCGCTGCTGGTCGGGCTGGTAATCAGGACAATGCGCACCTTCTGCGGAGATTTGTACCTGCTGAATATCTCCTCCGCGATCTGGACAATCTTCTTTTCCTGCAGCGCCTCTGCCACCTGGATAAGGTCGGTCGCCTTGCCGTCGATGCAGGCCTGGTTCACGTCACCGACATTGTCCAGTCCCATTATGCGGTTCCAGCGGATAGTCTCCGCGAACACGTCGAAAGTCTTGGGCTGTTCAATGAACGGAGCCAGCTGCTCGGGCTTATGCCTGTCCGGAACTCTCAGAATCGCACCGTCACGATATGGGGTCAGGTCCCAGACCTTGAGATAGCCGGCATCAGGAACCAGTACATCATAATAATAGTCTGCAGTGTCGCCCAATGTATAATAGCTGATATATACCTCGCCGCAAGACTCCAGCAGCTTCACCTTGTCCATGTGGCCCAGTTTCCTGAACACGTCTATCGCCTCCTCGATCTGCACTTCATGCCTGTGGAACGGCGTTTTCTCCTCCACGACTTCTGTCTTACGCTGCTTTACTCGGGCCACGTCAAGTGCGGACAGCGGATTCCCGTCAGCCTTGTCTATGCTTACGAAGAAGCCCTTGGATATCGGCCTTCTCATCACCACCTTGCAATCCGGGAAAACATCCTGCGCCGCCTTGTAGAGCAGGAAGCAGAGTGAACGGCTATAGACATTCCTTCCGCTGTACGAGCGATAGTCCAGAAATTCCACATCGCGGTTGTTATAGACCCGGAATTTCAGTCCCTGTGCGACATTATTGACCTTCGCCGCAATGATTTCATAAGGGCGTTCGAACTCAAAACTGTCTATCATTTCGAGCAGCATCGTACCCTCAGGAAACTCCTGAAAAGTACCGGTATTCTTGCAGAAAACTCTCAGCATATGGGAAATCGTTTTTCAAATCGTACAAAAATAGAAAAATTATGGTAACTTTACGAAAAATTAACGGCCAAATGAGCACAATTCACGTTATAGACCACCCGATGATTCAGCACAAGCTGACAATCATGAGGAAAAAGGAAACCGGTTCCAAGGATTTCCGCGAATTACTTAAAGAAATTTCACTTCTGATGGGCTACGAGGTCACCCGCGACCTTCCGCTGGCTGATGTCGAAATCGAAACCCCTATCTGCAAGATGACGGCGAAGAAGGTTTCAGGAAGAAAACTTGCCATCGTACCTATTCTGCGTGCAGGTATCGGCATGGTGGACGGACTCCAGACATTGGTACCTGTGGCAAAAGTCGGTCACATCGGCCTCTACCGCGACGAGAAGACTCACAAGCCGGTAGTTTATTACTGCAAGCTTCCTGAGGATATAAACAAGCGCCTGGTAATCGTTACAGACCCTATGCTCGCGACAGGAGGAAGTTCCTGCGACGCATTGACGATGCTGAAGGAACGCGGATGTACCAATATCCGCCTCATGTGCCTTGTAGCAGCTCCTGAGGGAATCGCGCAGGTACAGAAAGAGCATCCGGACGTAGATATATATGTAGCGTCCGTAGATGACCACCTGAATCAGGACGCATATATCGTTCCTGGCTTGGGAGACGCTGGAGACAGGATTTTCGGCACCAAGTAAGCGATACAAGCAACATAAAATTGCGGCATTTTCCATCAACCGGAGAATGCCGCAATTCCTTTTATTTCTATAATGCTATTTCAGCACACCGAGTTCCTTGCCGACCTTGATGAATGCGTCAATGCACTTGTCGAGATGCTCCTTCTTGTGAGCCGCAGAAAGCTGCACGCGGATACGGGCCTGGTCCTTAGGCACTACCGGATAGTAGAAGCCGGTAACATAGATGCCTTCTTCCTGCATCTTGGCCGCGAACACCTGTGAAAGACGCGCATCGTAAAGCATCACTGCGCAGATGGCGCTCTGAGTCGGCTTGATGTCGAAACCTGCAGCCATCATCCTGTCTCTGAAGTAGTTGACATTCTCCACGAGACGGTCATGCAGCTCGTTGCTTTCCTTCAGGATGCGGAAAACTTCCAGGCTTGCGCCGATGATGCAAGGAGCCAATGAATTGGAGAAAAGATAAGGACGGCTTCTCTGCCTGAGAAGGTCAATGATTTCCTTTCTTCCTGTGGTGAATCCTCCCATAGCGCCGCCGAAAGCCTTGCCGAGAGTACCGGTGTAGATATCGACCCTGCCATAGGTGTCAGTGAGCTCGCTTACACCGTGACCGGTAGCGCCTACCACACCTGCTGAATGAGACTCGTCCACCATCACGAGGGCATCGTATTTCTCCGCCAGCTCGCAGATCTTGTCCACCGGAGCCACGTTTCCGTCCATGGAGAACACTCCGTCAGTGGCGATAATCCTGAACCTCTGGGCCTGAGCCTCCTGCAGACAACGCTCGAGATCGGCCATATCAGCATTGGCATAACGGTATCTCTTCGCTTTGCAGAGCCTTACGCCGTCGATGATGGACGCATGGTTCAATGTATCGGAAATGATGGCATCTTCCTCAGTCAGAAGCGGTTCGAAGACTCCTCCGTTGGCATCGAAGCAAGCGGCATAGAGGATGGTGTCTTCAGTATGGAAATACTCGCTGATCGCCTTTTCCAGCTGCTTGTGGATGTCCTGTGTTCCGCAGATGAAACGTACTGAAGCCATACCGAAACCGCGTTTCTCCATCATTGCCGCGGAAGCTTTGACAAGTCTCGGGTCATTTGCCAGTCCGAGATAGTTGTTGGCACAGAAGTTAAGCACTTCTTTTCCAGCGACATCGATAACTGCTGACTGTGAACTCTCTATCAGGCGTTCTTCCTTATAGAGTCCCGCCTCGCGAATCTCAGTGAGAGTCTTGCTGAGATGCTCTTTCATTTTTCCGTACATTATAAAGTCTGTTTTGTGTAAAGTCTTTTTGTCTTGGCAAATTACGGATTAAAATTGAATTTTCCATATAGGAATGATGAAAAAAACTGCTTACTTTTGTGAGTAACTCTTTTTAAAGGATTACATAAAGGATTACATTAAAGAGTCACATAAGATTGGTTAACAGGGGAAAGCAGCATTTCCCAAGAAAATGTATCACATCAAAAATGAAAAAAATTCTCATCATCGGAGCTACAGGACAGATAGGTTCTGAACTGTCAATGGAATTGCGCAGCCGTTATGGCAATGACAATGTTGTAGTCGGTTATATTCACGGCAGCGAGCCGAAAGGAATTCTGAAAGAGTCCGGTCCCTGTGAGGTGGTGGATGTCACTGACGGGGAAATGATTGCCTCCGTGGTGGAGAAGTATCATATTGACACTATATATAATCTTGCGGCACTGCTTTCAGTGGTAGCCGAGTCCAAACCCAAGCTCGCATGGAAAATCGGCATTGACGGCCTGTGGAACGTGCTGGAAGTGGCCAGAGAAAAAAGATGTGCCGTATTCACGCCGAGTTCCATCGGCTCCTTCGGCCCGACCACCCCGCACGTGGGAACTCCTCAGGACACCATACAGAGGCCCAGGACAATGTACGGAGTCTCCAAGGTTACGACCGAGCTCCTGAGCGACTATTATTTCCTCAAATATGGCGTGGACACACGTGCAGTGAGATTTCCGGGCCTGATTTCCAATGTCACGCTCCCGGGAGGCGGCACCACGGACTACGCTGTGGACATCTATTATTCTGCAGTCAAAGGTGAGAAGTTCATCTGCCCGCTGAAACCGGGTACATTTATGGACATGATGTACATGCCGGATGCGCTGAACGCCGCCATCAGTCTCATGGAAGCAGATCCTTCAAGGCTAATACACAGGAACGCATTCAACATCGCGTCCATGAGTTTCGCTCCTGAAAACATATACGAAGCCATCCGCAAGGAAATACCTTCTTTCGAGATGGAATATGCCCCGGACCCGCTCAAGCAGAGCATTGCAGACAGCTGGCCGGACAGCATGGACGACAGTTGCGCCCGTGCGGAATGGGACTGGAAACCGGAATATGATCTGGAGTCGATGACCAGGGACATGATTTCCAAGCTCAAGGTGAAACTCTCCCTGTAACGGCTTCCGCAATCAACTCGAAAACGATGCTTGACAAAGACTTTTTCAATGGACGCATCATCATTCTGGATGGCGCTATGGGTACGATGCTTCAGCGATACGGACTCGCTGAAGAGGATTTCCACACAGATATCATTGACAGTCAAGCAGTCAGAGAGCTCAAGGGAAACAATGAATGCCTGAATCTCTCGCACCCTGAGATAATCAGGGAGATTCACCTCGAATACATAAAGGCCGGGGCGGACATCATCGAGAGCAATACTTTCAGTGCCAACAAGATATCCCAGAAAGAATACGGAACCGAGGCTTTGGCCTACAAAATGGCCTTTGAAGGAGCACGCATTGCAAGACAGGCGGCCGATTCGGTAACGGAAAGACGTATCCTTGTGGCGGGCAGCGTGGGTCCCACATCCAAATCCCTCAGCCTTGCTCCGGACATCAACCGCCCGGAAGTCAGGCCTTACAGTTTCAGGGACATGGTCTCGGCATACGACGAACAGATACGCGGACTGGTCGATGGCGGAGCGGACCTGATATTGATAGAGACCTGTTTCGATGCGCTTAATACGAAGGCCGCGCTCTACGCACTGGAAAACATCACCGGAAACGGCAGTTTCCCTGCGATAGTCTCCGTTTCTGTCAATGACAAGAGCGGAAGGACATTGACCGGACAGACCGTCAAGGCATTCTACACATCGGTCAGCCACTACCCTCTCAAGGCATTCGGACTCAACTGTTCACTCGGAGCCGAGGACCTCACTCCCCTCGTGGAAGAAGTGGCAGGTTTCGCCGGATGTCCCGTCATCTGCTATCCTAACGCGGGTCTGCCTAATGAAATGGGCGGTTACGATGAGACGCCTCAGCAGATGGGCAGCGCCGTCAGGGCAATGGCAGAAAAAGGCATTGTCAATATCGTGGGCGGATGCTGCGGCACTTCGCCTGAGCATATAGCTGCGATTTCCGAGGCTGTAAAGGGCATCAGTCCAAGAAGACTTACGAATGATACCGAAAGGGATGGCAAAATCCTGACAGTTAGCGGATTGGAGGCAGTCAGCATTGACCTGAAGAACAGCAATTTCACGAATATCGGAGAACGCACGAACGTGGCGGGCTCGAGAAAATTCGCAAGGCTGATAGCAGCCGGCGACTATGAGGCCGGTCTTCAGATTGCAGCAGAGCAGATAGAGAACGGCGCAGCCATCATTGACATAAACATGGACGACGCGATGCTGGACAGCCGCGCCTGCATGGAGAAATTCGTGAGATACATTTCCAACGACCCGGCTGTGGCGAAGGCGGCGCTGATGATCGATTCTTCGCATTGGAACACCATCGTCGCGGGTCTGGAAAACGCTCAGGGCAAATGCATTGTGAACTCCATAAGCCTGAAGGAGGGCGAGGAGGCGTTCCTGAAAAAAGCAGAAGAAATACACAGACTCGGGGCTGCAATGGTGGTGATGGCCTTCGACGAACAAGGACAGGCCACCACATTTGACAGGAAAACAGAAATCTGCCGGAGGGCTTACGGGCTGCTCACGGAAAGACTGGCTATCCCGCCTCAGGATATTATTTTCGATGTCAATGTCCTTTCGGTCGGAACCGGCATTGCCGAACACGCGCGCTACGGAATCGACTTCATCGAGGCGGTGAGATGGATAAAGGCGAATCTGCCGGGTGCATATACTTCGGGCGGCATCTCCAACCTGTCGTTCGCATTCAGGGGAAACAATCCGGTTCGCGAGGCCATGCACTCGATTTTTCTCTACCATGCCGTAAATGCCGGGCTGGATATGGGTATCGTGAATCCGGGCATGCTGCAGGTATATGACGACATTGAACCGGACCTGAAACAGAAGGCGGAAGATGTCATTCTGGACAGGGACCCTGATGCCACTGAGAGACTGATAGGCAAGGCTCAGGAGATAATGGCGGCCAAGGAGGCTGCTGCTCAGGGGATTGGCCCGAACGCCGCACAGCCGGGGACTGAGAAAGCCGCCACAGCTGAGGAACGGATAAAGGAGGCATTGGTCAAAGGCAGGAATACCGGGCTTGAGGAGGACGTTCTCGACTGCTACCGCAGATACGGAACTGCCGTAAAGGTGATTGAAGGACCTCTGATGGATGGGATGGAGCGTGTCGGTGAGCTGTTCGGAGCCGGAAAGATGTTCCTGCCTCAGGTGGTGAAATCAGCCAAGATCATGAAGGACGCGGTGGCAGTGCTGGAGCCTTATATGAGCGGAGACAGTGACTCAGGCTCGGGCAGGCCGGTAATCATCAATGCCACGGTCAAGGGTGATGTACACGATATCGGAAAGAACATCACGGGCATAGTATTGGGCTGCAACGGGTTCAATGTCATTGACTTGGGTGTGATGGTGGAGAAGGAGAGGATATTGGACGAGGCGGTAAGGCATCACGCTTCCATCATCGGGGCCAGCGGACTTATCACTCCTTCGCTTTTCCAGATGGAAGAACTCTGCCGTGAAATGACCAGGAGAGGGCTGGACATTCCGCTGTTCATAGGCGGCGCCACAACCTCTGCGCTTCATACTGCCGTAAAACTCGCTCCTCTCTACTCTCACGTGTTCTATGCGCAGGATGCTTCCACGTCGGCGGTCATGGCCAAGAAATGTCTGATGAACAGGGAGAAATTCGAGGCGGAAGAGCATGCTGCTCAGGAACACATCAGGAGCCTGTACGAGAGCAGGCCTCATACTGATGCCGAAAGTGCTGCCCCAGCCGCATTCCCGGAAGACTCTTACCTCAAGGCGGAAGAATATGATTTCCAGGACATTCCGGCAATGGAACTGGGCATTGACCAGGTAATGCCGCATTTCGACTGGAGAATGTTTCTGGCTATCTGGGGCTTCAAATACGGACAGGAACTTCCGGATGACCCGGAGATAAACAAGATATTGGCAGAAGGCAAGACCGTCCTGGAGCGATTCCGCACGAGGCACGAAGTGCTGATCCGGCTTTCGTTCAGGTCAATGCTTGCGCGACGGAAGGGAAATGACATTGACGCGAAATATGGTTCCGGCGGGGATGAGGTCAATGTGGTTTTCCCTATGATGAGACAGGAAAAGGCCGGCAAGAGCGTGGACGGACGTCCTGTGAGACTTTCGCTGGCGGATTTCGTGCCGGAAAAGAGTTACGGGCCGATGGGCGCTTTCGCCGCAAGCGTACAGACCTGTCACACAGGCTGTTGCACATGCGGCTGTTTCGAATCGATGCTTGACCGGGCAGTGCGCGTCACATTGGCAGAAGCCGCCTCCATCTGGCTGGACAAGCATCTGGAGGAGCATCTGCATCCTGGGGCCCAGCGGAAATTCAGAATCGTGAAACCTGCTGCGGGATATCTCAGCTGTCCTGACCACACCCTGAAACGGGACATCCTGAACATTCTGCCTGAGGCGGAGAAGTTGGGCATCCGGCTTACGGAGAGCTGCGCGATGATTCCTGACGCATCCGTCTGCGGTTTCGTGTTTATCCATCCCGAGGCCACGTATCCTGAGATACACAGGCTTTCAAAAGAGGATTTCGAGGACTACAGGGAAAGACGCGGAATGAGCGAGGAGCAGGCCCGCCAATTCCTCGGACACCTGCTGTAATCATAAGAGTATGCACCATTCTAAATGAACAGGCTATGAAAATTTCTGAAATACTTACAGGCAGCAAGCATACATTTCCTTCGATAGAGATAGTTCCGCCGCTCAACGGTATGAGCAAGACTGAACTTCTCGACAAGGTGCGCACGTTTATGGAGTTCAGTCCCAAATACATAAACATCACCTGCCACAGGGACGAATATGCTTTCCGAAGAGAAAGCGACGGCACATACACGAGACATCTGGTCAGGAACAGGATCAGCGAAGTGGCTGTATGCGCGGCCATCCAGGCGGAATTCGATATCGACGCGGTGCCTCACGTAATCTGCGGCGGCACGTCAGCTGAAGAAATCGAAAGCGACCTGTACAATTACAGGTTCCTCGGTATCAGCAACTTGATGGCGCTGCGAGGCGATTCGGTAAGCGGAGAGAAGAGGTTCACTCCCCACCCTTCCGGCTACAGTCATGCCAATGAACTGGTAGAGGCCATCAGGCGGTTCGATGCCCAGAGTGAAGAATCGTTCTGTATCGGCGTAGGCGGATATCCGGAGAAACATTTCGAATGCGCCAACATTGAAACGGACATCCTGAACCTGAAGAGGAAAGTGGATGCAGGGGCGGACTACATCATCACGCAGATGTTCTTCGACAATTCCGTGTTCTACAGCTATGTGGAGAAATGCCGCAAGGCCGGTATCAATGTCCCGATTATCCCGGGACTCAAGCCGTTGTCTTCCCCTAAGCAGATAGCACTGCTGCCCCAGTCTTTCTCTCTGGATATTCCCAAAGAGCTGACAGACGCGGTAAGGGACGCGGGAGATGACAAGGAAGAAGTCTATCGGATCGGTACCGAGTGGTGCATAAAACAATGCAAGGACCTCATAAAGAATGAAGTCCCTGCCGTGCATTTCTATACTATGGGCAAAACCCGGAACATCACGCAGATAATGCGTGAATGTTTCTGAGCATTACCTCACGAAATTCATCGCTACAGCAAATTCTGTAGTATTCGCCCAGACGGCCTTGAGGTCGGACGGCTTTGTCAGTCTGAATACTCCCATGAGGGTCTGAAGTTTCTGAAGCTCAGCCTTCTGCTCCTCTGTAAGATCAGGATTCTTGGCCATTTCCTCGAGTTTCTTGTCGAGCTGGTCCAGCAATGGAAGCAGCGGTTTCACTATAGGATCGCAAAGCTCCTTGTCCATGAAGAGCTGCAGAGAATTGTCTGTAACCACATATTTCATTACCAAGCCGTTGGCCATGAAATTCTTGATGACCGGCAGTATTTCTTTAGGGTCAATGCCCAATTTCTGAAGTTCTTCAAGGAGTTCGCTCAAACCGGACAGGTCAGCTGCCCTGGTCACGAACGCATCAGCCTGTGCTCCTTCCATTTCTGACAATGCAGCGATATTAGGCAGAACGAAAAGGTTTCCTCCGTTCGCATACCAGAAAGCCAAGTTTGCAGGCGGAAGGTCTATCCATTCTGTGTGGGTGGTCGGAACGAAATGATATTTGCCGTCAGGACCGACAAGACTCTTGATGATTCCTTCAAACTCCTTCATATCAGGAATTCCTGAATTGCCTGAATCCTCGTCAGATTCCCAAAATCTTGCAGTCACGTTTCCGTCCTCTGTAAATGAAAGCCGGTCAAGCTGGTCAGCAAGCTGAACACTACCAAATATACTGAGCATCTTGCCCATCATGGCTGCACTGACAGCGTAATCACCACTTGCTGCCCAGGTAATCTGCAAAGGAGTTACCACAGGCACTCCGTCCTTATCAGGAGCAGCCTCTCTGAGCAGATTCCAGTCTCCTTCCATGCCGCCTTTTGCGACTACTTTCGTTGCTGCCTTGACGGAGATTTTCTCATTGCCGTCGATTTCACCCTCTACGGACACTGTGTATATAGGTGTCTTGCCTGCACTGAACAATGACATGACTGCCATATTGTAGATGTTGCCTTCACCGGTGAATGTCCATTTCGAGTCACCGGTATTCTTCAGATTCACATTGACTGCGACAGAAGAAGCGCAAGGAATGACATTGTTCATCTGGAGGACGCCTTCGGTCGCGCTGGATGCCGTCAATTTCACATTTCCCATGCTTACAGGTATGGAATTGACTGACATTTCAGCTTTTCCGCTTTCTGCGGTAAACTGATTTGACGGAATATCTTTCCAATTTTCATCGGACTTGCTGTCTTTGTTACAGCTGGCAAATACTCCCAAGAGAGCAAGCATGAGTCCTGAATACAATAAACTACGTTTCATACTAATTATGTTTAAATAAAACTGGGCGACGGCACATAATCCTTTGTCACCAAGCAAAGATTCACTGCAAAAATCATACTATGACAGGAATCCGCGATTCTACTGGCCGCCGAGACGGGAGAAATATGTCAGCACTTCTTCCCAAGTCTTGAACGGTTCTTCTCCGAAATGGAGAACGGTTCCCATAAAATCATCAGTACCAAGCCGTTCCGGATATCTGTCGATGAGATAGTCCCCGAGCAGCATATCCTTTTTATTGGCAATGACCACTCTGTTCCACGCCGGCACGCCAAGTCGTTTTTCCACCCAATGATAGAGTTCCGGAAGACGCTCCGGGGCATTGAAATCATTGGAAATCAGCACATAAGGAGAGTACTGCTCTGAGAGTTTGGCAAAGGCCTTCACCGCACTCCCGTAAGGCTCCATATCTTCTATGGCGAGTCCATGAGCCTGTCCGTTTGTCATATCCAGAAGGGTATCTGTCAATGCTATGAGCATCACCTTCTTGGCCCGGTTTTCCTGCATGTCGTCTATCCTTTCTATCACAGGCATGACCGAATGCAGGAAGACGCTGTCATCCAGATAGTGCTCCCCATTGAACCGGATTGCATTGGGATAATAGGTGGTGAACAGTTCGAAGGTGCCGGTCACGAGCGTGTCGTGGATACCGAACATTCCGTAAACGCGCTGTTTCTCTTCATTGACCTTCCCGAAGAAGACAGGATCGGAACTGTCGGGCTCGAGGCCTTCGAAATTGTGCGAAGACACTTCGCGGAACGCTTCTATAAGTCCTTTGTTCACCAGAAAAGATGTCTGTCCGTCGCGCCTTGGATTATGGAACTCCTGTCGTCCCAAACCATTGTTTTTCAATATGGTATCGGCGAGCTTGAATGCCGGGTTCACGAGAATCCTGTCATATCCGCGCAGCATTTCGGCATACATCGCACCCATCGATGCGCCTATGATCAGGTCCGGATTTTCCGACTCACTAAGTTTTTTAAGCATATCCATGGCCTCGACAGGCTCTACGGGGATGTCCGGGGCAATGATTTCTGCTGAAGGGAGCAATGTCCCCATTGTCTTTACCGTACCGTTCTGGCCGCTCGAAGCGAAGCCATGCAGATACAGGATCTTCTTCCCTGACATTATGTCAGGCCTTGCATATTCATACAATTCCATACGCACTCTAATTTGGGGGCAAAATTACTAAGCGGATTTCTTTCCGGCAAGAGAAATCAGCACGCAGACGAGCGTAAACATTGAGCTGCAGAGGAAAAGCGCCCCTGTGGTGATGAACATGTCCCCCATTCCCGCTATCGCAGGCACAATTCCGCCGAAAGCATAACCGATGGCGCCGAGCAGGGCAGATGCGACCCCTGCATTGTCCCGTCCCGAATCCATAGCTGAGACGTTGGAGGCGGTGGAGACTATGCCGACTATCAACATCAGGATAAATATCAGTATCTCGTACCACCAGAACCCCGGTTTGAAAAAAAGCGCGACCGCCGTCAACACCGAGAATCCCGCGAGCGCGAATGTACCGAACCGGATAGCCGCATCATTGTCCTTGAATTTAGGGATGAGCGCTGCCGCGATGGCGAAGGTCAATGCATTGAATCCGAATACTATACTGAAATGCAGAGTGGATAGTCCGTAATGCTCCTGCATAATGAATGGAGCGGAGGCTATGTTGGTGAAAAGCACGCCCATGGAGAACATATACGTAAGAACATACAGAAGGAACCGCCTGTTGCTCAATATGTTGTAGATGCCGCCGGTAATGACTTTCAATGACGAGGACTTGTAGATGCTCAGGTTCTTGAACGAGAGGTTCTCATCCATGCGGGTAGCTCCGATGAGCAGTGCCGCCGACAACACTATAAGGCTCCAGAATATGGCCCGCCAGCCTCCCACAAGGGCTATAAGTCCGCCCACGATAGGTGCAGCCACCGTCGCCACGCCATTGACCGCAGCTATCATTGACATCATTTTCGTCAATTCCTTTCCCCTGTACCGGTCTGTGGCAATGCTTCTGGAAAGGACGACTCCTCCGGATCCGGCCAGGCCCTGGAAGAGCCTCATGATGATGAATTCATGGACATTGGCAGAGAAGATGCAGCCGAATGTGGATATCAGGAACAGGGCCATAGCGCATATCAAAGGACGTTTCCGACCGTACCTGTCGCTTACCGGGCCGAATATCAGCTGGCCGACTGCAAGCCCGACAAGACCTGTGGTCAGGCCTAACTGCACCTTGGACACCGGGCAGTCGAACCAGTCCTGCATGGCAGGCAGCACCGGAACATACATGTCCATTACGAAAGGCCCGAAAGCGCTCAACGCTCCCAAATACACAAGGACGAATGTGTTTCCTCCTGATATGTGGCTGTCTTTACCCATAAGTCGCTATCCTCACCTTTAATCAGAGTCCGTAGATTTCATTCATTTTCAGCAGCACATTCTTGACTCTTTCTTTAAGACTCTCCGGAGCAAGCACCTCCACCAGATATCCCTGGGACATTATTCGCTGTATAAGGTCTGTCGTGATGCACATTCTGAATTCAAAGACCGCATAGTCCGGCCCTGTCACCACTTCCTTCTGGGAATGATGCCACGGAATGCTGCGAAGATATTCTTCCTGACCGTCTTTCACTTTCAGCAGG
>HF996029.1:35253-104824 GCA_000432515.1 Bacteroides sp. CAG:545
TCAGCAGGATAGTCTCGACTTCAGGCTTTTCCGGGACAATGACGCCCAAATAGTTTGAAAAGAAAGCCCCCGCATTGAATTCGGGCGGCATAGTAAACTGATAGTCAATTTCTTCAACATTGGTCACCCGTTCCATGTTATAGATATGAAGAGCAGAAGAATCTCTGTCCCTGGCAAGAAGATACCAGACGAGATGATAGATTTTCAGGCAATACGGCACAACCTCCTTTACGGACAGTTCCCGTGAGCGGTAACTTCTGAACTCGATGCGGAGCATCTTGCTGTTCTTCATTGCCTTCAGCACGGGTGAGAGTTTGGAAACGCCCAACGGCAGCTTCTCGAGCACGATTCTCGAGGACAGGGATGCGTCTGAAGATACTATGCTGTTCAATGCGAATGAGTTGTACAGCCAGGAGCGGACTCCTGTCACGAAAGCGTCCCTCTGTTCTACTATATGGTACTGGTATGTGCCTCTGTGGGTACATTTGATTTCAATCCCGAACAACGACTTGATCTTCGCGCAGTGATTCTGGAAAGTCTTCTTGGGCATCGGTTCCTTTTTCGGATTCAAGTCCGATTCTCTCCAGGCCTCGTCAATTTCGGCGAAGGACATATAGCGGTTCTGGACAAGCAAATCCACAAGCCACACGTATCGGTCTAATAAATTTGAATATTCCATCAGAAATATCTTATATTCCAACGCAAATATGGAAAATTTTTTATTAAATTTGCATATTATGAATCTAAAGTATTGCCTCTGATGCTCGAAGATGTAAGAAAAAATATCGAAAGACTTATAGCGCTGTATGAACGCGAGAGACAGACGAAAGAGAATCTTGTCATCGAACTGAGGAGGAAAGATGCTGAAATTGATTCATATAAGAAGCAGATTTCGGATCTGGAAAGACAAGTAGATAATCTCAAGTTGATTGAAGCTTTTACTGCTCATGAGGAAGGCAGCGCAGCTGCGAGGGAGAAGATTGACAAGATGATTTCTGAGATTGACAGATGCATCTCATTATTGGAAAGATAGATATGGGGCAGAAGATTACGATACGGATCAACGGCAAGAAATACGAGTTGTCGGCCAAGACGCCAGATGACGAGGAGATTTACAGAAATGCCGCTAAACTGGTGGAAAGCACGTTAAGCAAGTATTCGAACAGGTTTCCCGAAAAGGACACGTCGGAGCTTCTTACGTTTGTGGCCCTGAACGAGTGTATCGCGAGGCTGTCAGCGAGAAAGATGGTGGAGAGTCTGGAGAATGAGGTGAAAGCGCTTGAGAAGCAGACAAATACTTATCTTGATGGTATAAAAGATTAGCCGTCGGCCCACTACTCGCTGAAAACAACAAGTTCTTCGGAACCGGGTGTTCTCGAGCCGGGGATGTGCGGGCCTAAGTACCTTTGATGGGATTCCGCTATGCGGGACGTAGGATTACTGAACCGGCACGGAGCTCAAATCTTGCAATATTAGATTTTTCTGACGACCCGGCTGACGGCTTTTATAATATTCCGACTGCAAGCTTCTTAGTACAAGGAAACTTGCAGCCGGTTTTTTGTAATCCGGAAAGAGACGACTAAAACATAAATTTATATACTAAAACATAAATTTATATATACGTATGAACAACATTTTGATATTCATAGCAGTAGCCTTGCTGTCAGCTGCATTCGGAATTGCAGTTTTCATAATGGTTCACAGAATGGTTATGAAGGGACGCAAGGACAGCATCCTGGAAAAGGCGGAACTTGAGGCGGAAAACATCAAGAAAGAAAGGATCCTTCAAGCCAAGGAGAAGTTCCTCCAGCTCAGAAGCGAGCACGAGAAGTTCGTGAATGAGAAGAATGCACAGATCAAGGATACCGAGAACCGTCTCAAGCAGAAAGAGAACAGTCTTAACCAGCAGAACAACGAGCTCCAGAAGAAAATCAAGGATCTCGACAATACCAAGGCAAGCCTCCAGTCCCAGAAAGATGCGCTCGATCGTAAGGCCGAAGAATACGAGTCACTCCGTCAGGAAGCCAACAAGCAGATTGAGAGCATTGCCGGCATGACCGCCAACGAAGCCAAGAACCTTCTCATGGAAAACATGAAGGCCGAGGCGAGAAGCGAAGCCCAGGCGTACATAAACGATACGATGGATGACGCCAGACTTAACGCTGCAAGGGAAGCCAAAAGAATAGTAATCACCACGATACAGAGGACTGCGACGGAGACTGCCATTGAGAATGCAGTTACCACCTTCCCTATCGAGAACGATGATATCAAAGGTAGAATCATCGGCCGCGAAGGTCGTAACATCAGGGCTCTGGAGGCTGCTACAGGTGTGGAAATCGTAGTGGACGATACTCCGGATGCCATTCTTCTTTCGGCTTTTGACCCTGTCAGAAGAGAGGTCGCACGTCTTGCGCTCCATCAGCTTGTCGTGGACGGACGTATCCATCCTGCACGTATTGAAGAGGTAGTGGCGAAGGTCCAGAAACAGCTTGAGGATGAGATCCTCGAGACCGGTAAGAGAACCTGCATTGACCTTGGAATCCACGGTATGAACATCGAACTCGTGAAACTCATAGGACGTATGAAATACCGTTCTTCTTACGGACAGAACCTTCTCCAGCACTCACGCGAGGTTGCAAATATCTGTGCCATAATGGCTTCCGAGCTCGGTCTCAATCCTAAGCTCGCGAAGAGGGCCGGACTTCTCCACGATATCGGAAAGGTTTCAGAGGACGATCCTGAACTTCCACACGCACTGCTCGGTATGAAGCTGGCAGAGCAGTACAAGGAAAGACCTGAAATCTGCAACGCTGTCGGCGCTCACCACGAAGAGACTGAAATGACATCGCTCATCTCCCCTATCGTCATGGTAGGTGACGCTATCTCAGGAGCACGTCCTGGAGCACGCCGCGAGGTCATTGAATCATATATCAAGAGACTCAAGGGCATGGAAGACCTTGCTGCCGCATATCCTGGTGTAACCAAGAGTTATGCGATCCAGGCAGGTAGGGAACTCCGTGTAATCGTAGGCGCAGAGGATGTAAGCGACGAGCAGGCAGCTACGCTTTCTTCCGACATCGCTCTCAAGATTCAGAATGAAATGACATACCCTGGTCAGGTGAAGATTACTGTCATCAGGGAGACCCGTTCAGTAGCTTACGCAAAATAAGCGAAATCATTTTTATACTGAAAATGATATGCTAATGAAAAGACGCAGTATTATATCAGGCATTGTACTCTTTTTACTGAGTGCAGTGCCTTTATTCGCTCAAATGGGCGAACCGATAGTAAAATGGTCCGTTTCCCAGGGAAAAACGGAAAATGGGATTACCGAAATCATCTTCTCCGGAACTATCAGCTCCGGATGGCATACTTATGGAGCTTCCCACAAGGACTCGCCTGTAACGGTGGAATTCGAGGATGTCAAAGGATATTCTCTTGAAGGCGGATTGTACGACCTTCTCAAGCCTGAGAAATTCGGCGGGGATGATGTTTTCTTCGACAAGATCAAGGTAGCGCAGAAGATCAGAGTGGCAGAAGATGCCTCGAGTCTAAAAGGTATGATCACTTCTTCGAGCTGCACGGACAACTCCTGCGGCGCGCCTGAGGACTGGAATTTCGAGATAAAGCTCCGGAAAGAGGCTGACTCGGCAGTTGCTGCTGTTCCTGAAAAGGCTGCCGTGACTGCAGAGGCTACAGAGATTTCACAGAATGTGACAGAAGAGGAGCAGCGTGCGGGCGGTTCTCTGTGGGCTCTGATACTTGAAGCCGTGCTGTGGGGATTTGCAATGCTTCTCACTCCTTGTGTATTCCCTATGGTGCCTATGACCATATCATTCTTCATGAAAGGTTCTTCAACACCTGCAGCAGGTCGTTTCAAGGCCTTCATGTACGGACTGTTCATCGTCCTGCTTTACACGGTGCCTATTTCACTGATTATCGGAGCGACCTACATCTTCGGCGGCGAGACAGTCACTGCCGACATATTCAACTGGCTTTCAACGCATTGGCTTCCAAACATCATCTTCTTTATCGTGTTTATGGTATTTGCGGCATCTTTCTTCGGAGCGTTTGAGATCACTCTGCCTTCAGCTCTCGTGAACAAAAGCGACAAGAATTCCGACAAGGGAGGACTTGCAGGAATCTTCTTCATGGCATTGACACTGGTCCTGGTATCATTCTCATGCACCGGTCCTATCGTGGGTTCTGTCCTGATCAAATCCACTCAGGGTGAGTTCTGGACTCCGATGGTGACAATGCTTGCCTTCTCTGTGGCTTTCGCATTGCCATTCACGATTTTCGCGATGTTCCCGTCTCTGCTGAAGAAGCTCAAGAGCGGCAGCTGGCTGAACTCCGTGAAGGTGGTGCTCGGATTTATCGAGGTGGCTCTCGGTCTGAAGTTCCTCAGCGTGGCGGACCAGACTTATCATTGGGGCCTTCTGGACAGGGAGATCTATCTCGCCATCTGGATTGTGGTATTCACTCTGCTCGGTCTGTACCTGCTCGGCAAGATCAGGTTTGAGGCGGACAGTGAGGTGAAGCATATCGGGATATTCCGGCTTTTCCTGGTAATCGTGGACTTTACGTTCGTGGTCTATATGATACCGGGAATGTTCGGCGCACCGCTCAAGGCATTGTCAGGATATCTCCCGCCAATCGAGACGCAGGACTTCATAATGGGCAGCAATGCAAGCCAGCAGGTGGTCAGCATAGAAGAGGCCAATAAAGGCGAAAAACTGCCGCTCGGACTTACAGGGTATCATTCTATGGAAGAGGGATATGCTGCTGCGAAAGCGTCCGGCAAACCTGTTTTCCTGGACATTTCCGGTCTCGCCTGCGTGAATTGCCGCGAGATGGAGCAGAGGGTATGGAGTGATCCGAAGGTACTGTCGATACTGAAAAATGATTTCGTCATTGTGGTTCTCTATACGGACGACAAGACTAAACTTCCTGAGAACGAATGGGTTACCACCAGCAGCGGAAAGGTCTTGAAGGACAAGGGACGTGTCAATGCGTGGTTCGTCCGTGAGAATTTCGGCGTGAGTGCACAGCCCAACTACGTGCTTCTGTCGCCTGACGGAAAGCAGCTCGCTCCGATTCGCGGATACAATACTGATATAGACGGATTTGTCGAGTTCCTGAATTCAGGACTTGAAAAAATGAAATAAAAGATATGAAAAGGATGATTATAGCATTGATGGCATTGACATTGACCATCAGCGGTTTATCTGCAAGGGAACTGCCGGAGATTCATACGCCGGCATCCGATTCCAGGGTAACTTATGTGGGCAGGACATTGAAAGAGAAGGACAATGTTTCTTTCGACTGGACCGGGGTATATGTGAGAATCCGTTTCGAGGGCTCCTACTTGGCGATGAAGGCTTCCGACAGCAAAGCGAACTATTATGACCTCTGGATTGACAGGGAACCGGACGCGAAAGCTGACAGGACCATCAGGGTCAGCGGTAAGGATTCGGTATATGTCCTGGTGGAACCGGCTTCTCTCAAGTCGTTCAATTCCAAGGGGAAAGGCTTCGAACACACTGTGGTTCTGAAAAAGCGTACTGAGGGAAGTGAAGGCAGGACCACCATCAGCGAGTATATAACCAAGGCAGGCGAACTGCTTCAGGCTGAAGGTCTTAAGGAGCGCCAGTTCGAGGTGATAGGTGACTCTTACACTTGCGGTTACGGTACTGAGAACAGTGTCAGGACAGACCCTTACAAGAGCGAGACCGAGAACAGCAATCTGACTTACGCTGCTATCCTTTCAAGGTACTTCGGGGCTGATTACTATGCTGTTGCACATTCCGGAATGGGGATTGCCAGAAATTATGCGGACAAGTTCAAGGACTACTATATGCCTGACCGTTATGACCAGACATTTGACGAGGACAAGGATGTGAAATGGGATGCCGCAGCTGATGCATTCAGGCCGCAAGTTACCATCATCTACCTCTGTACCAATGACTTCTCTACCGGCAGACAGCCCAAGATGTCGATTTTCAGGGACAATTATGTGAAGCTCCTGAACAAGATCAAGAAGAACTACGGTGAGAATCATCCGGTTCTCTGTGTTTCGAGCAACTGCGATGACCTGGCAGCCGATTATGTGAGGTATTGCGTAAACAGCTGCGGCCTTAAGAATGTGCATTTCCTGAGTTTCACCAAGGCTGTGCACAATACGGATGATGAGCTCGGCGCAAGCTGGCATCCAAGCTACAAGGGACACAAAAAGCTCGCCCATGTGCTGATTCCGTATATTTCCACATTGACAGGATGGGAACTCAATGACAATATCGAATAATATGAGTATCAAGACTAAAATCATCAGCACCGTCACGCTTGTGGTTGTGCTGGCCCTGACAGGGTTCTTCTATTTCCGCTTCTACTTTGTCTTCGGTGAAGGAGTCAAGGCAGGAGACCTGAATCAGGTGATGTACAAGGGCTATGTATTCAAGACCTACGAAGGCCGGCTGATCCAGTCTGGCCTGAGAGGTACAGGAAAAGGTACCAATGGAATGGAATCCTACGTTTTCGAGTTCTCTGTGGAGAATGGGGAGCTTGCTGATTCCCTGATGAGGTGCAGCGGCAAGACCGTGGAACTTCATTATAAGGAGTATTTGGGAGCGCTTCCGTGGCGCGGTCAGCAGAAGTATATCGTGGATAATATCCTGTCCGTAAGGTAAGCTATTGAAAGACAATAAGATGAAAAGATTACATTTTATCGCATTGACAATATTGGCGGCTTCTTCTTTGGCCGCCGTTTCTCTGAATGCCGAGGAGCATCAGAGAGCTGAGGGAATGAAAGTTTTTTCTGTTCATCCGGCCAACAACACAGGCAAGATGATGACGATGGAGCAGGCTGTATATTCGGGCGAGCTCAGACCTGAGAGATTCCGTGCAGGATGGTACGGCGAGAATACCATTGTATATATGAAAGAAGGAAAGCCGAAGCTGTATGATGTCAATGCCGGTAAAGATGTGGATGCTGACGAGGTGCTCGGCGTCTATGCGGAAGCTGCCGGAGCATATCTGAAGAAGTCATTGCCGGAAGGCGCTGAAAATGTTACGTCTAACGAGGCGGCAATGTCTGCAAACGGGTCAATGATGGGCAACAGGGCCGTCGGTGCTGCTCCTGCATTGGCATTTACCGTGGGCAAAAGCCTTTATTACATTGACCAGCGCAAGCATATCCGTCCTGTCGCTGAAAGCGAGAATTCTGAAATCACTTACGGACAGTCGGTCAGCAGAAACGAGTTCGGTATTTCCGGCGGGATTTTCTGGTCACCGGACGGACGCAGCATCGCGTTCTACCGCAAGGATGAAAGTCAGGTAACTGATTTCCCGCTTCTGGACATCACCACACGTACCGGTTCTCTCAAGAGCATAAAATATCCGATGAGCGGAATGGGCTCTGAGAATGTGCGCGTAGGCGTTTACAATCTGGCGGAAAACACGACTACATACATCCAGGCGGACGATTTCGGCTACGACCAGTATCTCACCAATGTTTCCTGGTCTCCTGACGGTAAGCTGCTCTTCATCCAGGTTCTGGACAGGAGCCAGAAGCATATGCACCTGAATATGTACAGGGCCAGCGACGGCAAATTCCTGAGAACCGTACTTACTGAGGACAACGAAAAATGGGTGGAACCGACGGACCCTCTGCATTGGTTCGGATTCTCCGGCCGATTCATCTACCGCACTGACAACAGGGACGGCTACAAGAACCTCTACCTCTGCGACACGCTCGGCACAGTAACGCGCGTCACAAACGTTGCTGCTGACGTGAAATTCGTTGCCGAGGACGGCGAGCGCATCTTCTATACCAGCGCCGAGGTCTCCCCTGTCGAGCAGCACCTCTTCTCTGTCCGGGTCAATGTCTCCCGCAAGGGAAAGGTCAATGTCGGAACGCCTGTCAGGCTCACCTCCGATGAGGGATGGCACAATGTAAGTGTCAATGAATCAGGCAAATGGTTTATCGACAGTTACAGCAGTTTCAATGTCCCGGGCGTAGTGAAGGTGACTTCTACAGACGGAAAGATGTCCAAGACTATCTTCACCGCCAAGGATCCGATGAAGGATTACGCTACAGGTGAGATGACTCTGGGAACGGTAAAGAGCGCCGACGGAAAATATGACAACTGGTACAGGCTCTATCTTCCGGTGGATTTCGACCCTGCCAAGAAGTATCCGGTCATCCTGTATGTATATGGCGGTCCTCATTCGCAGATGGTGAATGATTCCTGGCTTGGACAGATAAGGCTTTGGGAAATGTACATGGCGCAGCGCGGCTACATCGTCTATGTGCAGGACAACAGGGGTACGGAAAACCGTGGCGCAGCTTATGAGAAGGCTATCCACAAATACTGCGGACAGGCGGAGATGGCTGACCAGATGGCCGGGCTTAGCGAACTGATGACATTGCCTTACGTAGATAAGGACAGAATCGGCGTGCACGGTTGGAGTTATGGCGGATTCATGACAATTTCGCTTATGACAAACTATCCGGAGACTTTCAAGGTCGGTGTCGCAGGCGGTCCTGTCATCGACTGGAAATGGTACGAGGTGATGTACGGCGAGAGATATATGGAGACGCCTGACTCAAATCCTGAGGGCTTCGCCGAGACAAGTCTGATCAACAAGGCGACTGACCTGAAGGGCAAACTGCTTATCTGTCAGGGCGCTATCGACAACACTGTTGTCTGGGAGCACAGCCTGTGTTTCGTAAGGGAATGTATCAAGAACAATGTCCAGCTGGATTATTTCCCATATCCTTGCGCAGAGCACAATGTTTTCGGCAAGGACCGTATCCACCTTATGGACAAGGTGACAATGTATTTCGAAGATTATTTATAAAGATATGAATACCAAAGATTTATATGTACAAATCCAGGCCAAGAAGACCATGTTGTGCGTGGGTTTGGACACTGATTTCAACAAGATGCCCCAGCACATTCAGAAACTTGCCCAGGACGGAGAGATTGCTGTCCACGGGGAATTGTTGAAAGGCACTGCACGCTCGCTGTATGAATTCAACAAGGCCATCATTGACGCGACTTCAGAGCATTGTGTCGCATACAAGCCGAACTTGGCTTTCTATGAGTGCTATGGACGTGACGGTATGCTGGCGCTGGAAAAGACCGTAGATTACATCAGGAACAATCATCCTGAGCAGTTCATCATTGCGGACGCCAAGCGCGGTGATATCGGAAATACAGCCAAGATGTATGCCAAGACATATTTCGAGACGATGGATTTCGACGCTGTGACCATCTCCCCTTATATGGGAAGTGAAACTGTCACCCCGTTCCTCGAATATCCTGGAAAATTCGCTATCGTGGTAGCATTGTCCTCCAACAAGTCTTCTGCAGATTTCCAGATGGCGCAGCAGGACGGCAAGCCTCTGTATCAGGAGGTTATGGAAAAGATGATGTCCATCTCGACTCCTGACAACATGATGTTCGTGGTAGGTGCCACCAAAGCTGACAAGCTTGCTGAAATCCGCAAGTTCTGCCCGGACAATTTCTTCCTCGTGCCAGGTGTCGGAGCACAGGGAGGTTCAGCAGAAGAGGTAATCGCGCACGGTGCAAATGCAATGGGCGGCTTGCTTATCAATTCGTCACGTGGAATCATCTACGCCTCCAATGGTGAGGATTTCGCTGAGGCTGCCGGACGCGCTGCCGCTGCTACCGCCAACATCTAGTGCAGTTTGAGAAATAGCGACTATTTCTCAAACTGAGATTTTTCCAAAAAACAGGCTGCTCAGAAAAATCGAAGCAGCCTGTCTATCCATAATCTTATACGCTAAATATCATCTTTCAGATGCTCCTTGGCGTACTCGAGTGTCACGGTAAATGTCTTCTTGCGCGAAGACGGAGCCTCAAACATGGCATCATCGAAAATTCTTTCACAGATGCCTCTCAGGCCACGCGCTCCAAGTTTGTTCGTGATGGCAGTATCGACTATGAGGTCCTTCACGCCATCTTCTATCTCCAGTTTTATGCCGTCCATCTCGAACATTTTCTCATACTGCTTCAATATGGCATTCTTCGGCTCTGTAAGAATACGCAGAAGCGACTCCTTGTCCAGGCTGTCCAGATAAGTGACAATCGGAAGACGGCCGATAATTTCAGGGATAAGTCCATAGGACTTCAGATCCTCCGGAGCCACATACTTGAGCAGATTGTTCTTGTCAATCTGCTTGGTGCCACCGGTAGTGAAACCGATGACCTGAGTGTTCAGACGATTGGCAATCGACCTTTCTATACCTTCAAAAGCACCGCCGCAAATGAACAGGATGTTCTGGGTATTGACATGTATGAATTCCTGCTCAGGATGCTTGCGTCCGCCCTGTGGCGGCACATTGACAACACTTCCTTCGAGAAGTTTGAGCAGCGCCTGCTGTACTCCTTCTCCTGAAACATCACGAGTAATCGAAGGATTATCTCCCTTGCGGGCTATCTTGTCTATCTCATCGATGAATACAATACCCCTCTCCGCCTTCGCAAGGTCATAATCAGCCTCCTGGAGAAGCCTTGAGAGCAGACTCTCCACATCCTCACCCACATATCCGGCCTGAGTGAGCACAGTGGCATCCACAATCGTGAACGGTACTTGAAGAAGCCTTGCTATGGACTTTGCGAGCAATGTCTTTCCTGTTCCGGTCGGGCCAACGAGGAGGATATTGGACTTCTCAAGTTCAACTCCGTCATCCACTTTGTCGACCAGATTGTGGTTTATCCTCTTGTAGTGATTGTACACAGCCACTGACAGAAGCTTCTTCGCACGGTCCTGGCCAATGACATATTGGTCCAGGAATTCCTTGATTTCCTTAGGCTTCTGCAGTTTACCGATCTTCTTGGGTGCTGCTTTCTCAGTTTTTTGTCCTGAAACCTCTTTCAGATAATCGGCAGCCAACATGATACAGTCGCTGCAGATACAAGCCCCGTTCTGTCCCGGGAGAAGGTACGGAACCTGAGATTCCGGTCTCCCGCAGAACATACAATAATTTTGTGTCTTTTTTCCGGCCACTTTATTTCACCTTTTTCTTACTGGAAAGAATTCCGTCCACCATACCATAAGCCTTGGCTTCCTCTGCAGTCATCCAGAAATCCCTGTCCGCATCAGCAAGCACACGCTCGAAAGTCTGACCGGTATGCTGGGCAATGATGCTGCACAGCTCTGTTCTGGTCTTCTCTATCTCCTTGGCTGCAATGATGATGTCAGATGCCTGTCCCTGGGCGCCGCCAAGAGGCTGATGAATCAGGACACGGCTGTGCGGCAATGCTGAACGCTTGCCTTCAGTACCTGCGCACAACAGCACCGAGCCCATCGATGCGGCCATACCTGTACAGATGGTTGCCACGTCCGGTTCAATGATCTGCATCGTATCATAAATGGCCAGACCCGAAGAAACCTGTCCGCCAGGAGTATTCAGATAGAGCGAAATGTCAGCCATACTGTCGGTGGAAGCAAGGAACAGGAGCTGGGCCATAATGATATTCGCCACGTCGTCATCAATCGGCACACCGAGAAATATCACCCTGTCCATCATAAGACGGCTGAACACGTCCATGGATGCGACATTGAGTTTCCTTTCTTCGATGATGGTCGGATTTATATACGAATCCAGAGCCGATTCATAACGATGAAGGGTCGTAGAACTGATTCCACGGCCCATTCTCGCGAATTTATAAAATTCGTTATTGTTCATATTTCTTGGGATTAAGACTAAAGTGTACGGAAATCTTCTACTGAAACCTTCTCAGCCTTCAGTGTAACCGCACCCTTAACTGCCTCGATAACCTTTGTAGCCTCAACATTCTCTACAATGCGGCGGCTGGTATTCTCATCCTGAAGTACACGGGCAACACTGTCCTTGAGAATTGCCTCAGGAACATTTCCCATGCCGTATGAAGCATACTGGTAAGCAACATATGCCTGAGCTGCCTCGTGAACATCTTTTTCTTCGATCTTGAGGTCGAACTTCTGCATGATGTAGCCACGTACCATCTGCCAGCGGAAATCCTCGAAGAATGCAGGTGCCTCTTTCTCGATCTCCTCCTTGCTGAACTTACCGTCATTGATATTGAACAGCCATCTCTTGAGGAACTCCTCCGGAAGCTTGATGTCAGCTTTCTTTACGAGATACTCGCGCAGATCCTTGGAAAGCTTGTAGTCAGACTCCTGCTTGTAATTCTCTTCAAGTCTTGCAGTTACAGCCTTGTCGAATTCCTCTGCATTGTGAACCTGGTTCTCGCCGAAAATCTTGTCGTAAGTCTCCTGGTTCTCCTCTGCAGGAGCGAAAGTCTTCACTTCCTTCACTGTAACGTGGAACTCAGGTGCGAGAGAAGCGAGCTCCTCTTTCTTTACCTTGAGCATATATGCACGGTCAGACTCATTAGTAAATGCCTCATTTACATTGACATCAAACTGGTCTCCGACCTTTGCGCCGAGGAACTTGGACTTAGCCTCGCCCTCTACATTCTTCACGCCTACATATGAGCCCTCAACGGTCTTGCCTTCCTGAGCGAAATCAACGATTACGAAATCATCCTCACCTGCCTGCTCAGCATCCGTGAGAGAACCGAACTGACGGAGAAGGTTGTCCTTCATCTCTTTCTTGGCCTCAGCAGAAACCTTGATCTCATAAACTTTCACTTTGTCATCCTTGGAGAGTTCGAAGTTCACCTCTGAAGTGGTGGCGATATCGAACTTGAAAGTAAAGTCGTTGCCTGACTTCCACTCGATTTCCGGCTGGTCCTCACTTGGAAGAGCCTCACCTACCATCTTGATATTGTTTTCCTTAACGAAATTATTGATAGCGTCTGAAAGAACCTTGTTCACAACCTCGCCAAGCACGCGCTCTCCATAAACTTTCTGGATAAGGGACATAGGAACCATTCCCTTTCTGAAGCCCTTGAACTCGGCTGTACGTTTGCATCTCTGGAGTTCTTTCTTCTCAGCCTCAGCGTAATCATCGTGAGCAACAGTGACAGTGAGCTGGATATTAAGCTCATCAATCTGATTTTTTACAATATTCATCTTTATTCAATATTTTATATTTTCAATGCGATTTATTATTCTATGTGTTTGCGCGAGATGCAAGCCATCTTACACTTAGCCTGCAAAAATAGGAATTTTTCAGACAATTTCCAATCGGGAAAGCCTATTATTGTCTATACTGCTTGGGATAGACCACTCTTTCGTGATAAATCTGCCCGAGATATGACTTCAGCACTGACTTTATACGGCTGAGTTCTTTCAATGTAATATCTGCGTTGTCAAGCTGTCCTGCAGCCATCTTGGCTGAAACGATGTTCTCCACGAACTTGTCGAAAGTCTCCGGCGTATTGTCCTTCAATGTACGCGAAGCAGCCTCCACAGTATCGCAGATCATGATCAGCGCCTGCTCCCTGGTCCAAGGTTTCTTGCCCTTATAATAGAAGGCATCCGATTCGGCAGGGTTTCCGCCCTCTTCTATAAACTTGTTGTAGAAGAATGCCGTACAGGTAGTTCCGTGATGTGTGAGAATAAAATCGCTCACCACCTGAGGCAGTTTGTACTTGGCAGCAAGAGCGAGACCGTCCGTAACATGTCTTATTATCATCTCTGCGCTTTCTTTGGGAGTAAGCCCGTCGTGGAACTTGGCGCCGAGGCTCTCGTTCTCCACGAAGCATTGCGGATTGGCAGTTTTCCCGATGTCATGATACATTGCTCCGGCACGCACAAGAAGCACGTCCGCGTCAATGCTCCTCGCAGCAGCGTCAGCAAGGTTCATCACCTGCAATGAATGCTGGAATGTCCCCGGTGCCTTCTGCGCAAGGATTCTCAGAAGTTTATTGTTAGGGTCACACAGTTCCTGGAGACGGGTACCTGACACAAGCGAGAATATCTTCTCCATCAGATATATGAGCGGATATCCTGCGACTGAAAGCAGTGCCCCGAAAAACAGATAGAGCATCAGCCACAAGTCGTCGAATGCATTGCCCGAATTGATAAGCCGGAATCCGATGAAGGTCAGCAGCAGGCATACAAACACGAGCATAGCCGCCACGAACTGTCTCCATCCCTTGCTGAAAAACGGGAACACGAACATTGTCACCACTCCCGCAACCAGATTCAGCAGGAAAAGTTCCACGCCGTTGTGCGCGAAAATCAGCAGTGGCATCAATGAAACGACATACACCGGAAGCACGACCCTTCTTCTGAAAAACGCCAACAGATACAGCGCCGAAAGCGAGAACGGAATCATATAGAGCAATGTCGGGTCCAGTTTGTCCACTGCAAACGCTGCAAATGCCGTCAATGTGAAGATGAACAGAAGATAAAGATACTTGTTCATCAGTTTGAATATGTCGGGGTTCGTGTAGAAAATGGAAAGGAAGAGTATCAGGACCAATGCCAATGATATCACTCCATTACCGATCCACAGGAAAATCCTCGGTCCGTCATATCCCAGACTCTCCTCATATTCAGCCTTGTACGAATCCAGCAGCTGCTGTATCTCAGCCGTCACTATTTCGCCTTTGGTCACGATCAGCTGCCCTGCGGTCACAAATCCGGAGGTCGGAGATATATAATCCACAGACTCTGCATGCACCAAGTCCGTGGTTTCCTTGTCATAGATCAGATTCGGGACAATGATATCGTCGATGCCTACTGCATTGGCAATCGAATCAACCCTTTCGGACGGAAAAGCCTTGGCAGTCTCTGAAATGACCATGTCCAATGCGGAAGATACCGTATAAACATCGGAAGCCGGGGTTTTCACCGCACGTTTATCTCTCTGGATGAATATGATATCATCTGCAGCCGAGAAGTTCTCTTCCTTGGAAGAGGCCTCATCAGCCATCACTCCCCTTCTGTAAATATCAGACACGGCCTCGAGCATTTTCGGCCTGATCTGGCTGGCCTCGCCTAAATTCAGCTGCTCGATGCCCTTCACCACTTTACGCGGAATTCCGTCGTCATATTTGTAATATGGCACTATACTGGAGCCTGCGGCATCTTTCTCAGCACGAAGTTGCTCCTGTGTTTTCAGGACAGGAAAATCTATCTGTGAAACCAATGTTTCATAAGGCCACGGCGTACCCTTCTTGTAGTCGTAGTTGAACTTTCCGTTCCTCGGCATCATCAGCAGAAGAATCAGGAAAAGACAAAATAGCGATATGTAGATTTTGGGATCGCGGGGAATTCCAGTCTTTGCCATAATGAAATACTATTTGAAAGGACTATCTTTTTCTCTGGCTATATACTTGTAAGTCAGTTTGTCAGTAAGTCTCGGGAACAGCCTGTGCGCAAGCACTGTAATCTTTCCGAGAGCCGTAAGAATCACCTCTGATTTACGTGAAGCGAGCGCTTTGGCAAGATATTCTGCACATTTTTCAGCACTCATAAGTTTACCTTCATCCAGCGGGGTTTCTCCCTGGGCGCTTCCGTCTGCTGTCAATGCCGCATTACGCACATTGGAGGCGGTATAGCCCGGAGCGAACACCAACACGTTCAAGCCGTCTTTCAGGTGCTCGATTCTGAGTGTGTCCAGAAAGCCTCGGATAGCGTATTTCGATGCTGAATAACCGGTCCTCGCAGGAAGCGCGGAATATCCGGCAATCGAGATGACACCCACCACTGAGCCTTTGGACTTCAACAACCACGGCAGCGCGAATTTGGTACAATTCACGGTTCCCCAGAAATTCACGTTCATAAGGGAATGGATCACAGAAAGGTCCAGGTCATTGAACATCGCCCTCATGGAAATACCGGCATTGTTCACCAAGATATCGATTCCGCCGAATCTCTCCACAGTCTTCTCTATCAATGTCTTGCAATCCTCTTCTTTGGTAACGTCCGTCTTGACGCAGAGGACTTTGGACAAATCAGCATTGACAGAAGCGGCTTCAGCCTCGAGCTTGTCGAGATGACGGGCGGCCATGACGACCTTCGCGCCCAAGCTTCCGAATAATCTGGCAGAAGCCAACCCGATACCCGAGCTGGCTCCTGTTATGATTATCACCTTATCTTTAAAGTAAGACCGGTTCATAATGAAGTGTATTTTGGACTATTCCACAGTCATTGCAGCGATGTCGTCTCCATCATAAGCACCAGCGTCGAGCTTGGCCTTGATTTCCTTGAATGCTTTGAGAGTATATTCGACATCTTCCATAGTGTGGGCTGCCGTGCAGACGATACGGAAAATGACCATACCCTTAGGAATGACAGGATAGATGACCATAGAACAGAAAATCCTGTAGTTTTCACGGAGATCCTTAGCCATCTTGGTAGCCTGAGCGACTCCTCCCTTGATATGTACAGGGGTCACGCAAGCTTGAGCCTCACCGATATCGAACCCTTCTTTCCTGAAACCGTCCTGGATGGCATGGGTGATGGCCCAGCACTTCTTGCGGAGTTCGTCACCTTCCGGAGACATGATGATTTCAAGACGCTTGGTATTGCCGATGACGAGCGGCATAGGAAGTGACTTCGCATACATCTGTGAACGCATGTTCGCACGGAGATAGTTGATGATCTTGTGAGGACCTGCAACGAATCCGCCGATAGAAGCCATTGACTTGGCAAATGCGCCGATGTAAAGATCAACCTCATCCATGCAGTGAAGTGCCTCAGAAGTTCCGCGGCCGTGTTCTCCGAGAAGTCCGAAGCCATGGGCATCGTCAATCAGGAAACGGAAGTTGTATTTCTTCTTGAGAGCTGCGATCTTGTCAAGAATACCGAGCGCACCTGTCATACCATATACGCCCTCGGTGATAAGGAGCACACCGCCGCCGTTGGCATCAGCCTCAGCGCAAGCGCGGGCAAGAACCTTCTCGCAGTCCTCGATATTGTTGTGACGATACTTGTACTTGCTGCCGATATGAAGACGGATACCGTCGAGCAGACAAGCGTGGCACTCTGCATCATAGACGATTACATCATGACGCGCGGTAAGAGCATCGATCGTGGAAACGATTCCCTGATATCCGAAGTTATAGAGGAAGGCATCCTCTTTCTTCTCGAACTCAGCGAACATTTTCTCCAGCTTCTCATGGTATCTGGTATTGCCAGACAGCATTCTGGCGCCCATCGGGTATGCAAGACCCCACTGTGCAGCTGCTTCAGCATCCGCTTTACGCACTTCAGGATGATTTGCAAGTCCGAGGTAGTTGTTCAGACTCCAGTTCAGGACCTCTTTTCCGTTGAAAACCATGTGAGGTCCGAGTTCGCCCTCAAGACGAGGGTACATATAATAGCCGTAAGCCTGGTCGAAATACTGGCCGATAGGACCGCCTGAGTCTCTTTCAATTCTGTCAAAAATGTCTAACATATTGTCTATATTTTAGATATTTACTATGCGTCAATGTTTGCGTAATGTGCATTTTCTTCAATGAACTGTCTGCGTGGCGGCACATCATCGCCCATAAGCATTGAGAAGGTCCTCTCTGCCTCGGCAGCATTGTCAATGGTGATTTTACGGAGTCTTCTCTTGGACGGGTCCATTGTCGTATCCCACAACTGATGGTCGCTCATCTCTCCGAGACCTTTGTAGCGCTGTACTGTCACGCCCTTGTCAGACCCCTTTCCGAGTTTCTGGGTTGCTTCAGCACGCTGTGCGTCAGTCCAGCAATAGATCTCTTCCTTGCCTTTCTTCACCAGATAAAGCGGCGGGGTTGCCAGATAGACATAGCCGTTTCTGATGAGGTCGAGCATATATCTGAAGAAGAATGTCAGAATCAATGTGGCGATATGGCTGCCATCGACATCGGCATCGGTCATGATGATGACCTTGTGGTAACGCAACTTGCTGAGGTCCATTCTCTTCTCGCCGTTCTCGTCAGCCTGTGCCACAGTAACGCCGAGCGCAGTGTAGATGTTTCTGATTTCTTCACTGTCGAATGCCCTGTCCTCGGCTGCCTTCTCGACATTGAGGATCTTACCTCTCAACGGAAGGATGGCCTGGATGCGGCGGTCTCTACCCTGCTTTGCGGTACCGCCTGCGGAATCTCCCTCGACAAGGAACAATTCGCAAAGCTCAGGATTCCTCTCGGAGCAGTCCGCAAGCTTGCCCGGCATACCGGCACCTGACATGACCGTCTTTCTCTGAACCATTTCACGTGCCTTGCGGGCAGCAGTTCTGGCTGTTGCGGCAAGAACGACTTTCTCGATGATGAGCTTGGCGTACTTTGGATTCTCTTCAAGATACTGGTCCATCGCCGCTGAAGTAGCCTGTGACACGATGGAAGTGACCTCACTGTTTCCGAGTTTCGTCTTGGTCTGGCCCTCGAACTGAGGCTCAGCTACCTTCACGGAAACCACGGCGGTAAGACCTTCCCTGAAGTCTTCCTGGGTAAGTTCCACCTTCACCTTCTCCAGGAGCTTGTTCTTGTCGGCATAGTTCCTCAACGAACGGGAAAGACCCATTCTGAAGCCCTGGAGATGGGTACCGCCCTCAATAGTGTGGATATTGTTCACATATGAGAGGATTGTCTCCTTGTAGCCGTTATTGTACTGGAGTGCAATGTCGATAGGAATGATCTTGTCGGATGTCACACATACCGGTTCAGGAATAATCTCTTCCTGGCTCGCATCGAGATATTTGATGAATTCCTTCAATCCTTCCTGGGAGTAGAATACATCATTCTTATAGATCTGCTTTCCGGTAGGACTGCTGTTTCCGTTCGCATCGACCACATACTCGTCCACGAGGGTACGCTTGTCTGTCAATGTAATCTTGATTCCCCTGTTCAGGAACGAGAGTTCACGCATCCTGTTCGCAAGAGTCTCGTAGTTATAGATGGTAGTGACATTGAATATCTCCGGATCCGGATGGAATGTGATGGTGGTTCCCGTGTCTTCGCACTCGCCGATCACTTCTACCTGAGTCAAAGGCTTTCCTTTGGAATATTTCTGCTGATAGATCTTGCCTTCCCTGTGGATTTCAGCCACGAGGCTGTCCGACAACGCGTTCACACAGGATACACCGACACCGTGAAGACCTCCTGACACCTTGTAGCTGTCCTTGTTGAACTTACCGCCGGCGTGAAGAACCGTAAGAACCACCTCGAGAGCAGACCTGTGCTCTTTCGGGTGCATTCCCGTAGGGATTCCTCGTCCGTTATCCTGGACTCTGATGGAGTTGTCTTCCAATATTGAAACTTCGATGTGGTCGCAGAATCCGGCCATAGCCTCGTCGATACTGTTGTCCACAACCTCATACACCAGATGATGGAGACCTCTTACACCCACATCGCCGATATACATTGACGGTCTTTTCCTCACCGCCTCCAGTCCTTCGAGGACCTGAATACTGCCCGCAGAATACTGCTCTTCAGCTTCGCGCATCTTCTCGTTCTCTTCCATTATTTTCTTTTAAAATTTTCTATTCAAATCAACTTGTCTGTCTGACTTTTTTAGAAACTGTTTTGAAATTATTCACAGAAGGTTTGAGTGGAAAAAACTTCAGATTCAACCGAGGGTTCAGGGAAGATAGCTGGGACTATCTGACCTGAAAACTCGGGAAGAAGATGAAGGAATTTTACCTCAAACAACTATTCAATCATTTCAAAACAGGTTCTTAATCTCACAAATATAGTAAAAATTAGAGATTCAGACAAATGCCTGCGGTGAATCCGACACCGCCGTCCATATACATTCCATAACGCTGTATCTTCATATTCAGAAGGTTCTCACCTCTGAGCCAGAATGACAATTTGTTGTTGAATGCATATTCGGCATGCAGACCGAGATTCAGCCATCCGGGAACCCTCACATTCATAGTCGTATGAGCTACGGGAGTGAGCTCTCCCCCGTTCTCCTGCATTGACACGAGAGTAGTTTCTCCCTTCCTCACGGTCGCGAATTCCGCAGAAACTCCCGCGAAGATTCTCTTCTTCCAGTTATATGTGCCGTCGAGATGGCCGGAGAAGAGCGACTGGTTCAGATAAATGTGCTGATTTGCTATTTCCGAATCCTTGAATGAATTGGAATTGATCCTGAAATCCGAATCCAATGTGAAATCACGTGAATCCCACTGGAACTTCATATTGACATAACCGGCCGTACCGCCTACCACCATCATATTGGACATATACATAAGATTGTCAGCAACAGTCGGGGCAGCAGTTCCTATGCGAATGGCGGAGATACCGTCAAACGGCATGTCCTCATAGCTTCTGAAGCCTCCACGCACGTCGTAACGGAACCTGTTCCTGATATTTCCGGCGAAACCGAGCGCCAGATTATACTGCTCCACATAGTTGTTGGTCAGGCCGTGTGACGGAAGATAGAAATGGTACTTCTCCTTCATTGACGAGAACTGATTCCTGTAATCGCCGCCAGTCGCCCTGAAATATAGGTTCAGATAATCCCTCACTGCCTCAAACCCAATATAGACATCCGGATAAATCATCGTTCCCTTATTGGTATTGACAGACTCCGGCTTGTCCTTTTCGCTGATGTTGAAACCTAACTTCACACCGAGGCTCAGATCCCATCTGTTCTTGTCAAATGCGTATTTCGGGGTGATGTAAGCCGTCCCTATGGCCGTGTTCATATAGCCTTTATACCAAGTCATGCCATAACCCACATCCGCCAAGATCCTGTTGTGCCTGCTGAGCACCGGACCAAGAGTGAACTTGAAGTCCAAGTCATTGGCTTTCAACGCTCTGTCCCCGGCAAGCATACCCTGCGAAGAGAATGCATAGTTTACTGCAATGTCATAATACAGGAAATTCTCCGAAAGGCTTGTGGAATAAATATGGGCAAATGCCCTCGCAGAATTGAATCCTGTGGCACCCTCTCCGGTCTTTCCCTGTATTCCCTTATAGTTCAGGTCGAAAGCGATTACTGCCTTGCCGAGATCAGCCTGAGCATTGGCCCCCGCAGTCGAATACAGGTCATAGCCGTTCCACGAGCCTCCGGCCGATTTCAGCATACCGTCCGCATCGAACCGCATATTCTTGTAATCACCTATGTATGAATGATGTGAGCCATATACGGACATTCTGAACCTGCCCTTGGTCAATGGTTCCCAGACGAGGTCGAGCGACGGTCTGAGACGATATCCTGTTCCAGCCTTGAGATAGAACTTCCGCCCGGTAAGCGCAGCCGCCTGCGGTTTCATTTCCAGAAGATAAGGGCTGAAATCATACGACCCCCTATATGGATTCTCAAAAACAGAGTAGTCGAAATCCAGGTCAAAGCGCTTCAGCGAATCCGGCACGAACATTTCCTGAGCCGGTTTGTGAACCTCCATAAGACTGCCCTCGTACGCCTTTGTCACTGAAACAGTCGGATTCAGATTCTGAGCTCCGGCAGAAACGTAAGTCAATACCGAACCGGCAGCCGCTAATGTCAAATATATCTTTTTCATACTACTTTTCCCTCTGTGCTATCTTCTTCAGACGCATATTAACATTGTCAAGGATATCATCATTTTTGTCTGACGGCTCATATCCGTCACGGACACTCTCGAAAGTCGCTTTTGCCTGAGCCATGTCGTCCCTTTCAGCAAAAGAATCGCCCAATGTGACGAATGCTTTCGCAAGCCAGTAAGTCTGGTCGCTTCCCGCATCGGAGAACGCATACACAAGTTTCTCTACCTCGTCGAACTTGCCCTGGTCGTAAGCGTCCTGGATAATCAGATACGCTGCCTCAGCCCCTTCCGGTGTAGATTTCTGTGAAGAAAGCTTGCGGAGTATCGCGAATGCCTCATTTCTGCGGCTCGAAGCAAGATAAGATTTCGCTTCAATGTACTGTGCATGACGGACTTCGTCCTTGTCGCTCCTCTTGTCCGCAGCGACCTTCACCGCATTGCTGACAGCCGCATCGTAATCTTTGGCATTGTATGCGGAATTCATCATTCCGACGATGGCCGTATGCTTGTTGTTCTCGATTTTCGCATTCTCAAGCAGGGACTGGTAACCGGAATAGGCATCATTGTAATGCTCTATGCTGTAGGACAATTTCGCAAAACTGAGCGAAGCGGCCTCCACAAACGATGTCTCGCCACACTCGATGACCTTCTTGTACCAGTCGCAGGCCTGCTCCTTCTTGCCGATGTTCTTGTACGACTCGGCCATATAGAATTCCGCAAGATTTACATTTGAGCCCTGAGGATACTCATCCAGATATGCCTGCAGCGACTTTATGGCCTTCTGGTAATTCTCCGCAAGGAAAATCTGCTCGGCAGCATTGAAGAACATCGTCTCCTCATTGCCCTCAGTCCCCTGACCGTCCAATGTCTTGAGATAAGCGAAATAGGCCTCAGGTTCCTGTTTGGTCTGGTATATGGACTCGATGGCCCTGAGCGCATCCTCCGAATACACCGTCGAAGGCATCCTGCTGACCACCTGCTTATAATATCCGAGCGCATCGTCAAACTGGGATTCATTGGCCGAAATCATCCCCAATCCGATCAATGCCCTTGCGCGGTAAGTGGAGTCGCGGCTCTCAGACGAAAGTTTCTTGAAAATTTCAGCTGCATTGGCATTGTCGTCATCAGCCATATACGCGCGGCCGAGTTCATAGACAGTCTCGCTCCAGAACGAAGCCGTCGGAGCTGTCTGGGCAACTGGCGCAAGCAGGTTGATCTCATCTTTCGTCTTGTTGGTCAATGAAAGTGCCAGGCCCGCCTGATAGTACGGATACAGGTCATTCGCGCTGCCGCCGCTCCTGATCGCCTCTTCATAAGAAGCTATCGCATCCTTATAGTTCTTGTCAATGAAATAGCTGTCGCCTTTTCGGGTCAATGCATCTGTACGTCTTCTCTTGTCGCCGCTCTGCAGATACACGTCGAACCACTCGCAGGAAGACGGGTAGGCGCCTGACTTGAAATAGCAGTATGCCACGTCGTAAGGCAGGAGATTGCCTTCCGGACGACCGTAAAGCGCAGAATTGTTGTACAATGTCTTGTAAACCTCGGCAGCCTTGGCGTAATCATCTGAACGATAATAACTTTCGGCGAGCCAATAACGTGACAGCTGATTGAACGGTGAACGTTTTCCTGAATAGTAGGCTGCCGTCTTGAGGCATGGTATCGCCTTACGGTATGAACCTGAAGAAATCAGCTGTTCCGCACGCAGGTAATTGGCCTTCATGTAATTGGCCTTCATATCCTTGTCGAGGACATCGATATTGTCATAAGCCTCCACGGCGGCAGCATAATCATGATTGTACAGAGCAGCAAGGGCGATGTAGCTGTAGATACGGTCCCCTTTGGCCAGCTCCGGATATTTCTTGATATACTGTTCGAATACGGAAGGGTCATGGTTCAGGTCGAAAGCGAGTTTCGCATAATTGAAATACGCATCCTCCTGAATGTCAGCATCATACTCTTCGTATGCCGCGTCTTTGAAAGCGTCCATGGCAGCCACCTTGTTCTTCAGTTTGATATAGCCGTATGCCATCTGGTAATTCGCGATCTGTCCCAACGAGTCGCTTCTGTCATCCATCTTGGAATAGTTCTCGACAGCACCTTTGTAGTCGGACAAGGCATAGAGCAGCGATCCAGCATAGAAGTGGTCCTTCCTGGTTCCTGAAGCGGTATCGGTAAGGTCATAATACTTCTTGGCAGCAGAAGCATCCCCTTGCACAAGGTAGGACTCGGAGATGATACGTGCAAGATGCGGTTTCCTCTCCTTCGGCACCGAAGCGAATATCTTCTCGGCATTGTCAGTGACATATTTGTAGTCCTTGTCCATAAAACGGCATTCCAGAATATAGTATGCCGAAACTTCAGCGAAACGCGGATCCTTCACCGACTTCGCAAACCACTTCTCTGCCTCCGCGAACTGCTCCCGCTCATAATAGATATAGGCGGCGGAATATGCTGACGGAGCCTGATAGTCGTTCTTCGGAAGAGAGGACACTTCAAGGAATCCTTCCAATGCGGAGGCCACGCTGCCGATCTGGAAATCAGCATACGCCTTCTTGAACCTGAACTCCGCCAACTGGCTCTTATAGAGAGACTTGGCCTTGATCTGGGAGAACTCGGCCGAAGCAGCTGGATAGTCAGGGATATCGAAGAGATTCAGCGCATCAGCGTATTTCATCTGAGGCACAAGTCCGGAATACGGATACTTTTCAATGTATTTCTCCATTGCGGCCTGGGCAGCATAGGATTTCATCTTGATATCGCACAGTACCGCATACCCGTTGGCGAAAGGATTCTCAGGATACGAAAGGAAAATCTCACGCGCCTTCACATACATTCCGTGCTCGTAAAGTTCCCTTGCATACTTGAGGTCCGACTTTTCGTCGCCGGCAACTGCGCAATTCCTGTCAATGTTCCCGAAATCCACACTGTAATCCGATGCGGATGAGGTCAATGACGAGGCGGCCATTATGGCTACTGTCAATGCAGCTGTTATAGTCTTATTGTTCATTTTCATAATAATATCCAACACCTGTGTATAAACACGTAAATTTAGCAATTATCATCGTCATTGTCAAAAATGATGCTGGACTTGAGCCGTCATTGACAAAAAAATTCCCGGGGAACCATATTTCTATGATTTCCCGGGATTCTATTCAGTAAGATGTAGGCTTATTTGCCTGCCAATCTCTTGTATGATTCGAGACGGAGTTTTGCAAATTCCTCTGTCTTCTGGAGGAGCTCATCAGCTCTTTCAGGGAAGAGTTTGTAGAGGGATGCAAAACGGACCTCGCCCTTCAGGAAGTCCTGGAACTTGCTCCAGTCAGGTTCCTTGCTGTCGAGAGAGAACGGATTCTTGTCTGTTCCTTCGAGTTCAGGGTTGAACCTGTAGAGGTGCCAGTAACCGCACTCGACTGCGAGTTTCTCCTCTTTCTGGCTGAGACCCATTCCGGCCTTCAGACCATGGTTGATACAAGGTGCGTAAGCGATGATGAGTGATGGTCCGTCATAAGCCTCAGCCTCCTTGATAGCGTTCAGGTACTGAACAGGGTTTGCGCCCATAGCTACCTGAGCCACATATACATAGCCATAGCTCATTGCCATCATTCCGAGGTCCTTCTTGCGGATCTTCTTGCCGCTTGCAGCAAACTTGGCGATAGCGCCCGCAGGAGTTGCCTTGGATGACTGTCCGCCGGTGTTGGAGTAAACCTCAGTATCGAGTACGAGGATGTTCACATTCTCACCTGAAGCGAGCACGTGGTCAAGTCCGCCGTATCCGATATCGTAGCTTGCACCGTCACCTCCGATGATCCACTGGCTGCGTGCAGCAAGGAACTTCTTGTATGTGAGGAGTTTCTTGCAATGAGGACAATCAGTGTTCTCCATGAGAGGAACAAGTTTGTCAGCTACTTCACGGGTAACAGCAGGATTGTTCTTGTTCTCGAGCCACTGCTTGAAGAGTGCCTTGATCTCGTCAGAAGCCTTGTCGCAGTCGAGACCCTCTGTCATGATTTCAGCGATGGTCTGTCTGATGCGGTCAGAACCGAGTTTCATACCGAGACCGAACTCACAGAAGTCCTCGAAGAGGGAGTTTGCCCAAGCAGGACCGTGTCCTTCAGAATTGGTGCAGTATGGTGATGCAGGGAATGAAGCTCCGTAAATGGAAGAACATCCTGTAGCATTGGCAATCATCATTCTGTCGCCGAAGAGCTGGGTGATGTTCTTGATGTATGGAGTCTCGCCGCAACCTGCGCAAGCGCCTGAGAATTCGAACAATGGTTGTGCGAACTGTGAGTTCTTCACGCTCTGGGCCTTGTTTACGATAGTCTCCTTGTAGCCCACCTTGGTATTGAGGAAGTCGAAGTTCTCCTGCTCTGCCTGTGCGTCGAGAGCGGAAACCATGACGAGAGCTTTCTCCTTGGCAGGACATACGTCAACGCAGTTGCCGCAACCAGTACAGTCTGCTACTGAAACTGAGAGGGCGAACTTGTAATCCTTGAGGTTAGCCTTACCCTGGGCCAGTTTGAGACCTGCAGGAGCAGCTGCTGCCTCTTCTTCATTGAGAAGGAACGGACGGATAGCTGCGTGAGGGCAGACAAATGCACAAGTGTTGCACTGGATACAGTTGTCAGGCTGCCACTGCGGAACGAACACTGCCACGCCACGTTTCTCATAAGCGGCTGTGCCGGCAGGCATTGTACCGTCAACGTACGGCATGAATGAACTTACAGGAAGGGTATCGCCTGCCTGGGAGTTCACTACGTCAGCGATTTCTTTTACGAACTCAGGTGCGAGACGGTCCTTGCCCGGATTCTCGAACTTGGCAGTAATGCTTGCCCACTCTTCAGGGACATTGACCTGCTCGTACTCACCACCGCGGTCAACAGCGGCATAGTTCATATTGACGACCTTCTCACCTTTCTTGCCGTAGCTCTTCACGATAGCGTCCTTCATGTATTTAACAGCGTCCTCGTAAGGGATGATGCCTGTAATCTTGAAGAATGCAGACTGGAGAATGGTGTTGGTTCTTCCGCCGAGACCGATTTCAGATGCAATCTTGGTAGCGTCAATGATATAGAACTTGATGTGTTTCTTGGCAAGTGTAGCCTTCACGAACTCAGGAAGTCTCTTGACTGTCTCCTCTGCGTTCCAAAGGCTGTTCAGAAGGAAGGTACCGCCATCCTTGATGCCTTTGAGCACGTCATACTTGCGGAGGTATGAAGGAACGTGGCATGCCACGAAGTCCGGTGTGGACACGAGGTACGGAGCCTTGATCTGGGCGTCACCGAATCTGAGGTGAGAGCAGGTGTATCCGCCTGATTTCTTGGAGTCGTAGTCGAAATAGCCCTGGCAATATTTGTTCGTATGGTTACCGATGATCTTGATGGTGTTCTTGTTTGCACCTACTGTACCATCTGAACCGAGACCGTAGAATTTGCACTCTGTAGTACCAGGTTTTACGATGGAGATCTCTTTCTTGATAGGGAGTGACTTGAAGGTGACGTCATCTACGATACCGATGGTGAAACCGTTCTTAGGTTCTGCCTGCTCGAGGTTGTCGAATACTGCGACGATCTGTGCAGGTGTGGTATCCTTGGATGAAAGACCATAGCGGCCGCCTACGATAACCGGCTCCATGTCTTTGCCCTGGAACATTGCCTTTACATCGAGGTAGAGAGGCTCTCCGAGAGCTCCCGGTTCCTTGGTCCTGTCGAGGACAGCGATTTTCTTCACGCTCTTAGGGAGCACCTTGAAGAAGTATTTCTCTGAGAACGGTCTGTAGAGGTGTACAGAAACGACTCCATATTTTCTTCCGTGTGCTTCGAGATAGTCGATGGTCTCCTTGATGGTCTCGGTAACTGAACCCATAGCCACGATAATCTCTTCTGCATCCGGAGCACCGTAATACTCGAACGGACGGTATGTTCTGCCGGTAAGTTCACCGAGCTCGCCCATGTAACGTGCAACTACATCAGGAACAGCATCATAGAACTGGTTTCTGGACTCTACAGCCTGGAAATAAACGTCTCCGTTCTGAGCTGTACCCCTTGTTACAGGAGATTCCGGAGTAAGTGCTCTTGCCCTGAACTTCTCGAGTGACTTGGTGCTGACCATCTTTCTGAGATCGTCCTCATCGATAGCCTCAATCTTCTGGATTTCGTGTGATGTACGGAAACCGTCGAAGAAGTGGAGGAACGGAATGCTGGACTTGATAGCTGCGAGATGTGCTACTGCAGCCATATCCTGAGCTTCCTGGACAGAACCGGATGCCAACATTGCAAAACCGGTCTGACGGCAAGCCATTACGTCCTGATGGTCTCCGAAAATCGACAGCGCGTGAGATGCAAGTGCTCGTGCTGAAACGTGGAACACGGCCGGAAGCATCTCTCCGGCAATCTTGTACATATTTGGAATCATGAGAAGAAGGCCCTGTGAAGCTGTATATGTAGTAGTGAGGGCTCCTGCCTGAAGTGAACCGTGAACGGCTCCTGCGGCACCTCCCTCACTCTGCATTTCGGTAACCTTTACGGTCTCACCCCACAGGTTCTTTTTTCCGTGGGCAGCCCACTCGTCAATGTTCTCAGCCATTGTCGATGATGGTGTGATAGGGTAAATCGCTGCATGCTCACTGAAAAGGTAAGCAATCTGAGAGGCAGCGAAGTTACCGTCACAGGTGATGAATTTCTTTTCTTTTGCCATAATCGTTAATTTTATGTGATTGATTTTTTACCAACGTAATCTTTCGTTTCAATGAAAGGGTGTCCGACCTTTCGGTATAGGGTGCTTGACCTTTCGGGTTAAGATACTCTACCTTCCGGTTTCAAACGGACTCTTTCATCTCAATAGAAGGACACTCTATCTTTCAGTATCAAACGAAATCTCTCATCTCAACAGAAGGGACTCTACCTTCCGGTTTCAATGAAAGAAGGAAGACATCAGCCGTTTCCGGAGATGCCTTCTCTTATTCTACAATGTTTCCAGACCTTCTACTGTCACGATGGAACCGGCGATTCTCTTGACAAGTCCCTGAAGAACTTTGCCAGGACCGATTTCCATAAAGTAGTCAGCTTCGCCTGCCAACATATTTTTCACAGACTGGGTCCATTTTACCGGGGCAGTAAGCTGTGCAAGCAGGTTTTTCTTAATCAGCTCCGGATCCTGTGTCGGCTGAGCTGTAACATTCTGATATATAGGGCATATCGGCGCTTTAATCTCTGTCGCTTCGATAGCCTCGCCGAGTTCAAGTCTTGCCGGCTCCATAAGCGGTGAATGGAATGCTCCGCTCACTGCAAGCGGCAATGCCCTCTTCGCGCCTTCCGCCTTAGCTCTGTCACAAGCCTCCGCCACTGAATCTTTTTCACCGGACACCACTACCTGTCCATCACAATTATAGTTCGCAGGGATGACGAGTCCGTTGCAGGATTTGCAGACGGCCTCCACCTGTTCGTTGCTCAGGCCAATGATGGCAGCCATAGCTCCCGGAACCTGTTCGCAGCATTTCTGCATGGCTCTTGCCCTGATGGCAACAAGTTTCAATGCATCTTCGAAGGAAATCGCGTGGCTGGCCGCAAGTGCAGAGAACTCTCCCAATGAGTGGCCTGCAACCATATCCGGCTCGAAGCCGTCATAGCATGCCGTAAGGATGGTTGAATGCAGAAATATGGCAGGCTGTGTCACCTTGGTGGCCTTCAATGCCTCAGGTGTGCCCTCAAACATAATGTCGGTTATTCTGAATCCAAGAATGTCATTGGCCGCTTCAAACATTTCTCTGGCCTTCTGACTCTTTTCATATACTTCTTTGGCCATTCCCGGGAACTGGGCTCCCTGACCTGGAAATACGTATGCTTTCTTCATACTTGAATATATAGATTTAATACAAATAACTGTCTTTTAACTGTCTTTCCGGTATCGCACTTCTTCACATTTCGTGCCTGTACGACACATTGTGGCAAATTTATAAAAAATCTGAAACAAAAGAAAATAAGAAGGGCATTTATCGGATATGTGTGATTTATTTCGGATATGTCCGATTTATTTCATAAATTTGCAGAGCAAATGCCCCCATAGTCTAATGGATAGGATTAAAGATTCCGGTTCTTTCGGTAGAGGTTCGAATCCCCTTGGGGGTACTGGGCAGAGGCACTCCACTTCGGAGCGCCTCTTTTTTTGTTATCGGTGTTAAGGTTAGGGGTTATTTTCGGTGCATCGACTCATCGGATTTATTATCAGTTTATCGGGATATCTGGTTTATCCGTTTAACGCTCTCGTAGGCAAAAGGGCCAGATCTGCATACGAGTTAACCACGGGGGCAGAAACCCGCGATTCGCCCCCGTGACAATGACAATCAGGCACGACGGGGGCAGAAAGGCCGAATCTGCATACGAGTTTCCAACCACGGGGGCAAAAACCCGGAATTTGCTCACGTGACAATGACAATCAGACACGACGGGGGCAGAAAGGGTAGTTCTGCTCACGTGGTTTGGAACTTGAGGGCATTATCGGCTTCGACGTGTCACACATGACATGTGTCGCGTAGACAGGCGGGCAGCCACGGCGGAACTCACTCCGCGTTGCTCCGTTCGGCCCTCCTACCGTCTCCTGCGTCCTCGCTCGCGCGAGAACTTGTATCCGGCAGGCACCTCCCACTTCCCGAGGCCGTGGGCTGGCCACGTCCGCCGCGGCAGGCCGCCTGTCAGGCGTCTCATCGTCATTGTCCTTTTTCCCCTTGAAGTCTTTAGTAAGCGTTACAGAATAAGTTGGTAAGTTTTGTAGTTTTGCCCACGGGAGTTCAACGACGGGTGCAAAAGAGCCGAATCTGCACACGTGAATCAAACGACGGGTGCAAAAGGGCCGAATCTGCATACGAGGATTCAAGCACTGGAGAATTCAGGTCAATAACGAGACAGGAGGCCATAGCAAAAACCTGATAGGCGCGAAACGTGCACAGCGGAGAAATACTAAGGCACTATATTTTTCAAAAAATTTACCGTGACATGTTGCAGAACAAGAAAAAATACATATCTTAGCGCCCTAACAGTTTTGAACAACTCAAATTTATATATTAAAAGGCGATACTATCAGATAGAAGATACCTGAATTACCTTAAACATGAGCGACAAGTTCTATTGCCGGCTACATGAACCTGACCCTCAGGAATAAATAACATCACAAATCATAAGTAAATGAAAACAAAACTTTTCTTGGCTTTGGCCGCATTTGCAGCCATCACTATCTCCGGATGTTCTAAATCCGAGACACTCCAGACTCCGGAAATCAAAGTCAACAACTTGTCAACAACAAGTTTCTCATTCACATGGACTGCGATTCCTGACGCTACAGGATACACCTATGAGGTGAAAGCCGCAAACCAGTCGACAGTAACGGACGGCAACAGAGAGAAGCCTGAAAACGTGGAGGTTACAGGACTCAGCACAGCCAGCACATATACAGTTTCAGTCAAGGCTCTCGGAACAGGGTCATTCACGGACTCAGAATACGCTACAATTACCGTGACGACATTGGACAACACTATCCATTTCGCTGACAAGGTGCTCGAAAGAAGACTCCTGGAGATGAAAGAGCCTAAGATTGACGCGGACGGTGACGGCAAGATCACATTCGAAGAAGCCGCTGCAGTGAAGGAACTCCAACTCGGATTCGACTTGAAACCGGAGAGCACAGTTGACTGCGTAACGGACATCACAGGACTGGGATACTTCACATCATTGGAAACATTGAGTCTGAAATTCAACAGCGTAAGCGACATCAAGCCTATCGAAGGCATCTCGACATTGAAAGTCCTCATCCTCGGCGAGAATCCGATTTCTTCCATCAATCTCGATAAACTCGGCGAGCTTACCGACCTCAGACTCTACGGCACGAACATCTCTGACATTGACCTGACAAAGACTCCGAAACTCGAAAGCCTCTACCTCCAGAGAACAAATGTCAGCAAGGTTGACCTCACTCCGCTCCAGTCACTGGACCAGGCCCTCCTCAACAAATGCTCAAGCCTTACCGAGATCAAGGCCTCGAACCTGCCTAGCATCACCAGAATCGATGCGGTAGAATGCAACCTCAAGAGTTTTGAGATTTCAGACTGCCCTTCATTGAGAGAGCTTCACCTGAACAGCAACAAGCTCACATCCATAAAGATGACAAATCTCGCCATGCTCATGCGACTGAACGTTTATGACAACCAGCTCACCAGCATTGACGTATCGAATCTGCCATTACTCATGTGGCTGTTCGTGTTCGACAATCAGATTACAAGCATTGATCTGTCAGCAAATGTTCCGCTGAGAGAGTTCAGGGCGTCCAACAACCCGCTTGCAGAAGTCAATCTGAGCACAAATGAGAACATCGTTTCACTCGAACTTGAGAACATGAGCAAGATGAAGACTCTGAATATCAAGAACGACTTCTATGACGAATACAGCGAGTATCTCATCGTTGACGGAAACACCGCCCTCGAGAAGGTAATCACCGATCCGGGTAAAGAGTTCGAACACGTCAAGAAGTTGTTTGCAAACAATCCTAAAGTTCAGGTTGTAACAGAATAATGATTTCTGTCAATGCCAATGCAAAAAAGGCCGACCATCAAAATCGATGGCCGGCCTTAATTGTTTATTCAAGTTCTGCGAAGGGGGCAAAAATGCCTGCTCTGTACACGTGAAGTTCAATGAGAAGAACGACGGGGGCAAAACCCCACAATCTGCTCACGTGACAATGTCAATCAGGATGTCAATCAGGGATGACGGGGGCAAAAAGGCCTGATCTGCACACGTGAATCTCGGGACCTCCGCAGGCACAGGCGTGCTATAACTTACCTTGTTTTCGTGAGGTGTACAGGGCGGTCATCACCGTGATGGGTAAGCCGGACAGCGGCATAGCCCGCGGCTTGCGAAGCACCCTGAGCAGAGCGGGCTTTTGCCGCAGTTCGGCCATAACAGTCGCGGCTGCCTGACGGTTCATTGACAAAACCAGAGACAGACGAACACTTTCAAATATCATCCGAAAAAGTTACATTTGTACTGACGGGCAAGAAAGCAATTGACAGGCATGTCACAGGAAACAATTGTTGGACAAGTATCAAGTATTGAAATAAACAAACATGAAATAAACAAACATAAAAGTCAAGAGCCATGAAAAAGTTGATCATCACTGCCATTCTATGCGTGAGCGCACTTTTCAGCGCCAAAGGTCAGACCGTATTCACATGCGAATACCGCACTGAAGCCGACGTGAAAGTGTATGTCACCAATTACCGGAACGAAGCTGACCTTGTCGTCTATAAATGCGACTACCGGAACGAGGCAAGCGGCAACAGAGGCCTCTGGTACTTCGTGGAATACCGCACCGAAGCCAAGAAGAAGATTTATTTCGTGAACTACCGCAACGAAGCTGATCTGGTCATCTATTTCACCCACTACCGCAACGAAGCCGGATGGCGCAACGAGAAGAAGGAGCCGCTGATGGAGGAATAGTAAGAGAGGTCGTATAAAAATAAAAAAAGGCCTTACTTTCGATAAGGACCTTTTTAAATCGTTGAGTAATGACGCCTCACGCGCAAAAACTCACACTAACCACATAATTAATAACACTAAAACTAATAACCAACGAGTTGTCTGTGAGAGAACCTCATCATCAACTCGATTGCAAAGTTACGACTTTATTGTTTCACCGCAAATAATTTATAACAATTTTTTAGAATATTTCACATGCTAAAATATATAGCATTGACTTTCAATAATTTAAAACGTAACTAAAATTTTGAAAAAATTTTTGCATATTAAAAAACAATCTATTAAAACGTTTGTGGGTAGGGTAAATTTTTATTAAAATGTTTATATCACAAATCTCGCTTACGAACTGCAACAAATTTCACAAAATCGCTTACAATCCTTAATTTTTCACGCCCTGAGCCTGTAGTTTACGCATATCGCTCCTATATTTGGAGTAGAAGAACACCCCTGCCAAGGTCAAGCCGATAGGAAAACCGAGCCATATACCCTGCAGGCCGAAACCGGCCTTGAACGCCAGAAGGTACGCTGCCGGAATAGCGATCAGGTAATAGCTTACAAAAGCTGCGTACATAATCGGCTTCACATCCTGAAGGCCGCGCAGGACATTGGCAAAACAGATCTGGAGACCGTCGCCGAACTGATAGGCAAACAATATGAAGAAAAGAGAAACGGCGAGTCCCGACACCTCAGGCGAATCCGTGAACACACCGGCCGCAGGGAAACGGAACACATAGAGCAGTACCGAAAGCACCACGGAAATGGAAATGATCATCATATAACCTTTCCGCACATACTCCTTGATACCGGCAAAATCCCGCTTGCCGAACGCTCCGGAAACAAGTATGGAGATAGCAAACGACAGACCCTGGAGCATCAGGAAAAAGAGCTGAGATATGGTGATGACCACCTGATGTGCAGCGAGTTCCATAACTCCGAGCCAGCCCGCCATAATCGCCGCGAACGAAAAAGTCGAGGTCTCCAATGCCATCTGGACAGCCACCGGATAGCCGATGCCGAAAAGATGCTTCATCTTCACCCTGGACAGGAGCGATGCACGGAACGCCGACACATATTCCTTGAAATCCTTTGACTTCCAGATATATAGCGCAAAGAGAACTAAAATGAGAGCACGGGACAGAAGCGTACTTATACCGGCTCATAGCAATCCCATTTCAGGAAGGCCCATCTTGCCGTAAATCAGAATCCAGTTGCCGAAGATGTTCATCACGTTGCCGAACATCAGGAAAAGCATGGACACGACCGGCCTGCAGATACCGTCAGTGAACTGCTTCAGGACATTGAATCCTAGAGCAAATACCGTAGAAACGCCCACGACCACATAATACGGACGTATCATCGGGAGCAATTCCGGTTCCTGCCCGAAGCAATCGAGAAAAAAGTAGATTACTGTCAATGCGACAACACCCACCAGTCCTACAATTCCGTTCAGGGCCAATCCGTTCTTTACAGTTGTGCCCACACCCTTGACATTTCCGGTTCCGTGGAACGAGCCGATAATCGGGGTCATGCCGGAAGCGAAACCAAGTTCGGCAAGAATGAAGAGATTCATGACATTGTTCACGAAAGACGATGCCGCAAGTTCTTCCACGCTGTGCCAGCCTATCATTATATTGTCCGCGAATGCCAAAATTATGACACAGGCCTGCCCCAACATTATCGGAATTCCGATTTTAAGTATTTCTCTGATTTTATGCATTGTATCTGATTGCTGACAAGAAGCTTCCATACAGCTTCGAAGTATAACCACCAAAAACCAACCGGGGCGCAAAGATAGTAAAAAAACGGCGGAGGAAGCTCTCCCCCGCCGCAATATAGTAACAAAAACCGATTAGCGTGTCAATGCTGATGCAGCCTCTTTGCTGAACTCAAACCAGTCGCTGCATGGCTCGTAATTGTAAGGAACGAACTCAGACACACGCACATATACATTATCCGACTTGCTTCCCACATAAACATCTACCATAACCGCGCTGCCGCCCGGGGTATCTGTCCAGTCAAAAGAAGACACTTTTCCGTTCAATGAGGAAAGTATGTCATTCTTGGCAGTTGCCGAATAGTACTTGATTTTACGCTTATATACAAGTCCGGTATTCACATCCTTGTAGCCGGTCTTTAGGAACAGAAGCATCAGGACGCCCGGAACAGCCAAGACAGTACCGAAAATGTTTACGGATACAGAAGAAGGGATTGCAATCAGGACAATGCCCAAAACAGTCATAACTGAAGATATGAGGATATCACGTGTCGAACGCACGCGTACAAATTCTTTATTCATTTTTTATAAATTATTAGAAATCAACAAATTCAAAAACCATTCACAATATGCTCCGCTCGGCAACGGCCGATACACAAGAGCCCGGGAACGGCATCTAAGAACGGTATTTCCTCAAACCTATAAAGAAATGTGAAAAAGAATACTTACCTGTCGGAAACAAACCCGCCGAACGGAAATAAGTGGAGAGTGCAATCAGCGGCATAAATTTACCGCCACGCACACATATCACTCTGGACAGCCTCTCTGCCAATGTACGGGCTCCACCCGGTCTTTCACGGCAGACCAAAGACGGCACCCTCGGAGAAGAAACCACATTTTCCGCCTGCGAAAGGCACATCGTGGTCAGGTCCTCGTAAAAGTGCCTGTCCTCATCCGTCGATTTCAGAACCGAAACAGTTTCACAATCCGACGTAACTATCTGACAAACTGATATTTCCTCAGAAGACAAGCCTTCCCCGCAGCATGACAACGGACTGACGTCACAAGCCGTAAAAGCCAGTGTCACCAGAACAAGCAATATGCGGAAAACGCTTTTCATTGTCAATGACTATTCAGTTTCTGCGACTTTCTCCTGCGAAGCAGCTTCCTCTTTGGTCAACATCTTGCAGACGCCATCGAACTTCGCGCCCAGCTCGACCACGAGACGCTGGATATGCAATTCGCCCTTGACCTCGCAGGAATCCTTCAATGTCAATGTATCCCTCACGAAAATATTACCGGTGAGCTTACCCCAGAAATCGAGATTCTCACAAACGATATCTCCCTCAATTTCAGCCTTTTCGCCTACCACAACGCGGCCTGCTGAGACAATACGGCCTTCGAACCGTCCGTCAATCCTGAGGTCATTCGGTGAATTGATCTCACCCTTTATAACTGTTCCGGCCGAGATTCTGCTGACCTCGTTCACATTAACTACCGGAGCTTGCTGTTTTACCATATGGAATCCAACGATTACTATACCAAACCTTTACCGTGACAATTCTTGTATTTCAGACCTGAGCCGCAAGGACAAGGATCGTTTCTACCGATCTTCTTCTCCACGTGTACTGGCATCTTGGTCTTAGGCTGACCGCCATTGGTGGTCAAATCCCCATGCTGAGTCTGCATTCTGGACATTTCCTTCTTGGTAGAAGACTCTGTAGCCTGCTGGGCCTGACTCGGCTCCCTCAAGAAGATGGAAGCCCTGAACAGGAACGAAAGCACATCCTGGTCCAATGCCTCGAGCATTGCAGCAAACAAGTTGTAACTCTCTATCTTATAGATTACAAGAGGATCCTTCTGCTCATAGGCTGCATTCTGTACTGACTGGCGCAAGTCATCCAGATCTCTGAGCTGCTGTTTCCAATGATCATCAATCTGGTAAAGGATGATGGTCTTGCTCAGATTCTTCGACAATTCCCTGCCGGTAGTCTCGTATGCCTTCTTCAGGTCAATGACCAGCTGAAGCACCTTGCGGCCGTCCGTGATAGGAACTGCCACATTCTGCCACTTGTCACCCTGCTTCTCGTAAATCTCCTTCACGAAAGGATATACCTTCTCGACGATGGCATCCATTCTTCTCGCATACACATCTCTCATGTGTTCGGTCAATGACTTCTTGATGTCGTCTTTCTTCGCATCAGACCAGTAAGCCTCATCGAAGCCAGGGTCGATGGAGAACTTCGCCATCAGATGCTTGGAGAAATCCTCATAACTCATTCCCGCGCAATTCTCCACCAGAACCTCAGCGGAATCAATCATCATATTGAGGACGTCGATTTCGATTCTCTCACCGGAAAGCGCATTACGTCTTCTCGAATAGATGGCCTCACGCTGATAATTCATGACGTCATCATACTCGAGGAGTCTCTTACGGATGCCGAAGTTGTTTTCCTCGACCTTACGCTGAGCCTTCTCGATACTGTTGGACAACATTCTGCTCTCAAGAGCATCCTCATCGGTCATTCCGAGCTTGTCCACAGTAGCGGCAATCTTGTCGGAGCCGAAAAGACGCATAAGCTTGTCCTCGAAGGACACATAGAAGATAGATGAACCCGGGTCACCCTGACGTCCGGCACGACCTCTCAGCTGACGGTCCACACGACGGCTGTCATGACGTTCAGTACCGATGATGGCGAGACCGCCTGCAGCCTTCACCTCAGGCGAAAGCTTGATATCGGTTCCTCGACCGGCCATGTTGGTCGCAACCGTTACGGTACTTGACTGACCAGCCTGGGCAACAATCTCCGCCTCACGGGCAAACTGCTTGGCGTTCAATACATTGTGAGGAATTCCGCGCATCTTGAGCATACGACTCAGGAGCTCTGACGTATCCACATCCGTAGTACCGACCAAAACTGGACGTCCGGCCTTTCTCAGCTCTTCAATCTTATTGATTACAGCTGCATATTTCGCCTTCTTGGTCTTGTATATCTTATCCTCTTCGTCCTTCCTTATAACCGGCCTGTTGGTAGGAATCACCACCACATCCAGTTTGTAGATGGACCAGAACTCACCTGCTTCCGTCTCAGCCGTACCGGTCATACCGGCAAGCTTGTGATACATTCTGAAATAGTTCTGGAGGGTAATTGTCGCAAATGTCTGGGTAGCGGCCTCAACCTCCACATTCTCCTTGGCTTCGACTGCCTGATGAAGACCGTCACTCCATCTTCTGCCCTCCATGATACGGCCCGTCTGCTCATCGACGATCTTAACTTTGCCGTCATCCGAGATAATGTAATCGACATTCTTTTCGAACATCGCATAAGCCTTCAGAAGCTGGATGACAGTATGGACACGCTCGCTCTTCAGTGCGTAATCTTCCATGAGTGAGTCCTTCTTGGCCTGCTTTTCCGCAGGAGCAGCATCGCTCTTCTCAATATCGGCCACCATTGAACCGACATCCGGCAACACGAAGAAATTAGGCTCGGAAACCTCTGCAGCGAGCATATCATGCCCCTTGTCAGTCATATCTACAGTGTGCTGCTGCTCATTGATGACGAAGAAAAGCGGGTCCGTAACCTCAGGCATCTGCCTTTCATTGTCCTGAATATAGAAATTCTCAGCCTTCTGCATCAGCTGCTTCATTCCCGGTTCGCTGAGGAACTTGATGAGCGGCTGATACTTAGGAAGTCCCTTGTGGCAGCGGAACAGGAGCTTTGCTCCCTCGTCCTCCTTGCCGTCAGCGATAGCCTTCTTCGCGTCGTTCAATGTCTTGGTGACGAGAGCGCGCTGGCTGCTGTACAACTCCTCGACATAAGGTCTGAATATCTTGTACTGCTCATCGTCCTGTGACTTGGCCATAGGACCTGAAATGATGAGCGGAGTTCTCGCATCGTCGATCAATACTGAATCGACCTCATCGACAATCGCAAAATGATGCTTGCGCTGCACGAGATCCTTCATCGCCATCGACATATTGTCACGCAGATAGTCGAAACCGAACTCATTGTTCGTACCGAAAGTCACGTCACATTCGTAAGCCTTCCTGCGCGCGTCGCTGTTCGGTTCGTGCTTGTCAATGCAGTCCACAGACAGTCCGTGGAACATATAGAGCGGTCCCATCCACTCCGAGTCGCGTTTGGAAAGATAGTCATTGACAGTGACCATGTGCACACCCTTGCCTGCAAGCGCATTCAGGAACACAGGGAGCGTAGCAACGAGAGTCTTGCCCTCACCTGTAGCCATCTCGGCAATCTTGCCCTGATGCAGGACGATACCGCCGATGATCTGCACATCGTAGTGCACCATATCCCAGGTGACCTCATTTCCGCCGGCGATCCAGTGGTTCTGCCACAACGCCTTGTCACCCTCAATCTTTACGAAATCCCTGGACGTGCTGAGATTACGGTCGAAATCATTTGCAGTAACCTCCACGACAGGATTCTGAGCAAACCTGCGGGCTGTGGACTTCATGATAGCGAATGCCTCCGGAAGAATCTCGTTCAGCACTTTCTCGATCTCCTCATCTTCCTCCTTCACGAGCTTGTCGGACTCGGTAGCAAGTTTCTCCTTCTCGCTTACCGGGATGTCACTCTCCAGATGCTCCTTGATTTCGGCAATACGCTTTTCAAACGGCTCCTCGCGCTCCCTGATCTTCTTCTTCAGATCCTCAGTTCTCGCTCTAAGCTCGTCATTAGAAAGTTTGTCAATGTCTTTATACGCAGCCAAAACCTTCTCGAGGATAGGCTTCACCTGCTTCATATCGCGTTCGGACTTGGAACCGAACACTTTCTTGATAATGTCAACTAATGCCATTTTATACGTTTTTACACAAATCGTACAAAAATAGGAAATAATTACGACAAAACAAAGGACTCAAGGTATTGCACCTCAAGTCCCTGTTATAAATTCGCGGTCCGCCGTAGCAGAACCTGCAATATTTCAAAACCGGCCTGAAATTAGAAAATGAAGCCCACGCCGACTCTGAGCTGCTGTCTGTGGAGTTCAAGATCGCTGTTTCCACGGTTCATCAGGCCCCAGTCGTAACCGCATTTGACTCTGATTTTGTTGAAGAGATCCACACCTACACCGCCTCCGAGCATAAGGTCGAAGTTCTTGTATTCGCCGAACACGTCCTTGGTGTCATACTCTTTTGTGACTTCTTTGCCAAGCGCCTCACCGGTAGCCTTGGTCTTTGAAGACACATTGAACGAGAATGTAGGACCTGCAAACACGTAAACCCTGAGAATTTTCAAGTCAATGCCCCAATTCACGTCAACAGGAACATTGATATAGTGCTCCTTGAACTTTGTCTCACCTTTTACAGTGGTCACCAGAGCGTCGAAACTCTTCACTTTATTGTCCATAACGTAAATCCACTCGACACCCGGAGCAATGCCGAAGCCCTTGCCGAGCTTGATGTTGTAGTCTCCGCCGAAATAGAAACCGTTTGCCTTAGTTGTCTCTTTAATGTCTTCTTTAGCTACAGTAGCCTTTTCTTTCAAAGCGGAATTGGTAAAACCGGCATTGACACTTAACTGTGCGAATGCGTTTGAGCCTATCAGCATAAGCGCTGCTGACAATGCTGTAAATACGAACTTTTTCATCTATTGTAAATATTATAAGTGTTAGTTTTATTTGCGGCTAATTTAACACTTTATGTCAAGAAATCAATATAATGCCACCAAATGCAAACAAAAAACGGCAAAAATATTAAAACAAACCTATTCTCCCGCCAGCTGTCCGTATATGGAAACAAGGCCCGAAACTATCTTCCTCCCGTCGTGACGGACAAGTGCCGCCTTCACTGAATTTGCGCTGATTCTCTCTGCCAATGTCTTGTCCGACAGCAGTTTGCATATCGCTTCAGCATACCGTGCCGCATCTCCTGACGGAACCATAAGGCCGGTCTCGCCTTCTGAGACGATACTCGGGATGCCGCCGACCTCCGCCGCCACGGAAGGGACACCCACAATCTGTGCTTCACACAGGCTGTTGGGACTGTTTTCAATGTAGGAGGTATGCACATAGACCGATGTTCCTGTCAATGCAGATGAAAGCGTCATGGCATCCGCAACCCCGCACGGGACCACTCCTACGGACTCGGCATCCACTCCGGTAAACGCCTCATAGAAAGGAACATCCACATTGCCATAGACAAGCCAGCGGAACTTCAGTCCATATTCGTTTTTCAGCACCGAAGCGGTCCTCAGCACCACGTCCATACCCTTGAACGGCGCCTCCGAAATAGTGGTCATCAATGTAATGTTTTCATTGTCAAGCCCTTTCCATTTCCCGGCATTGTCATAAAACGGCTCGCGCAGCATCTCTTCGAGGTGGAAATATACCGGGCATTGCGGCAGTTCCCCTATACAGTGCTTGTCCCAGTCTGTCCTGCCTATGAAATACCTGATACTGGACAATATCTTACGTTCCTGGGCGCAACGTGCCTTGAAAGAGCGGACATAATACATTTTCGCGAATATGCCTGAGAGCGTATGACCGGAAGAGAAGAACTTCAGCCTGGACATTCCGGGTGGCAGGAAACGCTTCCAGCACTCGCCCAGAAGCCCCTGAATATGAAGCACAACAGGGATACCGGTATGCTGTGCAATGAGTCCATATATTCTTTCGGAGCCGAAAACCTCTATCACGTCAGGCTTGAATTCATCTATGACACGGAGCATTGATGAAAGCACCCAATGCCTTTCCATCATGGAAAAGCCAAGCATTTTCATCAGACGGTCACCCCTGCCTGTATCATATTTGTTATAGACGGGATACCAGGAAATGCCGTCAGACACGCTTTCCGGCTTCTTTTCAGTGGTAATGTACGATATCGCAAGATTTACAGACGAAGGCATGGAGCGGCTCAGAGCGTCCACCCAGCCGCCTCCGTTATATTTTCCGCCTCCGTTTACTGCCGCCGGAGGGGTATTTGTAAACCAGAGGACTTTCATCTTCCGGCATATTTGTCATGTTTTCCGCTACGCATTTCTGCACGTATCTTCTTGACTGTCATCCTTTCCGAAAGATTCACGAAAAATTTTCCGTGTGTGGAGATACGCTCATATTTCGGCGGGAGCTGCATATAGTCACCATAATTTCTTCTGAGCACGGCATCGTCATCTGCAGGAACACGTACCTCGAAGTCTTCGAATCTCGCTGTCCTGTATCCGTCGAACCATTCTTTCGGATATGTCACCTTCTCCACGGACGAATATGCGGGAAGCACGATGAGCGTATCGCCGGAGGACGCGGCCATGGCCTTGTCAATGTCATTGAACTTATTAAGATACAGTTCCTTACGAGGCTTCATCCACAGGACATCCTTGAACATTCCGGCCAGTTTTCCGAATCTGAACTGGAACAGCGTGTACAGGAAATCCGTAAATCTGTAGTGCCTCAGTGACCGCCTGTAGTTCTTGAAGGCGGAATTGTACATGGCTTTCAGGTTACGGTTGGTCTCCGGATCGTCCCCGACATTGTCCAGGGGAAAGACATCTATAAACATGCCGAACACAAACGGATAACGTTCCTGCTCCCAGATGGATGAATTCATGTCAGTAAACTTGGCGATGGCCACCGGATAGCCTTCCGTCCCTGTCCTCGTGCTGAATATGTCATATTGGCCTTCCAGCCCGGGTACGAGTCCATTGACCTTTCCGGCCATTGACAGAAATCTCTCATAATCCTTTCTCGGCATATAGACATCCATATCGTCATCCCAGGGAATCATCCCGTTATGCCGCTCAGCCCCTATCGCCGAGCCGAATGCCAGATACCATTCCAGGCCTGTCTTGTCACAGAATTCAATAAAGTCTTTCATCGTGCGGAGCAATGCCGCCCTATACTTGTCGTCCATCTATTATCCAATGTTCATTACATAACCTCCAAAGTTAAGACTATTTTTCTTGTATTCGGCATTTTTGGCTATTTTTGCAATAAGGAACTCATATATTTTTACGCAATGCAAGCGATAATTCTGGCTGCCGGGATGGGAAAACGCCTTGGCGAATTGACCAAAGACAATACTAAGTGCATGGTAGAGGTGAACGGAGAAAGACTCATTGACCGCTACATCAGCATACTTTCAGGCTACGGCCTGACTAAGATCATCATTGTCACAGGATATAGAGGGGACAAACTGAGAGAGCATATCGGAAGGAGTTATGACGGCCTCGTGAAAATCGAGTATATCGACAATCCCATCTACGACAAGACGAACAACATCTATTCATTGGCGCTTGCAAAAGATGCACTTTGCGCTGAGGACACGATTCTGCTGGAATCCGACCTGATATTCGACAAGAAAATCATTGACCTGCTCATAAACCATCCGGACAAGGACCTGGCGCTGGTCGCAAAATACGAAAGCTGGATGGACGGGACCATGGTCAGCATAGACGAGGACAGGAATATCGTGAATTTTATCCCGAAGCAGGCATTCCGCTACGAGGATATCGACGCGTACTGGAAAACGGTGAACATCTACAAATTCAGCAAGGAGTTCTGCAGGGACAAGTATGTGCCTTTCCTGGATGCATACTGCAAGGTGATGGGCAACAATGAATACTATGAGCAGGTGCTGAGGGTTCTGACACTGCTGCACAACTCTCCGCTTAAAGCCCTGCCTGTCAATGAATTGAAATGGTACGAAATAGATGACGTACAGGATCTCGACATTGCGTCCACGCTCTTCGCGCACGATGACAGGAAATATGCCGGCTATCTCGGAAGACACGGCGGATACTGGAGATTCCCTGACCTGCTGGACTTCAGCCACTTCTCAAATCCATACTTCCCGACAAGGCAGATGAAAGAGGAGTTGAAGGCGAATTTCGACACGCTTCTTGTAAGCAGCCCGTCGGGAATGGCTGTCAATGCGCTTCTTGCAGGCAAACTCACCGGAACAAGGCCGGAATACACAGTAGTCGGAAACGGAACCGGCGAGCTGATAAGAATAATGATGAAAGAGCACTGCGGCGGACGCGTCGGCATGGTTTATCCCACATTCGACGAATATCCTGCCCGCCTCGACTCCGGTCAGATAGTCTCTTATCACATTGACAATGAAGATTTTACCTATTCAGCAGACGAGCTCATCGGATTCTTCGCGGACAAGTCTTTGTCAATGCTGATGCTCATATCTCCGGACAACCCTACCGGCAGGCGCCTGTCCTGCGACGACCTCCACAAACTTATAGCGTGGTGCAAGTCAATGAAGGTAAAACTACTCGTCGATGAAAGTTTCGCGGACTTCGCCGATTCAGGCAACTGCCTGATGAACAATGATATGCTGGATTCATACTCCGGACTGTATGTGATGAAGGACATATCTTCTTCATGCGGGGTGCCGGGTCTGCGTATCGGGATCCTCGCATCGTCCGACAAGGAACTGATAGCCAGGGTGAAGGCGGATGCGAGCATCTGGAACATAAACTCCATCGCCGAATTCTACCTGCAGATCCACGGTAAATACGAAAAGGCCTACAATGTGTCCTGCAGCAAAGTCAAGGAGGAAAGGCAGAGATTCTTCAATGAATTGTGCACTGTTCCGTATCTGCGGCCGGTCACGTCAGAGGCTCCGTTCATCATGTGCGAAGTCAGACAGCCGTTTACATCTTCTTCACTGTCAAGCATGCTCCTGGAAAAAGGATTTCTCATCAAGGACTGCAGCCTGAAAAAGAGCATGGAGGGACTTCAGTATGTGCGCATTGCAGTACGTAGCAGTGAGGACAATGACAGGCTGACGGCTGCACTGAAAGAAATCTGAGACACTATTGGAAATGATGTGGTAAAACGTTAAATTAGCCACACATTAACCACAAAAAGATGCCTAAGATATCTAAACGAGGAGCGGCACTGCCTGCTTCACCAATACGCAAACTGGCTCCGTTCGCGGAAGATGCCAAGAAACGCGGACTTAAAGTCTATCATCTGAATATCGGCCAGCCGGATCTTCCGACACCGGAAAAGGCATTGACCGCACTCAAGAACATTGACAGGAAAACGCTGGAGTACAGCCCGAGTCAGGGCACATCTTCCCTGCGTGAAGAATTCCGGAACTACTACCGGAAATTCGGCATTGACCTGTCCTCTGACGAAATCATCGTCACCGCAGGCGGCTCTGAGGCGTTGCTTGCGACGTTTCTATCCGTATTCGATCCGGGCGACGAGGTGATTATCACTGAACCGGGCTATGCAAACTATCTGAGTTTCGCCAAGGCTGCCGGGCTCACGGTAAAAGCAGTCACGTCCAGGATAGAAAACGGGTTCGCGCTGCCTTCCGCCGAAGATTTCAAGAACGCCATCACTGACAAGACCAAGGCTATCCTCATCTGTAATCCGAACAACCCTACCGGTTACCTCTACTCTCCGGAAGAACTGTTCCAGTTGAGGGAACTGGTGCGGGAACACGACTTGTTCCTGATTGCCGACGAGGTTTACAGGGAGTTCGTATATACCGACGAGCCGTACATATCAGCATTGACATTGTTCGGGATTGAGGACAATGTGATAGTCGTGGATTCGGTGTCCAAACGCTACTCCGAATGCGGTATCCGAATCGGTATGGTGGTGACGCGGAATGCCGAAGTGAGAACAGCCGTCCTCAAATTCTGTCAGGCGAGACTCAGCCCGCCGCTTCTCGGTCAGATAGTGGCAGAGGCGTCGATTGAAGGCACTGAACTCTATTCCAAGGAGTGCTTCGACGAATACCGCTCCAGAAGGGATTTCTTCATCAAAGGGCTCAATGAGATTCCGGGCGTATATTCTCCTATTCCTCAGGGCGCTTTCTATACTGTGGCAAAACTCCCTGTGGAAGACGCTGAAGATTTCTGCCAATGGTGTCTGACGGACTTCTGTTGGAGAGAAAATGCGGAAGAAACACCGGAAGAAGAAACAGGCATCCATTTCGACAGTCCATTGCCGGGACCTGAAGTAAAAGAGCCGGAATATGTCGGGGAGACCGTAATGATGGCTCCCGCTGCCGGCTTCTATGCCACACCTGGTCTCGGAAGGAATGAGGTCCGGATGGCTTATGTGCTGAACAAGAAGGACTTGAAGAGGGCCCTGATAGTGCTGCGTGCCGCCCTGGAAGAGTACAACAAGGTCAGACCTTGACGTAGAAATGACGTCTGAGCAGCAGCAGTCCGGCTACTGCATCAGTAAATTTCCTGCAATACCATGCGTCGAACCGGTTTTTCGGAAGAGGAAGACCGGTTCCGTCGTATTTTTCGTTCGGGAAATCGCGGCGGATTGCGGTCAATGTCTTGTCACAATACCGCTTGAGAAGCGGTCCGGCTATGGCCTGACACACTTTGTTCTCGGACAGGATATATTTCCGCAGAGGATAACCGGCATTGATGAAATCAGCCCTTGTGGAGAATTTCATTGACTCATTCTCCGACCAGCGATAGACGAAAAGCGGCTTCTCATAGCGGTAATAGTTAAGGGACTTCCCTACCCTTACTATATAATAAAGGTCAGTGGACGGTCCTGACATCGAATCGAAGCCGCCGGAGCGCATGAAAGCCTCTTTACGGAATGTGACACCGGTAGGCGCAAACAGCCTGCAGAACGGTTCCCAGTCTGACAACGGTTTCCATAAAGGATACTGTTTCTGCTCCTCTTGAACTACAGGTGCCGGTTCGCCCTTGTACTCCAGCCATTTGACAGGAGCAGGACAGATGATGTCAGCCTCGTTCTTCAATGCTATAACCTTGTCAATGCTTTCTATATAGTCCGGGAGCAGATAGTCGTCGTCATGGACAAGCACGGCATACGGCGCATCAGAGAGGGACACAGCCCTGTTGAAATTGTCCACGAGACCGAGATTCTTCTCATTCCTGTAGTACGAAAGCCTGTCGTCATCCAACGCCGTCAGATACCTGCATATCGGAGAATCAGGCTCGGGATTGTCCTCGACCACTATCACGTCGAACGGGACCTCAGTTTTCTGGGCCAATGCAGAGGCCACGGTATCCTTCAGCGTTTCCAGACGCTTGTACGTCGGAACAACTATGGAAAAACGGGGAGCAGTGACATTGACTCCACCTTTTATCAGTTTCACTCCCGACTCCGCCAGACGGTTCAGGTTATTTTTCTGATTCAGGCACGCTTCAGCATTGATTTCCATAACGAAGAGACTGATTGATAAAGTGATATGATTCCTGTGCGGTAGAACTCCCCTACTGACATGTCCAGTTCGCGGAAAACCCACAGCGGCCATCTCCAGTTGTTGTACGCGGCCTGCACGACTCCCTGCACGAGGACGACTCCCAACAGTCCGAGCGTGGTGAATCTCAGCACTACAAATGTCATAGCCACGATTACTCCGCCTGATACCAGGCTAGGGACCACATATGGAACTCTGTTGTCGGTGGAAATTACCGAAGCGCATTCAGAATGGTTCAGTTCCAGCGACATGATCAGGATATACAGGACACAGATGGTCAGGGAAGGCAGCTGGGTGCTCGACTTTATGAGCGAAAGCAACGGCGGAGCGACGAAGATGATGCCCAATGCACCTGCAAGCAGGATAAGCTGTCCGGTGACCATGGTATAGGAAATCGTCTTTTTCAACGCTGCCCTGTCCCCTGATACCCGCAGGTTCGAGACTTTCGGCAAATATGTGACGAAGAGGGTATTGGCAATGCCGGTGACAATTGTAGTGAGCTGGGTAAGAAGACCGTACGAACCGATTGTGGCAAGCGGCAGGAAAAAGCCGATGATGAACATACCCATCTTGTTCACGGCATAGGCGCCTACGAAATTGATACCGAGCTTCTTGGCATTGTACCAGATCACGCTGAATGTCTCGCGGATTTCCTTTCTGGTGACCGGGCCGGCATCCAATTTCGCTTTCAATTCCGGCGTGAAATACTTTTTATATGCGAAATAGCGGAAAGCGAACGGGGCAATGAAGTTCGCAGCAACTACTGCAAACAGTCCCCACCCCGACAGCAGGAAGATGGTGCAGAGAACCAGATAGACGGATTTGGAAAGGATTGCCGCCTGGGAGGACTCGCGTATCATCCCGCTTCCGGTCAGAAGGCTGGAATAATAGGAGAAATAGATGTTGAAGTACGTGGAGAACGAGTACAATATCCAGATAGGCAGGGAGTTGGCCACATTGGTAAAGCCTTCTGTAAGATACCATATATAGGCTGTTCCGAATGTCAGCATCACGATCAGCGCAAGCACTGAAAGCCTTCTATAGACGTAACGGGCAGTACTGATCAGCACGGACATCAGATGCCAATCCACATCAGAGGAGCTTTCGTTACTGACTCCTTCCCGACAAAGTGTCTTGGCCCCGCTGTTCACGTAGGTAAAATTTCTTCCGAACTGAGGCGAGAAACCGAAATCCATCAGGCCCACGATAGAACTTACCGTCAGCATCAGGTAGTTCATACCGACCTCTTCGGAAGTGAGAAGATGCAATATGAGAGGCAATGTCACCAGTCCGGAACCTATCTGGAACAGTTTGGCGACATAACTCCACGTCACATCTTTTCTTGTAATGTCAATTCCCAATCTATAAGGTCATTATTTTCGACAGCATCGCAACAGTGCTCTTGGAAAGGATCTTGCAGGCTACCTGGCCTTCGAGCGCACGAAACCTGTGGCAATCCGTTCCGGTCATTGAATACATTCCCTTGGAAAGCATGTTCTGCGCTCTTTTTGCCACTGTCTCACCATAGACACCGATTATCGATGCGAGGTTCATCTGGAGAAGCGCTCCTTTTTCCATGAGACGCGAATAATCTTCCATCTTCATATAGCCATACCTTTCAGGATGGGCGATAATCGGAATATATCCGGCATCGAATATATTGTCAATGATATTCCAGAAGTCAAGCGGAGCCGCCCAGGTGGACGTTTCCACAAGCAAGTTGTTCTCGCCATGCAGCAGTAAGTCCTTCTTCGCCAGACGCTCGACGAAAAGATTGTCTATCATGTTTTCCGAAGCGAGCTCAAGCTCCACACTTCCTTTCCACGCCTCTTTCAGTTGTTCGAATCTGTCTTTCAGGTCCTGTGTCTTGTTCGGGACATCCTCCATGATGTGAGGAGTACACCAGAGTTTGCGCACCCCGGCCTCCTCCATCAAGGTAAGAATCTTGAGCGACTCTTCCAATGTCCTGACACCGTCATCCACGCCATATAGAACGTGTGAATGATTGTCCACAAACCCTTTAAGCAAGCCTGACTCATCCAGGGAGCAGCGGCTATTGAAAAATCCGAACATGTCAGAGACTTTTATTTGGTACTGTCGTTGCCGTAGCCATAGCCATAACCGTAGCCATAACCATAGCCATATCTATAAGCATGGGTATGAACATCGACTCCATTGAGAATCAGGGCCGTATGGTTATAGACTCCGCTTTCGTACAGTTCATCTACAGCAGGAAGCGACCTCTTGTCGAACAGACCAGCACGGATGATGAACACTGTAAAGTCGGCATACTTCGCAATGATGGTCGTGTCAGCTACAATGTCCACAGGCGCGCAGTCCATGAAGATGTAATCGTACCTTGCAGAAAGGTCTTCCATCATCTTCGCGAACCTGTCTGATACCAGAAGCTCTGCCGGATTAGGAGGGAGAGCGCCCACTGAAAGCAGATCCAGATTATCTCTAAGATGCTGGATTTCAGTGACAATGCTGTCCACTTTACCGTTCAGGTAAGCGGAAATTCCGGATTTGTTATGGTCCAGTGCCTTGCCCAGAGTAGCCTTCCTGAGGTCGAGGTCCATAAGCAGCACCTTCGAGCCTTTCAATGCCATAGTAGCAGCCATATTCATTATCACGAACGTCTTGCCGGCATTAGGATTGAATGAAGTTACCATCATCCTGTGACATCCCTTATGGTTTGACGTCATGAAGTCCATATTGGTACGGAGCACACGGAACGCCTCATTGATGCTGTTCCTGTTAGATGGCTCTACCACGATCCTGGTATTGGTCTCGTCGCACATCTTCTTGCGGAGACGGTTGATGAGTCCTGCGCCTTTGCCTATCTGAGGAATCTCGGCAAGGAACGGAACCTTGAGTGAAGCCACGTCAGACTTGCACTTGACTCTTGTATCCAGCTGCTTGAGGAGGAAGAATACTCCGAAAGGAATTCCGCATCCGAGGACGAGAGCGACCAGCAGGATCATCTGCTTTCTCGGAGAATCCGGAAGGTCATTGCCGTTAGGGGCCATGACCATACGGGTATTGCCGACATTGACAAGACTGGCGATTTCATTCTCCTCTCTCTTCTTCAGGAGGTAAATGTAGAGTTCTTCCTTAATTTTCTGCTGACGCTCGATGGAGAGAAGCTGCAGTTCCTGCCCTGACGTATTGGCAATGTGGGACATTATCAGGTTCTCCTCTGACTCGAGTTGGTCGGCCTGGAGCTGCAGTGTGGAAATCAGGTTTTCAACCGAGCGGTTGATGGCTATCTTCAATGCAGCGATGGACGTGTTGAGGTCTGACACCAGAGGGTTGTTGTCACTGCTCTCATTTGCGAACCTGTCACGGTTGAGCACCAGGCTGTTGTACTCCTTGATCTGCGCCTCGACCGTCGTGCTGGTCAATCCTGAGTTCGCCGGGATAAGCGCACCTGAATGTGCAGGATTTTCCAGATATTCCTTGATGAACTTGGCGATAGCAAGCTGGTTGTTCACATCGAAGGACTTGGCCTTGTATTCTGTGGACTCCTCAAGATACGCTGCAGAAAGAGACCTTATATCTGTGATTTTGTGAGAAGACTTGTAATCCTTGAGGTTTTCCTCTACGCCGCCCAATTCCTTCTCGATGACGATCAGACGGTCATTTATGAAGGCCGTAGTATTTCTTGCAGAACGGTTCTTGTTCTCTACCCAATGCTCGTTATATACATCTATCAATGTCCTGAGCACAGCATCTGCCCTGGACGGGAAACGGTCCTTCATCGTAAGCACGATAACGGTGGATTCCTTTCCGGACAATGCCACTGTAACGCCCTTGCAGTATGCTTTGGCCAACTTTGCGGAGTTTACCCAGCTGACACGCATTGGCTTTTTCCACTTGTCAATGAATTCCGTAGGAACAATGACAATCTTGCCTACAGGTGTAGATATGGTGTCGCGGAGTCTTCCTGTGATTTTTTCTGTATGTTTGATAGTTTCACCGACAACTGCCAAATCCTTGATCACGAATGTGCTGTCCTTTTCATTGACAATCTCGAAAGAGAAAGCAGAAGCGTTGTTGTCTCCTGCAAGAACGAGGGCTATCGGAGAATCAGTAAATTTTTCTCTCGAACGGAGGAACTGCTTCTCCACGTATGTAGTCTCGAGTCCGAGGCGCTTGACCACGGTCTGCATAATGTCTGGAGATGAAATCGCCTCTATTTCGTTATAGACATTGGAGCCATTCATACTTCTGTACCTGACACCTCCTGTAAACGACGCGAGGTCCCTCAATGCTGAATTCTCATTGGTATCGTCTATCATCACCTTCGCAGTACGTGTATAGCTGGAGGCTGTGCGATACAGGTAAAATACTGAGAAACAGAGGCAGATGGCAACTGACAGCACATACCACCACTTGTTGTCCCAAATCATTGACCAGAGGTCAGCAAGGTTGAGAAGATCGTTTTCTTCTTCATTTCTGACCTGTGACGGTCTGTTATCGAGATTATTGTCTATTGGCATAGCAATCTTTATTTATCTTGATTATGTATATCAGTTTTATTTTTTCTTGGAATTCGATACTGCGATGAACAGGTTGGCGATGGTCACGCCGAAAGAGCCCATCGATACCCAGAAGGAAGCTGACCTGAGACTGTTTTCATTGACAGTGGACTGGCCGGCACGCACTTTATTCGGTTCTACCATCACCACGTCATTCTGCTGAAGGTAATAGGCTGGAGAATTGAACAGATCGACTGAACGGATGTCCACGAAGTAGATGTTGCGTTTTCCGTTAAGTTCACGTACCACGGACACCTTGTCCCTGCGGCCGTATATGGTAAGGTCTCCTGCAAGGCTCAATGCCTCCAGAAGCGTAATTTTGTCACCCGTAATGGAATATGTTCCAGGCCTTGTCACCTCGCCGATTACGGAAACCTTGAAGTTCAGGAACTCCACGGTCACTACCGGATCTTTAAGAAGATTTCGTGCAATGAGTTCGTTTCTGACTTTTTCAGACACCTGCCAGCGGGTAAGTCCTGCGACATTGATCTTGCCCACTATCGGGAACTCGATATTGCCGTCACTATCCACGGAATATCCCATAAGTCGCTGATAACCACCTGTCGCAGACGTTTCTGCACCGGCCTGATAGCTCACATTGGTAAGATTGAACATTGCGGACAACTCCGGATTTCTGCTGGAAACCACGATGGATATCATATCCTTAGGCTGAACCAGAATACCGAGTTCGCTTTTCATTGTCATCGTGGTGTCTTTCGTGGCATCCTGAAGATAATTGATGTTTCTTGATGTTTTCGAGCCGCACGACGAAAGAGCCAAAGACAGCGCTAACGCACTAACGCACAAAGACAAGCGGATTTTTTTCATATACAGTTTAAAATTAAAGTCAATGTAATTATAACCGGATTAGTAGGCAAAGTTATCTATTTTGAAAGTAATTTGAAAGTAAATGACGAAAGAATTATATAATCTGAGTATCTTTGCATTACAAGAGTGCGGTCCTACGCCCCCTCTGATGACATTGACATTACAACATAAGACACTATAGATGGACAGACAATATCCTAAGATATATATGTACACTGACGGTGCTTCCAGCGGCAATCCAGGCCCCGGAGGCTACGGCGTGGTCCTGAAATGCGGGCCTCTCTACAAGGAACTGAGCGGCGGATTCATACGGACCACCAACAACCGCATGGAACTTCTCGCGGTCATCACCGGGCTCGAAGCCATAAAATGGAAAAATGCCGACATCGAAATCTGGAGCGACTCTTCCTATGTGGTCGATGCCATAAACCAGGGCTGGCTGAACAACTGGGTGCGCAAGGATTTCGCAAAAGTCAAGAATCCGGACCTGTGGAAGCGGTTCCTGAACATCTACAGACAGCACCACGTGACATTTCATTGGCTTAAAGGGCACGCAGGCCATCCCGAGAACGAGAGATGCGATGAACTGGCTGTGAATGCCGGGGCAGGTGCAATCTCCCGCAATGAGACGCTGCCGGTGGATGAAGGCTATGAGGCTTCCGCAAATAATGAGGGAACACTGTTCTAAAACAGAAAAATATTGCTAAATTTGACTGAATATATACTTTTAAGGAAAAATATGATCAACAATAAATTGACCGTCGGAATCACACAGGGAGACGGTAACGGAATCGGATATGAAGTAATAATCAAGGCATTGGCAGATGCCAGAATTCTGGACAGTTTCACGCCTGTCATATACGGTTCCTCCAAGATTTTCGGTTTCTACCGCAAGCTCATCCACAATCTGGAGCAGCTCGACACGTACGTAATCAATTCAGCATCAGAGGCCAAGCCCAAGAAGATCAACATTCTCAACTGTCTTCCGGACAATGTCTATGTGGAGCCGGGCCAGCCTTCTCCTGAATCGGCAAAATGCGCCATCACGGCTCTCGACAAGGCTGTAGAGGACCTCAAGAACGGAGATATCGACGTGCTTGTCACAGGACCTATAAACAAGAGGGCGATGACCAATGCGGGCTTCGGCTTCACCGGCCACACCGAGTACCTCAAGCAGGCATTCGGAGTAAGCGACGTGGCTATGTTCATGATCAGCAGCCAGTTGAAGATTGCTGTCGTTACAGGCCACATTCCTCTTAAGGATGTAGTGTCCAGCATCACCTCCGAGAAGATCCTCACCAAACTGAGGCTGATGAACGCTTCCCTGAAACGTGACTTCGGTGTCACGAAGCCGAAAATCGCCGTGCTCGGCCTGAATCCGCACTGTGGCGACGACGGACTGCTCGGAGACGAGGAGCAGACAATCATTGCACCGGCCGTGAAAGCTGCCAATGACGAGGGCATCATGGCTTTCGGTCCTTACTCTCCGGACGGCTTCTTCGGACTTGCCAACTACAGCAAATTCGACGCTACATTGGCAATGTACCATGACCAGGGACTTGCTCCGTTCAAGGCTCTCGATTTCGAAGACGGCGTGAACTTCACTGCAGGACTTCCTGTCGTGCGTACGTCTCCTGACCACGGAACCGCATACGGAATGGCAGGACGCGACGAGGCAGACCCGATGTCCATGATGTCTTCCATCTACGCAGCCATCGACATCTACAAGCACAGAGTGGCATACGACCGTCTCGAAGCAGGAAAGATGCACGAGCGCACTGTAGATGAAGGCAGACCGGAACGTCCTGGCAGACAGCAGATTGAATAATATACAATGCAGAAAGACCGCAAACTTGAAATCCAGTTTCTGAAAGGAGTCGGGCCGAAACGTGCTCAACTTCTGGAATCCGAATTGGGTGCAGGTACGGTCAGCGAACTCATAAGAGTATATCCGTACAAATACGTTGACAGAAGCGTGATTGTTCCCATCGCGGGCGTGCCGGTTACCAGCGCGTCGGTTCAGGTGATGGGCAAGGTGGTTTCGTGCACTCTGCTGGACAAAAGCGGAAAGGCTGTGGACATCGATTCACCCAAGCCCGGTTCCATCAGCCGCTTATGCGTGACGGTCGCAGACGATAGCGGACAGATGGAAATGGTGTTCTTCAAGGGCATCAAATATATGATTTCCAAGCTCCAGACAGGAAGGAGGTTCATTTTCTTCGGCAAGCCGACATTGTTCAACGGGCGGGTGAATATGGTCCATCCTGAAATCGACGATCCTGGAAGCGGATGCCAGTCCGGGACAATGACGGGAGTCTATCCTTCTACCGAGAAGCTGAAGAATGCAGGAATTACCGGAAAGGTGATGAACAGGATCATGGCTGAGGCCCTCAATGTCGCGGTAAACGAAGTCACTGAGACATTGCCCGAATATGTCATCAAGGAAAAGGGCCTTGTGTCATTGACCTTTGCATTGAACAATATCCATTTCCCGAAGGATGTCTATGCGCTGAAGAAGGCCGAGTACAGGCTCAAGTTCGAGGAACTGTTCTATCTCCAGCTTTCTCTGCTGAAACAGAAATATATACGGAGCAGGAACGAACACGGTATCCTGATGCCGAAAGTCGGGGATGCGTTCAATGTCTGTTACAACGGATTGCCTTACAGCCTCACTGGGGCGCAGAAGCGTGTCATCAAGGAGATACGTTCAGACATGATGAGCGGCAAGCAGATGAACAGGCTGCTTCAGGGAGATGTGGGCTCCGGAAAAACGATGGTAGCGGTGCTTTCTGCCCTGCTCGCATACGGGAACGGATATCAGACTTGCCTGATGGCTCCTACGGAAGTACTTGCAAGACAGCATTATACAAACATTGTCAAGTATCTGAAGGACACCGGAGTAAATGTCTCTATTCTTACAGGAACGACTAAGACAGCAGAAAGGCGGCAGGTTCTCGCGGACCTCGCTGAGGGGAAAACAGGCATCATTGTCGGCACTCATGCGCTGATTGAGGACAATGTGGTGTTCAGCAGACTGGGCCTTGCCATCATTGACGAGCAGCACAGATTCGGCGTGGAGCAGCGTTCCCGGCTATGGCGCAAATGCCCTGACGGTGTCCCTCCGCATATTCTCGTGATGACCGCGACTCCGATTCCGAGGACATTGGCAATGACGCTGTACGGTGATCTGGACGTCTCTGTAATCGACGAGATGCCTCCGGGAAGGAAGCCGGTGCAGACCATCCAGATTACGGAAAGGAAAAGGCTTCACCTTTACCAGTTCATCCGCGACCAGATAGCGGCAGGAAGGCAGGCTTTCATCGTCTATCCTATGATATTCATAAATGACAAGGTGGATTACAAGAATCTGGAAAGCGGATACGAGGAGGTCGTGGAGGCCTTTCCTTTCCCGCCTTACAAGGTAGCGATAGTCCACGGGCAGCAGAGCGACGAAGACAAGTCGTTCAACATGAATGCTTTCGTGGCAGGAAGGGCGAACATATTGGTTTCCACTACTGTGATTGAGGTGGGTGTGGACGTGCCGAATGCCACGGTGATGGTAATCGAGAGTCCTGAACGTTTCGGCTTGAGCCAGCTTCACCAGCTGAGGGGAAGGGTCGGCCGTGGCGGCGGGGAATCCTACTGCATCCTCGTGCGTCCGGACAAGCTCAGTGATGAGTCGAAAAAGCGGATCGACCTGCTCTGCCAGACGGAGGACGGGTTCGTTCTCGCAGAGGAGGATATGAAAATGCGCGGGCCTGGAGACCTGGAAGGGACTCAGCAGAGCGGACTGCCGATTGAACTGTCCATCGCATCATTGGCCAAGGACGGAGGCATCCTTTCTGAGGCAAGGGACTATGCCGCACGTGTTCTGGAGCAGGACCCTGACTTGTCCCAGCCGAGGAACTACCTGCTGACTCAGGAGCTCAGAAAAGACAAATACTTCCACAAGGACTACAGCAAAATAAGTTGAAAAATCTAAACAGATGAAAGGAACAATAAAATTTGGCGGCCTGGCCGCATTGACAATCAGCGCTTTACTGACAATGAACTGTACAAGTGACAAAACATCGGAAGGCTATATCGGGCCATCCCAAATCGAAATCAAAGACGGGAAAATGACTCCCGAGGCTCTTCTCGCTTTCGGAAGGCTGTCTGACCCGCAGCTCTCCCCTGACGGGAAAACCATTCTCTACGGTGTAAGCTACACATCCATTGCGGATAACCGCAGCTGCAGGAATCTTTTTCTTGTCAATGCTGACGGCACGTCGCCCCGACAGCTTACCCGAGACGGGAAAAGCATAAGCTGTGCAAGATGGTGCAATGACGGCAAGTCCGTCGCATATGTCCAGGGCGGGCAGATCTGGAAAGCTGATGTCCGCGGGCTCTCCGGAGAAAAGCCTTCACTTGTGAGGAGACAGCAGATCAGCGACGTAAAGGAAGGCGTCGGTGAGTTCAAGTTCTCCCCAGACGAAAGCAAAGTGCTGTATGTCAGTTATGTACACAGCGACGTAAAGACTCCGAAAGATTCAGACCCAGCTCTGGACAAGGCTTCCGCTTATGTTGCCGAAGACCTGATGTACCGCCACTGGGACCACTGGGTTACTGAACTGCCTCACACTTTCATTGCTGATTTCAGCAAAGGAATCACCAAGGAGAACAGCACAGATATCTTGGCGGGTGAAAGCAAATTGTACGAACTGCCTACGGAGCCGTTCAGCGGTCTGGAGCAGCTGGACTGGTCACCTGACGGAAAGCACATTGCCTATTCATGCAAGAAGAAAACGGGAAAGGAATATGCATTCAGCACGAATACCGAGATTTACATCTACAATACCGGAACAGGTGAATGCCAGGTGATTCCGATGGGCGGCGGATATGATACCAATCCGCTCTGGAGTCCTGACGGAAAGTCCATCGTATGGCTGAGCATGGCCCGCGACGGATATGAGGCTGACAAGGTAAGGCTTATGGCTGCTGATTTCACTGATGGTTCTGTCAGCAATATCCGTGACCTGACTGCTGATTTCAAATACAATGCGGCCGGTCCTCTCTGGGATGAGGATTCCCGCAGCATCTATTTCAATGCTCTTGCAGAAGGTGTCCAGGGCGTCTTCAAGGCTGACATTGACGGAATTATCAGCAGAATCACGGCCCCTGACGTGTGGTGCGACTACGATTCGCCGTTCGCTGTCCTGAAGGATGGTGACAATACTACGCTGCTTGCAAGCTGGTGCAGCATGGACTTCCCTACCGAGCTTGTCAGCATTGACGGAAAATCCGGCGAAAGCCGTCAGATAACTGACGAGAACGGTCACATCCTGTCGCAGCTTGCACCTGATACGATGGAGGCGAGAATGGTGAAGACTGTGGACGGAAAGGATATGCTGACTTGGGTAATGTACCCTCCTCAGTTCGACTCGACCAAGGTTTATCCTTCGATTCTGATTTGTCTCGGCGGTCCTCAGGGCACATTGAGCCAGTCATGGTCCTACAGATGGAACTACCGTCTTATGGCTGCGCAGGGTTATGTGGTGGTCATGCCTAACAGGCGTGGCACTACGGCTTTCGGTCAGGACTGGTGCGAACAGATTTCGGGTGACTATTCCGGTCTGAATATCCAGGACTACCTTGCTGCCGCGAGAGAACTTAAGGCTGAGCCTTATATCGGCAAGATGGCTGCCTGCGGCGCATCCTATGGCGGATATTCTGTATATTACCTTGCTGGAGTTCACGAGAATACGTTCAACTGCTTTATCGCCCATGCCGGCATTTTCGATGAAAAATATATGTATGGCGAGACTGAGGAGATGTGGTTCTGCAACTGGGACAACGGCGGTCTTGAGGAATACTCCTATACGCCGGGCCAGATGGGCCCTGCCGGTGACGGAAAGACTTTCGGCGGCATGAAGCAGGGCGGTTCTCCGTGGAGTGACAATGCCAAGGCCAAAAGGCACTATGCCCACAGTCCTTCCGAGAATGTAACCAAATGGAACACTCCTATTCTGTGCATCCACGGCGGCATGGATTTCCGTATTCCGTACGATCAGGGTATGGCGGCGTTCAACTGCGCTCAGATGATGGGTGTTCCGTCCAAGCTGATCATGTTCCCGGAGGAATGCCACTGGATTCTCCAGCCGCAGAACGCCCTGTTCTGGCATCGCGAGTACTTCGACTGGCTTGACCGCTGGTGTAAATAAAGGTTATATAACAGGGCTGTGATGGCCGCCGAGATGACTCCGCTCACTTTCGTTCGCTTCGGACCCTCCCAACGTTTCCTGCGTGGTCTTCGACCACTTGTCTCCGTCGGGCCCCTCCCGCTTCCCGAGAGCGCGGGAGCTCACGCCTCTCGGCGACCATCACAGCCAGCACATCAAAATTTTAAAAAGACCGGCCAGGATTTCTGGTCGGTCTTTTTCGTAGATGTCATTATTTTCCGTAGCGCTTGAGGATTGGTTCGTAGGCATCGATGCGACGGTCGCGGAGGAACGGCCAGCCCCGGCGCACATACTCAGTGCGGTCAAGGTCAATATTGATGACTTTGTTTTCCTCGTGCTCAGTATCAAACTGTGCAAGGATTTCGCCCTGCGGACCTGTGGCGAAGGAATATCCCCAGAAATCCAGGCCAATGGTATTGCCAGACGGGTCATCTTCGTGGCCTACACGGTTCACCGTAATCACCGGAAGTCCATTGGCCACTGCATGTCCGCGCTGGACGAGCTGCCAAGCCTGACGCTGCATCTCCTGTTCTTCCTTGCAGTCTGTGCCGACGCCTCCGATGGCTGTAGGATAGATAAGAAGGTCAGCTCCGTTCAATGCCATGAGACGGGCTGCTTCCGGATACCACTGGTCCCAGCATACGAGAACGCCGAGGTCACCGACAGATGTATGGATCGGCTTGAAGCCCATGTCACCAGGAGTGAAATAGAATTTCTCATAGAAACAAGGATCGTCAGGAATATGCATCTTGCGATACTTTCCTGCGATAGTGCCGTCCTTTTCCATCACCACTGCGGTATTGTGATAAATACCCGGAGCACGACGTTCGAACAGAGAGAGCACCAGTACGATTCCCAGTTCCTTGGCGAGGGCACCGAACTTCTCTGTAGATGGTCCAGGTATCGGTTCAGCAAGGTCGCACAATGCTGCCTCTTCCGTCTGGCAGAAATAAACGCTGTTATGAAGTTCCTGAAGCACCACCAGCTGCGCTCCTTTGGCCGCACAGTCACGGATATTCGCTTCCAGCTTCGCGATATTGGCAGCAATGTCCTTTCCGCAAGACTGCTGCACCATTCCCACTTTAAGAATTCTTGACATATCTGTATTTTTTAAATTTCCATTAACCTTCCTAAACAGCCTATTGAGCCAACCAGCCTTCAGGGAACTGCATTGTCACGCAATGAAGTCCGCCGTGTCCTGAAAGCAACGGCCTGCAATCTATGACTTTCACCGTTCTGTCGGGGAACACTTCCTGAAGTCTCTTCCTGGCGATCTCATCCTTAGGGGAGTCAGCGCCAGGAACGAGTACTGCCCCATTGATAATCAGGAAATTGGCATAAGACCCTGGCAGCCTGTAACCGTCCAGATATAGAGCATCAGGCAGCGGAAGCGGCACCAACTTATAAGGCTTCCCGTCCAAAGTCCTCAACGTCTTCAGCTGCTCTTCCATCGCATGCAATTCCTCATAATTCTCATCCGATTCATCCTCGCACTGCGTATAGGCAATCGTATCCGGGGAACAGAATCTGGCCATGATATCCACATGACTGTCAGTATCATCGCCTGCGATACCGCCATGTTCCAGCCATATCACCCGCTCAAGACCGAATGCATGCTTCAGTTCGCCTTCGATCTCCTCCTGTTCAAGATACTCGTTCCTGTTGAGCGAGCACAGGCATTCCTTCGTGGTAAGAAGAGTTCCCTGCCCGTCAGAGTCAATGCTTCCCCCTTCCAACACGAACGGTCTCATATCCACGCAGGCCACATCCTGAGCGAAAACATTCTCGAAGAATATCGTCTTGGTTATCTGATTGTCCTTGTCTGAAGCGAACTTCAATCCCCAGCCGTTGAACACGAAATCATAGAGATATTTCTCACCATTGTCCCCATAGACCGAAATTCCGCCGTGGTCACGCGCCCAGGTGTCATTGATTTCGCACTGCGCGAAATGGATCCTGTCAATGTCAATGTCCAAATGCAAGGCATCAGACAGCTCCGCCAGTCTCGCGGCAGTCTCCTCCACCGATGTCGTAACTATCAGAAGTTCTTCAGTCTCAAGCACGGCCGAAGCTATCTTCGCATAACATTCCTGAACCTTGTCCAGTTCATACCACGGAGTAGTATCATCCGGCCAAGTCAGCTGGACTCCACTCTGTTTCTCCCATTCTGCAGGTAATCTCATAATCTATAATTCCAAAACACGCAAAATTACTCAAATCGCAGCACAAAAAAAACTACGATAAGAAAACATGCGTCTTTTTCTCTGCATTATTGAACTTACAAGTTTAGTAGCAACAGCACACCAGCTTGCAAATAGTATCCCAGAACACGTTAAAGACCTCATTATCAGCATAGACGCATCAGAATACACCAAAGAATCACTGCAACTTGCAACCAAGCTTGCAACCAAGTCCCGTCAATACTTTGACAAGGTGTCTTTAAAGCCAGCCATACAATCAGGGTTGGTACAAATGAAGTATGAGGCACCAAATCATCCTAACCAGAAATACAGTTTGACAGATCTTGGCAAAGCTGTGCAGAATGTTATAAAGAGTGAATAATGGAATAAAATCGGCAACAAAGTGCAATTATTGCCAATTTTATATTTATCACGTTAACAAAAGTCCGTTCATCGTGGGAAGAACGGACTTTTGTTATGCAGACAGGATGATGTCCTGAATTATTCGATGGTAACGACTCTGTTGAGGACTGCTGAAGAGAACCTGTTGTTGGTAGCGCCTTCGGCTTTTACTACGAGGTGATCCTCAGAGATACCGTATTTCTCGACGAGTGCTTTCTTGACATTGTTTACACGCTGCTCTGAAAGATACTGGTTACGGGATGCAGAACCTGTGCCCTTGTCAGCTGAACCTGTAAGCACAAATACCTTGTCAGGAGCCTGCTCGAGAATGTTCTTCACATAGAAATCGAGGTGAGCCTCTTCGCGCTCTGAGAGCTTGGTGCTGCCGATTTCGAAGTAAAGTGTAGCCGGAGAAACGAGGTCACCTGCCTTGGTTACTGTAACAGTATCAGGTGTTGCGTTCTTGAGGTCTTCAATCTGCTGCTTGAGGTCTTTGTTCTCTTTCTCGAGAGCATTCACACGGTCCTGAAGATCATTGTACTGCGCCTCTGTGAAAGGAACAGGAATGACGGCAGGAACAACAGATGTATGACGTTTGAAGTTCGTCTTGCCGAGATTTACTGCCACGCCGAATTTGGCAGAGGGAAGGAATCCGAGTTGAGTACTAGGCCTTGGTGCCACGTGAGGGAAATCTGCCTTGGTAGAAAGTACAGAAAGATCGAGATAGAGGTTCACGCGGTTGCAGAGACGGAAGTTGTTCAACAGACCTACTCCCACACCGAACTCATTGTTGCTCTGCGCGCGCATATAAGCAAATGAAGGGTAAGCTATTACATTCCAAGTTCTGGTCTCCTTATAGCCGCTGAACGCATTGGAAAGATTCCAGAGGAAATCCACATGAACCGTGTTGCAGTTGAATGCGCCTTCGCATGCGGTGAAGCCGTCCTGTGCCACAACCTTGTTCTTGAGACCCTGCCAGCCGCCTCTTACACCGACTGAAGGAGTAATCCATTTGCCAACATAGATGTCGGTAGCGATTCCGGCCTTGCCGTCAACACCCTTGCCCAACCAGGAGTTCACACCGGCGCCAACACCGATGAACCAGTTGTCACCGAAACGATTGGTTTCATATGAACCACGTACAATCTTGCCATTCTCATCGCGATTGCCATTTTCCTGTGCATTCGCAGCAGGAACGGCTACCAGCACGCTTGCCATAACAGCAAGTGCACTGATGACGAATTTAGAAGTTTTCATTATCATATCTATTAAAGTTTTATATTTACCATCACCATAGGGCATCAGAGAGCATAAAAAAATGCAGACCGCCCTGTTACAAAAACGGTCTGCAAAAATACAGTATTAGAATAAAAAAACAAATACTTTTTTACTCTGTATTTATTATTCGCCTCTCACGACCTTGAGTTTTTCCCTGATTTCAGACATTTTCTTCTCGGTCAGAGGATACATTGACATTATCAGAATACCAACTGCCGAGCCGATTGCAGGAATCCAGCTGATGAGCGCCTTGATGGTGGAAAGGGCCTCAGGAGTCTGTACGGCGCCCTTGGCATTGTCATAACCAAAAGCCATCAGCACCCACAGCACGATAGCGCTTCCAAATGCGGCACCGAACTTCTGGGCCATTGAGGATGAGGAGAAAATGAGACCTGTAGAGGCATTGCCGTTCTTCAGCTCCGAATAATCCGCAACATCGGCGAACATTGTCCAAAGCAGAGGCGAATTGATACCGATTGCGATGCATATCAGCACTTGGAGCACCATCAATGTCCACATTCCCGCAGGCGTGTCAGGCAAGAACATCACGATTACGCTAAGTACGGAGATGATGGTGAGGACTGACAGGAAGGTCGCCTTCTTTCCGATTTTCTCTGAGACAGGAACGGTCACGATTACACCTACAAGCTGGGCGATTTCTCCGGCTGTAAGGAAGGCGGCCAATGTAAATACCGCATTGACACCCAACACATCAGCGAAATAATATGCCGCCGCACCGCCTCGGATACAGTTGAACAGGAGCACGGAAATACCTCCGCCAAGCAGCATCCACCACGGCCCGTTGGAAACAAGGCAACGCAGGTCATTCCAGACTGACGACTGTCGTACAGGTTCCGCAGCCACCTCTCCTGCGTTCTGCTTCTGCATCTGGGCTTCAGTCACATGCTCCCGCGTCATCGCAAAAGAAAGCAGGAAAAGAATCGCACATATGCTACCTATTATTATCAATGCCACGGTCCAGTCCATAGGAGCGGAATCTGCGATGGTCCAGTTCTGCGGCAGAGTGCCCATAATCGCCCCACGAAGTCTGAGAAGCGGTTCGAACGAGCCCATTGCCACAAAACTTCCGATGAAAGCGAAGAACATTCTGAAAGAGGAGAACATTGACTTTTCCCTCGCGTCATCAGACATGACTCCCAACATTGCACCGTAAGGAACATTGATAGCGGTATATACCGTCATCATGAGAATATAGGTGACGTATGCGTAGATATGCTTGAAGGTATAGTTGTCCGTCTGAGGCGTGAAGAAAGCAAGGATTCCGGCCAATGCGAAAGGCACTGCTATCCACAGAAGGTACGGACGATATTTACCCCACCTCGTATTGGTCCTGTCAGCTATCAGTCCCATAACAGGGTCCGACACGGCGTCATAGAGCTTTGTCACTAAAATAAGCGTTCCGGCATGTGCCAGACTCAGACCGAAGATATTGGAGTAGAAGAACGGAAGATAATAGGAAAAGATTTTCCAGAACATCGATGACGACATGTCACCGAAGCCGTATCCTATTTTCTCTGAAAGATTTTTCTGCATGATTATTAGTTTTTTTTCAATTATCTGGAATTGCGGAGAGCGGCACAGGTCTCCCTTATAAGTGCAACGGTAGATGTATCAGACAGATATACTGAATTCAGGCCCTGTTGTTCCTGAGCCGGGTCGCCACAATAATCATCTCCCGTCTGCCAATAGACGTTTTCTGCAGACTGTCCTGCGAGTCCGCCCCAAGTCCAGAAATTCACACCCTCGAGAAGACCGCCCTCTTTGGCAGAAGCCTCCAGACGTGAGAAGATATTGGCATAATACCGGTCTCTGAGCGTAACCGGAGTCCCTTTAGCGAACACGAAACCGTCACGCGGAAAACCGAATTCCTCGAGCACTACAGGTTTACCAAGCCTCTGAGCCACAGTAAGATGCGCATCTATATACTCATTTGTCTTCTGAATAGCATCAGGCAAATCCTCAGCCAACGAATCCTTGCGGGCCCAAGTCCAGTTGAATGGCCAGATATGAATCGTCAGATAGTCGATATCCGGGCAGGCATGGATCTTCTCGTAAAGAGGCATATCGGACTCGCAGCCGAAACTGCCCTCATTGCCGCTGGAAACCATATGGTTAGGATCAATGGACTTGATCAATGCAGCTGTCTCGCAAAGCCAGTCGTAAAATGCGGCCTTGACAGTGTCAGATTCCGAAAAACATCTCGGTTCATTGCAAATCTGCCAGGAGAATATCGCAGGATCATCCTTGTACGGCTTTCCCGTCACGGTATTCACCCTCGAGACGATATGGCGGACATTGTCAGCGGCCAATGATTTCGCTACGGAATCAGTCATGAAACGGGAAGTGAAAGCGCGATACTCATCCCATGTAGCATCATTGGTACTCAATGCCTTGCCGGCACCGGCCCACTCCAGATACTGACCGAAACCGCCTGACCACTCCCAGGCATTGTTCATATACAGAACTGCGGACATTCCGCGTTTGCCGAGTTCGTTCAGGAAACGGTCCAGTCCTACAAAAACTTTTTCATCATAGACTCCCGGAGATGTCTGAAGCACAGGCTCCACCTTGGACTTCACGCCAGGCTGGCCGTCCGCACCCACAAGGACACGCAGATTGGTCACGCCCAATGCCGCAAGCGAATCAAGTTCCGCGCAGGCGCGCTCCGGGTCTGCAGCTTCAGTATCGGACATCAGAAGCGGTCCGTACCACATATTTGTACCGAGGAAATAAGACGGCTCGTCGCCTCTTTGGAATTTGCCGTTTTCAATGCGCCAGAACGATGATTTTCCGGTGCAGGATGCCAGTGTCAATGCCAATGCGATTGTCAATGTCGATTTTCTCATATATTTTGTTCAAGTGTTATCTCTCACTTTTCCGCATGGACAAGCACAATTTTTCAGCGCTGCCGCCCACATCGGAAACCGTGCAAAGTTAACCAGAGAGAATCTTCCAAACAAATATAATATTGACATAAATCAGCCAAAAAGCCTACACGATCACCTTGTTCTTCTTGTACAGCGCCCTGAAATCACGCGGCGTGATCCCGCGTTTGGCCTTGAAGATACGGTTGAAGTTGGACAGGTTGTTGAAACCGCTTTCATAACAGATTTCTGAGATATTCTTGGTCGAATCCACCAGCATCCTCGCAGCATAGCCGAGCCTGATGTCCAAAACATAGTCAGACAACGGCTTGCCGGTGCGCATCCTGAAGAACCGGCTGAAAGCGGACGGGCTCATGCCCACCATTGACGCCAGGTCCTCCAGACGGAGCTGCTCGGCATAATGGTCATTGATATATTGCTTGACCTTGGTCACCCTACGGCTTTCCTGATTACGTGACGAATGGGCGAACGAGCTGCTGGCCAATATCTTGTAATCCGACTTCGACAGCTCTTCCAGAATCCACAGGAACTTGAGGAACTGGACGAAATGGTCTTTCTCATTGGACAATGTATCGAGATACGGATATATCTTCATGATTCCGGACAACGGAAAAGAAATCCCGTGGTCTGCCGCCTTGAGCATCTTCCGGATTGAGTCGAACTGGTTCTTCGCAAGGATTCCATCTCCAAGGAAATCAGGAGAGAACTGGATGGTTATCTCCCTGATGTCCGGGCTCTTGCAGTTGCCGTCCTCCCAGACATGTTCCAGATTCTCCGCCGCAATAAGCGCCAGGTCGTAATCCCCTATGGTTTCCATACTGTCACCTACAATACGCCTGACACCCGCTCCGTGCTCCACAAAGTTCAATTCAAACTCTCTGTGACGATGAAGCGGATATGTAAATTCCGTCTTGTGACGTTCCACAATATGGAAGCAGTCCAGCTCCGACAATTGTGTGATTTCCGTAAGAACTTCACTCATAGCTGAAATAAGGTTATCAGTTTTTATGTTTTCACGCAAATATATTCATTTTTTGATACTTTTTTAACAATTATCAATAATTTTAAACAAACGGGCCCTGCCGACATCCATTCTACGAGCGAATGATGTACATTTGCAGACAACAACATTGATCAAAATGAACACTGAACTGAATTTTTTGCGCAAAGAAGCACTGCAGGAACTCGAGACAAACATATTGCCTTTCTGGATGCAGCAATGCATTGATACAGAGCATGGTGGATTCATAGGCAGAATCCGCGGCGACGGAAGCGCAGACCCGGACGCTCCGAAAGGAGCCATCCTCAACGCACGCATCCTGTGGGCGTTCTCGGCGGCTTTCCGGGTGCTCGGCAAGAAAGAATATATCGAGACTGCAACCCGCGCAAAACGCGAAATCATCGACCGCTTCTATGACAAGGAATACGGCGGAGTTTTCTGGAGCCTGGACAGCCATGGCAGGCCGCTCGACACTAAAAAGCAGATTTACGCTCTCGGATTCGCCATCTACGGACTGAGCGAATATGCACGCGCGACCGGGGACAAAGAGGCGGAGGACTACGCGCTCAGACTTTTCAATGACATTGAAAAATATAGTTTTGACAATGTGAAGAACGGTTATTTCGAGGCATTGACCCGAGACTGGCAGCCGATAGCCGATATGAGGCTGAGCGAGAAAGATGCGAATGAGCACAAGACCATGAACACGCATCTCCATATCATTGAGCCATATACGAATCTCTACCGGGTATGCGGAGATGAAAGGCTGAAGGAGAGGATTGCCAATCTGCTGCACATTTTCCTGGAGAAGATTCTGGACCGCAGTACAGGCCACCTGCAGCTTTTCTTCGACGATGACTGGAACAGCAAATATTCTATCATTTCTTTCGGACACGATATCGAGGCGTCATGGCTTCTCCACGAGGCGGCAAGCGTAATCGGGGAGGATATCGACGAGATTCTGCCGGACATCGTAAAGATCGCAGATGCAGCCGAGGAAGGCTACATCCCGGGCGGCGGAATGCTTTACGAATTCCATAAGGAAAGCGGAGCAGTGTATGCCGACAGGCACTGGTGGGTGCAGGCTGAAACAGTCGTAGGATACCTGAACATCTATGGACTCACCGGGGATGAAAAGGCATTGACAAAAGCCGTGGATACCTATAAATTCATCAAAGAGCACATTGTGGACAAGGTTTCGGGCGAATGGTTCTGGAGCCTGAAGGCGGACGGCACTACCAACAGGGATGACGACAAGGCTGGATTCTGGAAATGCCCGTACCACAACAGCCGAATGTGCCTTGAAATCATAGAACGGACATCGAACAAATAACCGACTGAATCTGAACACATTATGAGAGAGCACCTGTTTTCATTGGTTGCCGGGGCAGTCTCGGCAGCATTGACATTGACCCAGACCGACGCGACAGCGAAAATCCGCCTTCCGCAGATCATAGGCGACCACATGATTCTGCAGCAGCAGAGCAGCGCCAATATCTGGGGCACCGCAACCCCTTCCGCGAAGGTCAATGTAAAGGTTTCCTGGTCGAACGAAAAACACAGCACCGTCGCTGACAAGGACGGCAAATGGAAAATTGCAATAAACACTCCTTCAGCGAGTTACAATAAGGAAAGCATCACCATATCGGACAAGGACGGAGCTGTCACATTGACAGATGTCCTGATCGGGGAGGTATGGCTGTGCGGCGGCCAGTCGAACATGGAAATGCCGCTTGAGGGCTTTTATGCATGCCCTATAGAAGGGGCTGAGGAGGCGATATTGACAGCAGGAAAATGGAAAGACCGAGTCAGGGAAGTGAAAATCCCGAAGACAGGGGCATTGACCCCGCAGGATACCGTGGAGGGCAAATGGGTGGAGACCACACCTGAGACCGCGATGAAGTTCACTGCTGCAGGATGGTACTTCGCTACAATGCTGAATTCGGCCCTGGACGTGCCCGTGGGCATTGTCGAATGCAACTGGGGCGGTTCGGCCGTGGAGAGCTGGCTGCCTAAGGAGGTGGTATATTCCTTCGAGGAGAACACCATACCGTCCAATTCTCACGAGCCCAAGAAGGACCCCGGCGGATGGTACAACTGCACTTCTTCCTATGTGATGTACAACGGAATGCTCGTTCCTGTAAGCAATTACACCATCAAGGGCTTCCTCTGGTACCAGGGCGAGACCAATGCCGGCCTGTACGGATATTATGCGGAAAGGCTCGCGAAAATGGTAAGTATCTGGAGAGATTTGTGGGGACAGGGTGAGATTCCGTTCTATGAGGTCGAACTGGCGCCGTGGAAATATGGCGGGGACGGCACTACCGGAGCACGCATAAGAGAGGCACAGCACAATGCCGTGAAACTCATTCCGAACAGCGGAATTGTATGCACCAATGACCTTGTATATGAATATGAAGCGGACCAGATTCACCCATGTCAGAAACGCGGAGTGGGAGAACGGTTGGCTCTGCTGGCACTCAATAGGACTTACGGGATGTCGTCATTGCCTTGCGAAGGCCCTGAATTCAAGGACTTTACGGTGGAAGGCAACAAGGTTATCGTGAATTTCACCAACACGCAGCACACGTCATTGAGCCCTTGGCATGACATCCAGGGCTTCGAGGTGGCGGGAGAGGACAGAGTATTCTACCCTGCAAAAGCGGAGCGCCGGGATCACTCGGTAGTCGTAACCTGTGAACAAGTTTCTGATCCGGTGGCGGTAAGATACTGTTTCCGCGATTTCCAGAAGGGCAATCTGACAGGCGTAATAAATCTTCCTGCAGTTCCGTTCCGCACCGACAACTGGTAGCATCTGCCGAAAAGATTCCCAAAGATGGTGCAGGTTATTTTTTAAAGCAGTATCTTTGGCGGAAATGCGGGAGTGCTATGCAATTCAAAATATCATCGGAATATAAACCGTCCGGAGACCAGCCGGAAGCGATTGAGGGTATCTGTTCGGCCATAAGACAGGGTTCGGACGCGGTGACGCTGCTCGGAGTGACAGGCTCGGGCAAGACCTTCACCATGGCCAATGTCATAGAAAAGCTGCAGAGGCCGGCATTGATTCTCAGTCACAACAAGACACTGGCCGCCCAGCTCTACGGCGAGTTCAAGTCGTTCTTTCCGAACAATGCGGTGGAATATTACGTTTCGTACTACGACTACTACCAGCCGGAGGCATATATTCCCACGACTGACACCTACATTGAAAAGGACCTGAGCATCAATGAGCAGATCGACAAGCTCAGGCTCAGCGCAGCTTCGGCACTCATGTCCGGTCGCCGGGATGTCATCGTGGTGTCGAGCGTGTCGTGTCTCTATGGCATAGGCAACCCTCAGGATTTCCATAGCCAGACAGTGCAAGTACATGTAGGTCAGCAGATTAGCGAGACACGTCTGCTTTACCACCTGGTAGATGCGCT
>HF996029.1:104871-114610 GCA_000432515.1 Bacteroides sp. CAG:545
TTTCAGCAGGACGGAAACTGATTTCAAGCGCGGCACTTTCCGTGTGCGCGGAGATACCGTGGACGTATATCTGGGAGGCTCCGACGAGGCTGTCCGTATAGAGTTCTTCGGAGACGAAATTGACGCTCTTTCTCTCATAGACCCTGTTACAGGCGCCACGATCGAGAGGCTCAGCGAGGTGCCGATCTATCCGGCAGGCAACTTCGTCACCACCAAGGAAAAATCCACAAGAGCGGTAAGCCTCATCCAGGACGACCTCGTAAAACAACTGGAGTATTTCGAGAGCATCGGCAAGGGATTGGAGGCCAAACGCCTGAAACAGAGGGTGGAATATGACCTTGAAATGATAAAGGAAATGGGATATTGTCCCGGAATCGAGAACTATTCCAGATATTTCGACGGCAGGAGTTCCGGGCAGAGACCTTTCTGTCTCATCGACTATTTCCCTGACGATTTCATAACATTCATCGACGAGAGCCACGTGACCATCCCGCAGATCAGGGCGATGTACGGAGGCGACCATTCGAGAAAATCGGTCCTGATAGAATACGGATTCCGTCTTCCTGCGGCTGCGGACAACAGGCCGCTCACTTTCGACGAGTTCGAGTCGATAACGGGACAGACGGTATATGTCAGCGCCACCCCTTCAGAATATGAGCTGAACAAGTCGGAAGGACTGGTGGTGGAGCAGGTCGTAAGGCCTACCGGATTGCTGGACCCGCCTATTGAAGTGCGCCCGACACACGATCAGGTGGACAATCTTCTGGAAGAGATAAGGAAGCGTTCAGAAGTGGATGAGCGGGTACTGGTCACGACATTGACCAAGAGAATGGCGGAGGAACTGGACGATTTCTTCGGGAAAAGGGGCGTAAGATGCCGCTACATCCATTCCGATGTGGATACCGCAGAGCGCGTGGAGATTATCGAGGACTTCAAGAACGGACTCTTCGATGTGCTGATCGGCGTGAACCTGCTGCGTGAGGGACTGGATATCCCTTCCGTTTCGCTCGTGGCGATTCTGGACGCAGACAAGGAAGGATTCCTGAGGTCACAGGTGGCATTGACACAGACCGCCGGACGCGCTGCGAGAAACGTTCACGGACTGGTGATAATGTACGCGGACTCGGTGACGAGGTCGATGAAGGAGACCATCTACGAGACGGACAGGCGACGCAGCAAGCAGATTGAATACAACCGCATCCATCACATTACCCCTAAACAGGTGGAAGTCAAGCACAACACTCTGCTGGCCGAGCTTGGGGGCAATCCCGATGCCGCGAAAAGCCAGGGACGAGTCACCGCATCCAACTCATACGATGCGCCTACTTTCATACCAGACCCGAGCGCTCTGGGCAAGGGCAGGATAACCGTAGGCCTGGGTGACGACTCGAAACGCGACTCTAATACCGCCTACACGGACGGTTACATCCGCGCAGACCTAGCAGCCGTGCTTCAGGACCCTGTAATCAGGTCAATGTCGAGGGAGCAGGTGGAGAAATCCGCCGAGGAATCACGCCGCAAGATGAAGAAAGCCGCAGCTGAACTGGATTATGCCGCAGCAGCGAGGTACCGCGACGAAATGTGGGCCCTGGAAGAGTATCTTAAAGTCTGGAAAAACGACTAACTCTGCGCGATTGCGCGAGCAGCCACCCATCCCATAGTCCAAGCCGCCTGAAGATTGAACCCTCCCGTAACTGCATCGACATCAGTCACTTCGCCAGCAAAGTAGAGCCCAGGATGCTGACGCGACTCCAGCGTTTTCGGATCAATGTCAGAGAGCGAAACTCCTCCGCAAGTCACGAATTCGCCCTTGAACTTGTTCCGTCCTACGACAGGATAGATGTCCGAGGTCAATGTGGATATTATTCTGTTGAGCCCCTTGGAACCGATTTCAGCCCAACGCCTGTCTACCGGGATTCCCGCACGGTGCAGAAGGTATGTCCACAGTCTGTTGTTCAGAAAGTCCGGGCCGACGTTTGCACTCATCTTCCGGGGTGCGGAGGATGAAATGCGGCTCAGCACTGACTCCAGTTCCGGCATCGTCATCTTTCCGGCCCAGTTCACCATGAGTTCTGCGGAATAGTTCTGTTCAGCGAGGTACTTGGCTGCATATGAAGAGAGTTTCAGCACCGCCGGGCCGCTCATTCCCCAGTCGGTAATCAGCAGCGGGCCTTCTGCCCTGAACTTAGTTCCGGCAAGTCCTGTCACCACGTTTTCGGTCACGATTCCCATCAATGCAGAGAGTTCCGCATCTCGCTTCCTGGTTCCAGTCAATGCCTCCTGTACTCCTCTCCCCTTTCCCGCTTCCGCCAATGATGACTTACTTTCGTTCCCCCTTCGGATTTCCGCCAACGCCTCAGGCGCGCCGATATTGAAACTGAAAAGGGATGGGACAGGGTCAATGATTTCGAGCCCGAGGCCATCCAACATGGACAAGCCGCCCTTTTTGGGGCTTCCGCCTGTCGTAATCAGGACAATGCCAGCAGATATCTCGGTCTGATGTTTTTCTGAGCCACGGCCTGTATCGAATAACAGTTTATAGCGTTCCGGTTGGTCGCCATCAGTGTCCAGGACAGACGTAAGACGATGAGAGACAGCCACATTGACACCGGCAGACTTCATTCCGGCCACGAGTGTCTCAATGATTTCCGAAGACTGCTGCGATTTCGGGAAAACGCATTGGTCGCTCTGGGTGACAAGCCGCACTCCCCTGCCTTCGAACCAGTCGCATACGTCAGTGTTGCTGAATTCCCTGAGGAGGCGCTTCATCAGACGGAAACCCCGAGGATAGACGGATTCGATGCTGCGGACCTCGGCAAATGAATTGGTAAGATTGCAGCGGCCTCCTCCTGTAACCGCGACTTTTGCCAACAGTACAGGGCCTGCCTCATAGACAGTTACGTCCAGGTCAGGATTCATTTCCTTCATATTCACGGCCGCGAAGCAACCTGCCGCCCCGCCGCCTATCACAGCCACTTTCTTTCCGTTTTTTCCCATCATTTCGTCATAAATGCCCGAATTTAACAATAATTTGTATATTTGTAATTGGACTTGACAATTTTGGTGTGAATATGGAACTGATTGAAGACAAATTCCCCCATTATAGTGAAGAAGGCAAGGCATTGGTGCGCCGTGCCTGGCAGATTGCGTCAGACGCATTGAAAGATGATTTGCGGGACAACGGTCATCCGTTCCTGGAGCATCCGATGAACGTGGCCCTGATCGTTTCTGATGAAATAGGCCTGCAGGCAGGGTGCGCCGCTGCAGTTTTCCTGCACGAGACATTGAGGAAACATCCTGACTACGACATCAAGTCTGCGGGTTTTCCTTCCGAAGTGTACAAGATGGTGGAGGGGCTCGACAAAATCGCCACCATCAAGCCGAAGGACACCCGTCTCGAGGCGGAGAACTACAAGAAACTGATTGTCCAGTATTCTACAGACCCGAGGGTGACGGTACTGAAAATCGCTGACCGTCTGGAAGTCATGCGGCATCTGGAAATGTTCCCGAAACTTTCCCGCGAAAGGAAGATCCTGGAGACATTGATGCTGTACATTCCGCTCGCCCACCAGCTTGGACTCTACAACATCAAGAGCGAACTTGAGGACATATACTTCAGGTTCGCCGACCCTGTGGATTACCGCCTCATCACCAACAAACTGAAAGCCACTGAGAAAGACAGGGTGAAACTCTCAGAGGAATTTATCCGTCCTCTCGAGAAGAAACTGTCCGATGCAGGTATCAGATACAAACTGAAAATCAGGACAAAGACCGCCTACTCCATCTACAAGAAGATGCAGAAGCAGAAGGTTCCCTTCGAGGGTGTCTATGACGTTTTCGCCATAAGGTTCATCATCGACTGCGACACCGACCACAAGAGCGAAGTGGACCTTTGCTGGAAGGTATATTCTTATGTGACAGAGGAATACGAGCCTGACACGCACAGACTTAGAGACTGGTTGTCAAACCCAAAGCCAAACGGATACGAGTCGCTCCACATAACTGTCAAGAACAAGGACAATGCTTTCATAGAGGTACAGATCCGTACCAAGAGGATGGATGACATCGCGGAAAACGGCCACGCGGCACATTGGTCATACAAGGGCATCAAGCACGAGGTAACCATGGACAAGTGGCTGACGTCCGTCAGATACAACTTGGAACATCCTCAGGAGACCGATCTTGAGGACCTGCCGCAGCCGCCGTCAAAGGAAATTTTCGTATTCACGCCGTCAGGAGAATTGAGGATCCTCCCTGCAGGCTCGTCAATGCTTGATTTTGCTTTCAATATACACTCCAATCTCGGATTGAAGTGCATCGGAGGCAAGGTCAATGGAAAGGCTGTCTCCATCAAGGAGAAACTCAAGACCGGGGACGTGGTGGAGATCATGAGCGGAAAGAACCAGAAGCCTTCTTCCGACTGGGTGAATTATGTGGTTTCCGCCAAGGCAAGAAACAAAATCCGCCAGGCTCTGAGCGAGGCGGAGTACAAGATTGCCGCACAGGGAAAGGAACTGCTGAGCAGACGTCTGAAGAACTGGAAGCTGGAGTTCCCTGACGACATGATGGCGGAGTTCATGAAGAAGCAGAAATACCCTACGGTAAATGCCTTCTTCGCCGCTATCGGTGACGGGGACCAGGACATTGACCAGATCAAGACTTTCATCAACGAGCATGACGCCATGCAGGCGCGTGCCATCGAGGCCGCAAGGGCAGCAGACCAGGCGGCAGCTGAAAAGTCACGTGACAGGTGGATTTCAGGCAAGTCATCTGATGACATACTTGTGCTCAACGCCAAGGACCTCAAGGGACTGGACTACAAAATGTCCAAATGCTGCAACCCGGTTTTCGGCGATGACGTGTTCGGGTTCGTGACAAGAACAGACGGCATCAAGATACACAGAATGTCGTGCCCGAACGCTGCAAGACTTCTGGAAATGTATCCGTACCGTATCCAGCGGGTGCGCTGGGCCGACACGCCTACGAGCGGCACATTCCAGGCCTCGCTCCGTGTCATCACTTCCATCGAGCCGTTCATCATCAATCAGATAATGGATGTCGTGAACACATTCCGCACGACCATGCGACAGTTCAATGTCAATGAAAACCAGCGTAACGGTACCTACGACATTTCCATGAAACTGTCGGTCCCGTCCAATATGGAACTCGACAAGGTCATCTCCCAGATCAAGACTCTGAAGAACATCGTAAAGGTCGTACGACAGTAGCCTGCAATTTCTTGCGGATTAAATTATCGTGATTTTTCTTTGCTTTGTCGGGAAAAGGTTTTACTTTTGCACCGTTATTAACAGAGTTGTTAAACAATATGGTTAATTACCTTAATGATTAAAAATCAACAACATTCATCTTATGCAGAAGAAAGAAAACAAGGAAAATGAGATATTGGAAGCAGCGGAAAAGCTGTTTGCGGAGAAAGGTTTCAAGGGGGCGACGACAACTTTGATTGCTGCCGAGGCCGGTGTCACGCACGCCATGCTGCATTATTATTTCAGGACCAAGGACCAGATTTTCCTGAAAGTGCTGGACACTTATACTGAAGAAATACGACAGAACCTGAAGTCGATAATGGTATCCGAAATCAATGATACTGACTTCATGAGAAAAGTGATCGAGATATCTTTCGATTTCTTCAATGAGCACAGCGGACAGATGTCCCTTTTCTTCGAGGTGTGCAAGGAAAGGCCTGAACTGATAAAAGATTATGTGGACAATTTGGGAAAACACATTGACCCGATTATCCGGTCACATCAGGAAAAGGTAAGCAAGGCTGTGGCTGGCGGGCAGATAAAGAATATCACGTTCATTGACCTGATAATAGACATAATCAGTGTCTGCGCGATAACTCCGTTTCTAAGTCCTCTGCTGAACAATGTCCTGGAACTGAGCGAAGAACAGAAGAAGGTGTTCCTGGAGGCACGCAAACACGAGGCCGTGGAACTGATTGCCAACCGATTGACAGGAAAACAACAATAATAAGGAGCTTCGATTATGAAACCGTTGAAATGTGCATTGACCACGCTCGCCGTGTTTATCAGCATAAACGCGGGGGCGCAGATAACGCTTGACGAATGCATAGAAAATGCTTTCAGCAACTATCCTCAGATCAAGGAAAAGGAACTGATACAGGCAAGCGAGAGGTTCGACCTGAAGAACGCTTCACTCGCATGGGTGCCTCAACTTAGTATCTCTGCCAAAGCCACTTGGCAGTCAGAAGTCGTGGAAATGCCTTTTTCAATGCCGGGAATGGATTTCAATATTCCTCACGACCAGTACGGCATAACAGCGGACATCACCCAGCAGATATGGGACGGAGGAGCGGCATCAGCCAAGACTCTGCAGGCCAAGACCGGAGCGGAAGTCAAGCGCAAACAGCTGGAAGTAAACATGTACACCATCCGGTCCAAAGTGCAGAGCGTATATTTGGGAATCATACTCATTGACAAGCAGCTGGAGCTGAACGCCGTACTTGAGGAGGACCTGAACCGCAGCCTGAATGAGGTCAAGACACTCGTGGAAGGCGGAATAAAATGGGAATCTGACATTGACCAGATCAGGGTAAACATCCTCTCCTGCGAACAGCAGAAGACAGGGCTGCAGACGGACAGAGCGGCATATGTAAGAATGCTCAGCCTGCTTACGGGACAGGATCTGACGGGCCAGACATTTGTCGAGCCGCAGATCGAGGCCACAGCATCCATGGAAATCAAGAGGCCGGAACTGGGCTTGTATGATGCTCAGTCTCAGCAGGTTGCCGCACAGAAGAAGCAGATCAACGCATCACTCTGGCCACGTTTCAACTTCACTGTCCAGGCCGGCTACGGCAGACCGAGCCTCAACATGTTGTCCGGAGAGTTCAACCCTTACGTCATCGCAGGCATCAAGATGCAGTGGAATCTTGGTTCGCTCTACACCTTCAAGAATGACAGGCGCAAGACCGAACTGGACAGCCGCAAGCTGGACTACGCTCGTGAGTCATTCATCTTGAACACTTCCGTGGAGGCCATCCAGAAGCAGAGCCAGGTCGAAAAGGACATTGACATACTTCAGAAGGATGAGGAAATCGTAAAACTGCGCAAGAGCATCCGCGATACCGGTGAGAACCAATATAAAGAAGGCGTTCTGAAGATGAACGACTATCTGTCGCTTCTGGACGAGGAGTTCAAGGCGCGTCTGAACAATGATGTCCACAAAGTCCAGTACATTATGGATGTCCTCGACCGCAACTACACATTGGGAAAATAAACATTGACAATATGAAAAAAGCATTATTGATGGCAGGGCTCGTGGCAGCCGCGACAGCCTGCAACAGAAATATAGAATTCGACGCATGTGGACAGATCGACGCGACCACAGTCATCATTTCAGCCGAGAGCAACGGCAAACTCCTTTCATTGACACCGGAAGAAGGAAGCACAGTGGAGGCCGGACAGGTTTTGGGTGTCATTGACTCTGTCCAGACATATCTTCAGGTCCAGGAACTCAAGCAGAGGATAGAGGGAGCGTATTCGAAGAAAATCGACATCAAGAAGCAGAGCGAGCCTAACCGGAGCCAGATGCAAAGTCTGGAGAATGATCTTGCCAGATACAGCAAACTGCTGGCGAACAATGCGGCCACAGGCAAGCAGGTCGATGACATAAAGGACAAGATCGCGCTTCTGAAGGCGCAGATGGATGCCCAGACACAGAGCTGGGAGAGGAACAACACGTCCGTCGAATCCGAGATCCGCAGCACAGGGATCCAGCTTGAGCAGAAGAAAGACCAGCTGGCAAAATGCAAAATCACATCTCCTATATCCGGCACGGTGCTTACACGTTATGCCGAGGCAGGTGAAAATGTCAATGCCGGAAAGCCGGTCTTCAAGGTGGCGGATATGGGCAGCACTTATGTACGTGCATATTTCAGTACTGCCCAGCTCGCGGGTCTCAAAATCGGAGACAAGGTTACGGTCATTCCTGACGACGGAAGCAAGGAGCCTGCAAGACTGGAAGGCCGGATCATCTGGATTTCCGAACAGGCCGAGTTCACGCCGAAGAATATCCAGACACGTGACGAGCGCGCGGATATGGTCTATGCAGTAAAGATTGCAGTACCAAATGACGGGAGTCTCAGGCTCGGAATGTATGCTTACGTGAAGAAATAGATTATGGACAACGAGATTGCCATAAGGGTCAGCAAGATATGCAAGACCTACAAGAACATAACCGCCCTCAAGGACATTGACCTGAATATCCGCAAGGGCGAGCTCTTCGGGCTCATCGGTCCGGACGGGGCAGGAAAGACGAGTCTTTTCCGTATCCTGACGACGCTCTCGCTGCCGGATTCGGGCGAGGCGACTGTAGAGGGAAAGGATGTCGTCCGCGACTACGGGGCGATCAGAAGCAGCATCGGCTATATGCCCGGACATTTCGCGCTCTACCCGGACTTGAGCGTGGAGGAGAATCTGAATTTCTATGCCACGATTTTCGGCACGACGGTGGCGGAGAACTATAGTACTATCGAGAAAATCTATTCCCAGATAGAGATGTTCAACAAGCGCCGCGCATCCGCTCTGTCAGGCGGCATGAAACAGAAACTTGCGCTCTGCTGCGCTCTGGTGCACAAGCCTGAGGTCCTGTTCCTGGACGAGCCGACTACCGGTGTGGATGCAGTGAGCCGAAAGGAGTTCTGGGAAATGCTGAAGCGCATCAAGGAAAGCGGCGTGACGATTATGGTTTCCACACCGTATATGGACGAAGCCAGCCTCTGCGACAGGATAGCATTGATTCTGGACGGAAAGATTATCGACCAGGGCACTCCTCAGGAGATAGTTTCCAGATACCCCGGTCCGCTCTATGCCGCTACCGGAAGCAATATGTTTCAGATACTGAACACGTTACGAGGCATTAAAGGTATCATCGGATGTAATTCTTTCGGATGCGAATGCCATATTTCCGTAGAGCAGGACGGCCCAGACGAGCACCAGCTCGAATCCATACTTGAGGCTTCCGGCATCGAAGGCTGTCGGGTCAAGAAAATAAACCGGGAATAGAGGACTGTTTCATAAGACTTTCATAATCATGGACAAAGACATCAAATCAATAGAAGTTCGTGATCTGGTCAAGAAATTCGGCGACTTCACTGCTGTCAATGACATTTCCTTCCATGTCTTCAAGGGTGAGATTTTCGGGTTCCTCGGCGCAAACGGAGCAGGAAAGACTACCGCAATGAGGATTCTCTGCGGTCTGAGCCATCCTACTTCCGGCGAGGGTTCGGTCGCAGGCTTCAGTATTGTCAATGAACAGGAAAAGATCAAGAAACATATCGGTTACATGAGCCAGAAATTCTCATTGTACCCGGACTTGAAAGTTTGGGAGAACATCGAACTGTTCGGCGGCATCTACGGCCTGTCAGACAAACAGATAGCAGAGAAGACAGAGTCAATGCTGAAGGCCCTGGACATGGAGAAGGCGAAGAACATGTACGTGAGCGACATTCCTCTGGGCTGGAAACAGAAACATGCCTTCAGTATCGCTATGGTGCACGATCCGGAGATCGTGTTCCTGGACGAGCCGACAGGCGGTGTGGACCCGGTCACGCGACGCAGCTTCTGGGAACTGATCTACAAGGCGGCATCCACGGGTGTCACGGTTTTCGTCACCACGCACTATATGGACGAGGCCGAGTATTGCGACAGAGTGTCAGTGATGGTGGACGGAAGAATCGAGGCGCTGGGCTCAC
>HF996029.1:114642-116972 GCA_000432515.1 Bacteroides sp. CAG:545
TCACCTGCTGAACTCAAGGGCCGGTATGAGGCAAAAGACATGGACGAAGTATTTACCAAAATAGCCGGCAGAAGATGAAAGAGATATTCGCATTCATACAAAAGGAGTTCCGGCACATTTTCCGGGACAGACGTACGACATTGATCGTGCTGGTGATGCCTATCGTGCAGATTATCCTGTTCGGATTCGCGATAAGCACCGAGGTGCACAATGCTGTGGTGGACGTCGTCGGAGACCCTGGCGATCCTGTCGTGCGCAACATAATCGACCGCATTGACAACAACAAGTATCTGAGCATCGGCGAGTTCCACAATTCACCCTCCGAAGCCGAGGTGCGGATCAGGAAAGGAAAGGCGAAGGCGTTCCTGTGCTTCGAAAGTGACTTCGACAAGAAATTCTCATCCCAGGGCAAGGCTGTCATACAGATAGTCAGCGACGGCTCTGACCCGAACTCCGCACAGATCGTGATGAACTACATCAAAGGCGTATTGCAGAGCAGCCAGGTGGAATTTTCCGAGAGGATGTTCGGAGTCGGGACCACATCCATGAGGCCTAATGTGCAGCTGATGTACAACCCGGCCATGAACTCGTCCTACAACTTCGTTCCTGGAGTCATGGGCCTGATACTCATGCTGATATGCTCTATGATGACCGCAGTGTCCATCGTTGAGGAAAAGGAAATGGGGACAATGGAGCTCGTGCTCGTCTCCCCAGTCAAGCCTTTCTGGATAATACTGTCGAAACTGATCCCTTACCTGTTCCTGTCGCTCATCAATTTCGTGAGCGTACTGCTGCTGGCACATTATGTAATGGAAGTGCCGATACGTGGCAGCCTGACCCTGCTGTCATTCTCAGCCCTCATATTCGTCGGTTCTTCCCTCGGACTCGGACTGCTGGTATCAGTGATTTCCAAGACCCAGCAGACAGCGATGCTTCTCTGCGGTATGGGACTGACAATGCCGACAATGCTGCTCTCAGGAATCATTTTCCCTTGCGAGAGCATGCCAGTGGCGCTGCAAGCGCTTTCAGATTTCATCCCGGCCAAATGGTTCATCATCATTGTGAAGAAGATCTTGATACAGGGTGTCGGACTGCAGGAGATAGCCAAAGAGCTGACGGTTCTGTCAGGAATGGCAGTATTCCTCCTATGGGTAAGCGTCAAGAACTTTAAAACCAGACTGTAATATGTGGAAATATCTGTTAAAGAAAGAATTCAAGCAGCTTCTGAGAGATCCCGGAATGCCACGTATAGTAATGGTTTTTCCGCTTCTGATAATATTTGTCTTCCCGTTCGCCGCCAATATGGAGGTCCGCAACATAAAACTCGCGGTAGTGGACAATGACCGGTCAGACCAGTCCCAGCTGCTTACCGAAAAATGCGCGTCGTCCGGTTACTTCGAGCTGCTGGACCTGGCTTCTTCACCGGAAGAGGCTCAACGCCTTATGGACAAGGGCGGCACCGATGCCATCCTGACGATAAATTCCGGATTCGCGCAATATCTCAAGACCGGTACAGACAAGAGCGACCCGCTTCCGGTAGGTTTAAAGGTCAATACCGTAAACGGCACGAGAGGCAATATCGGAGCGCAGTACCTCAACGCCTGCGTGAGCGGTTTCCTGGCATCCGCCTCAGGAATCCCTGCCGCATCGGGAGGCCAGTTCGAGATACACGAGACATACATGTACAACCAGTATCTTGACTACAAGGCATTTATGATACCGGCGCTGATAGTGATTGCCGTTACCATGATGTGCGGCTTCCTGCCTGCACTGAACATCGTTTCCGAGAAGGAGAGAGGTACCATAGAGCAAATCAACGTGACACCTGTACGAAAGACCACATTCATCGTCTGCAAGATGGTACCGTACATTGCCGTAGCATTTTTCATGGTATTCTCGTGTCTGCTGCTGTCGTGGATTGTATTCGGCTACGTATGCAAGGGCAGCCTGCTGGACATAGCCGTATTCACACTCGCCCACATATTGGCAATGGCTTCATTCGGACTGCTGGTCTCCAATTTCAGCGACAACACCCAGCAGGCTATGTTCGTCATCTGGTTCTTCAGCATGGTATTTATGCTGATGAGCGGTATTTTCACGCCGATAGAGTCAATGCCGGGATGGGCACAGGACATAACTCTCGTCAATCCGCTCCGGTACTTCGCCCATGCGATGAGGGCCATAGTCCTCAAGGGATGTACGATCGCAGACACCTGGCCGGACCTGGCATGGCTATTGGGACTGGGTGCAGTCACCACCACTTGTGCAGTTGCAAGTTACAAGAAGACAAAATCGAGTAGGAGGAAAACGAAGTAGTTTTCTTCCTACTT
>HF996030.1:0-8916 GCA_000432515.1 Bacteroides sp. CAG:545
AATGTTTTCAAAATGTTTTCAAAATGTTTTCAAAATGTTTCATATTTTATTAGGAATATCAACACTTTATTGATAAATTCGCAAAATGACTGAGACAAATTGCAGTACCACAAACCTATAAAACAAGAAAAACCAACTGAAACGAAATGAAATACCGCAGCGTCATCATAGCCATCGCTACAGCATTGTCAATATCGGCATTGACCCGGATAGAATCAGCGGCGCAGACAGTAATTGCCGGCAGCATGTTCGGCCGCACATCATATAGGCTGAAGGCTGAAGTGGCAGATTCCACCAACAATGAGCCTATCAGTTTCGCCTCCATCTACATGAGGCACATCAAAGATACCGTCATAACGAATTTTTCATTGACAGGCCCCGACGGCAAATGCGAGATAAATGACGTAACCAGAGGAGATTACGATTTTTTCGTGGAGTTCATGGGCTACAGCAAATTCCACAGGCAGCTCTATATAAGCAAAGACATTGACCTCGGCAAGATTCTGCTGAAGCCGGACCTCGAGGCTCTGAAAGCGGCGAGAGTTTCGGCCAATGTGAATGCCATGGAAATCCGTAAGGATACCATAATATATAATGCGGCGGCGTTCAGGACCATGCCTACCGACAAGCTGAAGGACCTGCTCAAGCAAATGCCGGGCGTCGAGGTGGACGGGAGCGGAAACGTGAAGGTGAACGGAAAAACCGTCTCACAGATCACTCTGAACGGTAAGACGTTCTTCCTGGGCGACAAGACGGCAGCGCTGAACAACCTGCCGGCATCCGTTGTGAACAAGGTGAAAGTGGTGGACAAGGAGTCCGAGACGGCAGAATTCACCGGCATCAAGGATGACCAGAAGAAGACAGTGATGGATGTGGAACTGAAGGACGAATACAAGAAAGGCGTGTTCGGAAACATCAGTGCAGGGGCAGGAACGAGCATACCGGGAAAGCAGCGGGAGGAGTACAAGGAATACAAGAAGTTCCTGTTCAACACCGGTGCGTTCATGTCTGCCTACGGCAAAAAGGACCAGCTCACGATATTGGGCAGCGGCCTCAACATTGTAGGTGCAAATGACGGAGTAATCGTAACAAGCGGCAACGAGGAATACGGCAAGAAACTGGAAGGAGGCGGAATGCACACGACTTGGCGCGGCGGAGCGAACCTGAACACGGACAGGATAAAGAAAATGGAGACCAGCGTGTCAGCTACTTTCACGTCCGACCAGGTGAACAAACGGAGCAGGACTGACCGCATCACCTACCTCGACGAGGGAAACCTGGAGGACAATGACACAAAGACATTGACCGGAGACGTGCAGAAGTTCTCGGCCGTCATGGAAATCAAGAACAAGAGCAAGAAGAAATACAATTTCAAGTTCACGCCGGCATTTACCTACAATGACTACTCCGACCACGGTAACGGCAAGACTAAGAATACGTTGGACGGAGTGTCACAGAGCAGGAACATATCTTCATCAGCCGAGAAGGAAAGGACATTGTTCACAAAAGGCGACGTGACTTTCGGCGTGAAGGACATCGGGAAGAAAGGGCGTTCCGTGACGGTTTCAGGCTCATATACTTACGGCAGCCTGGACGGGAACTCCAGCGAAAGCACGAACACCACGTATCTGGACGGAAGCACGGTTTCGAGGGACCTGCTGTATGACAATGAGGGCACACGGTACTCATACGGCGGCAGTTTCAAATATGTGGAGCCTATCGTAAAGCATTGGGCTGCAGAGGCTTTTGTATCCAGCTACTACAAGGTGCAGACAAGCACGTCCGATGCATTCAACGCGGCGGACAACAGCAGCAACGAGTATTACTCCTCACTTAGCGAGAACTACTACATCACGAACTACGGCAGGCTTCTTGTCCAGTACAACAACAAGTCCACCAATCTTCAGGCCGGCGGTTTCGTGAGAGTCATAAACAATGAAAACCACGGCAGGTCCTACGGACTGGACACCCATACCGGAAAGGGAGAATGGGCCACTGCATGGTCTCCTTTCCTGAAACTGACCACGACCATAAAGGACAATTTCATCCTCCTGAAGTACGACATGAATTCGGAAAGGCCGACTCCTTCCAGCATAACCCCTGCTGCCAGGATACTGAATCCGCTGAGGATTTCTGCCGGAAACATCTATCTGAAGCCGTCATTCACGCACGATTTCTACCTTACTGCAGACGGAGATTTCGAAAGATGGAATTACTACATCTATATGGACGGAGAATACAGCAAGGATGCGAAATCAAATGCCTCATGGTTCGACAAGAACAGCGTAAGGTACAGCATACCAGTCAATTCCAGAAAAGGCGGCGGAAGCATCCAGGGATATTACAATGCCTATATAAACCTGACCAAGAACAAGAAGCTTGCGCTAAGCACCACCCTTTCATTCAGATACTCGAAATCAGTCAGTTACCAGAGCACCGGCAGACTGGACCTGATGGACATTGACCATTTCGACTACCCGACATTCATGAAGGCATTCTGGGGAGACAATGCTTCCGGAGACTTGTTCTACTCCGGGAAAAGCGGTTTCAAGGAAAGCACTATGACAGGGGTGGAGGCCAACGGCGAAATAGGACTGAGATGCAGACCCATTGACAATCTCACCATATCGCTTATCAGCCGGACCACCCTGGACCGCTCGAAGTACTCGCTCGACCAGAACGCGAATATGAACGTCTGGGAGTTCGGGCAGTACGGTACCGTCGCATGGAACACGCCTATCGGCATCGACATGATGACAAGACTGATCTGGACTTCCAGAAGAGGATATGCCAAGGGTTACAATGACGACACCTGGGACTGGTCCCTGATATTGTCCAAGAGCGTCAAGTCATTCAATTTCGCACTTGAGGTGCAGGACATTCTCGACAATGACAAGTCCATGTCGCACACTTTCAGGGAAAACTACGTCCAGGATTCCTATACCAATGTCATGGGCAGGAACATCCTGCTGCGCGTGACATGGAATTTCGGCAAGATGAACTCGTCCCGCAGCCGTGCCGCGAGGAACGCCATGTGGAAACTATCTTATTGACAAGTCTTCCGTGCGAAAGCCTGAGAAGTTGAAATACTGAGCAATAATTGCTATATTTGGCGTTCTATAAACAAAGAGAAAGAATTCTATGGAAAAAGTGATATTGACAGGCGACAGGCCTACTGGCAAACTGCATCTTGGACATTATGTGGGATCATTGAAACGTAGGGTGGAGTTGCAGAACGCGGGAGACTACGACAAGATGTTCGTGTTCATCGCTGACGCCCAGGCACTTACAGACAATTATGACAATCCCGAGAAGGTACGCCAGAACATCATCGAGGTCGCGCTCGACTATCTTTCATGCGGAATCGACCCTGCAAAATGCACATTGTTCATACAGTCGATGATTCCGGAACTTACCGAACTGACTTTCTATTACCTGAATCTCGTGACTGTATCCAGACTTCAGAGAAATCCTACGGTAAAGTCCGAAATCCAGATGAGGGAGTTCGAGAACTCTCTTCCTGCAGGATTCCTCTGCTACCCTGTAAGCCAGGCTGCAGACATCACCGCATTCAAAGGAACCATCGTTCCTGCCGGTGAAGACCAGGAGCCGATGCTGGAGCAGACCCGTGAAATCGTCCGCAAATTCAACAGCATCTACGGAGACGTGCTCGTAGAACCGGAGATTCTGCTTCCGCAGAATTGCGTATGTATGAGACTTCCGGGCACTGACGGCAAGGCGAAGATGAGCAAATCGCTCGGCAACTGCATCTACCTCAGCGACGACGCAGCCACAGTATGGAAGAAGGTGAAGAAAATGTCAAACGGCGAACCTCGTATGAGCCAGGACGAACCGGGCCATCTTGAGGGCAATGCCGTGTTTACCTATATGGATGCATTCAGCACGGCGGAGGACTTCGCGGAATTCTGGCCGGAGTTCAAGAGCCTGGACGAGCTGAAGGAACAGTATGTGAATGGCGGTATCGGTGACGGCACCTGCAAGAAATTCCTCAACAGCGTGCTCAACAAGCACCTCGACCCGATCCGCGCACGTCGCCACGAGTTCGAGCAGGACATCCCTGAGGTGTTCAACATCCTGAAACGCGGTACGGAAAAAGCCCGCGAAACAGCAGCACAGACATTGTCTGAAGTACGTAATGCCATGCGCATCAACTACTTCGACGACGCAGCGCTCATCGCTGAGCAGGCTAAGAAATACGAGAAATAATTTATTCGTAGTCGTCATATCCCGGCGGATCGTCCGGGAGGTCGGCATTGAAATCGATCTCACCCCACATGGCGTCGATGGTGCGGCGGTCCTTCTTGGTCGGACGGCCGGTGCCACGGTCACGCTTTACGAAGAATGTCTCCACAGGAGCCTTGAGTTTGTCAAGTTCCTCCTGTGGAGTTTGATTTTCAGCATATTGCGGAACAAGCTGAGCCCCGACACGGTTCTCAATCAGTCCCAGAACTTTCCATTTGTAATATACGGCAGCCTTACGGACAGTTATCACATCCCCGACCTTCACATCGCGGGACGGCTTCGCATCGGCATCATTGACCTTCACACGATTGCCCTTGCAGGCTTCAGCCGCTTCACTGCGCGTCTTGAAGACCCTTATTGCCCATAAGAACTTGTCAATACGTACTGGCTCCATGATTCTTTAAGGATTACTTAATTTAGTCTGCCCGGATTCTTACGGAGGAATTCCTCGATGGACGCCACCTTCTCATCATCATCCGGAAGTTTTTCCTCAGCCTCCGGGTCGATATACTTGTCTTCCTCATCATAAGGCTCGATGGTCACCTCGAAAAGCCTCGTGTCCCTGTCATCCGGAACCAGGTAGAAATCAGTCACATCCGCAGGCACCAGAACCAGTTCACCGGCCTTGAAGTCATACCTGGCCGCACCGGTCTTCTCATCCTGGATCTGAACGGAAGCCGCCCCGCCAAGACACACATAGACCGTGAACGCATCTGTCGTACCTGTATCAATATGAACCGGATCCTTAAGGTCAATGCTGGTGACGCTGAATTCCCTCAATGCAGCCACGCGGTCCGTGATTTTGTCCGCTGCAGCATCCGGATTTGACACTGAACGAACATTGGCATCGAACGCTTTCGCAGAATGTTTTCCTGCAGGGATATAAAGGTCGCCGTCATACTTGCCCAAATCAATGAAATCCAACGTCGCCTCGAGCGCAAGTTCCTCAACCTGAGTCAATTTCCCGAACCCGTAGATTCTGAAATCAAGGTCTGACGACTCAGTTATTTCCAATATGGAAACACCTCCCTGAGCAGCATGAGAGAGGCACGGAGTCACCAAGAACACGTCCCCCTTATGCGGAGTCACCACATTGAGCACATCTTCCAGCGTCCCGTTGTGGCATCTGTCATACAGTTCCGCTGCGGAAACCTCCCTCTTGAAGCCCATATAGACCTTGGAACCAGGCTCTGCATCAGCGACATACCAGAGTTTCATCTTGCCGAGCGTATCATAGCGCTGGGATGCGGTCTCGTCTGTCGGGCACACGGTCAGAGGCATTTTCCCGTCAATGCGAAGCCACTTGACCATAAGCGGAAACTGCCTTCCGTAAAATGAATAGCAGTTCTCCCCCACCAGTTCCTCAAGATAAGTTTCAAGCACCTCACTCAGAGTGCTTTCCGCCAACCATCCACAGGTCACTTCAGAATCGGTCTTGCCGATATCGGCAATTCCGGTCGTCTCAGTTCCCCACGCAGTTTCCTCGACTACAGGATTGAACTTCAACGGATATAATTTCTTCTTTTTCTGTTCCATAATCATAATCCAGCGCCATCTTGTACGCCCATCCTGCAAAGTTAACTAAATTCCGTCAATGACAGCAGTCAGCTGACTTGCAAGCGAGGTATTGTAACCGGTAGAAATATACACCACGCGGCCGAAACTGTCGCACATCGCGATGACAGGAAGCGTCCTGGAAGCGGTATGACAGCCTTCGCACAGCATTTCACGAATTTCCCATTCAGGGTCAATGCCATAATGCCAGTCCTTATTAACATTCAGCTTAGCCACTGCCGCCTCATTCTGTCCGAGAACCACCACAGGGCGTCCCCATTCCTTGAGTTTTCCGGCAACAGCCTGCATTTCCCTGATCGCATGGTTGCTCGGTTCATCACACGCACCAAGCACGGCCAAAAGGAAATATCCCCTGCCTGTGGTACTGAGCAGCGACACCTTGTCCGCAGCCTTGCCATCAGATACCGGAATATAGAATGCTTCCGGATTCATTGCGCCCAAAACGCTGATTTCCTCTGCAGAATGACGCATAACCAGTTGGACATCAGTGGTCTGATCCTTAAGGACATTGAAAGTCACCATCCTCGCAAGAACCTTTCCGCTGGCCATACGTGTTCCGCTCGTCAGCACATAATTCCCCTCATCCAGCTGGAACGGCTTGCTGAAACTCTTCGCTGAAGCATCCGCCCCCAGTTCAGTCGCGTCTCCGCCTTCGAAATCGAGAAGCACCCGCCTGCCGTTCTTCAGAATTTTGGACAATGTGAAGTGACGGTAGTATTCCGGATTCTCCGGCATTCCAGCTTCCGGTTTATAACGCATTGTCATCCAGCCTTTTTCAGAGACTGTTCCCACCTGATTACCGGCGTCCATGACGATATCGTTCCATTCTCCACCTGTGAAATACTGCGCCTTTCCGGTCATCTGGTCTATCCTTGACGGAATACCGAATGTCCTCAGAGCCGCCACCGTGAAGATATCACGGGAACGCCTGTCTGACTTCCTGAGGCTGAGAACGCCGGCCGGAGTCGCCTGCAGACGCTTGGAGTTCAGGCTGTCAGCTATTTCGAGATTCTCTTTCGCCCAATTGATTACAGATGCCGTCTTCTCAGCATCCGTCATATCAGGAGCAATCTGCGTCAGAACTTCCCTTATCTGCCTGCGGTACGGCTGTATGAATTCGCCTGCCACACGCGGGCACAACACATATTTATAGAACAGTTCCGCATCAGGATAGTCCTCAGCAGAGAAGTCCACAGACTCCAGAGCATCTTCCAGAACATCCGATTTCGTATCACGCAGGTCTTTTCTGGTAAGTGTAGCCAGCATCGGCAGAGCAGTTTCCACCTTGCCGCCTTCGTAGGCCTCGGCAATGAATTTCCGAATCTCGCGCCAGTTGCCCTTGGCGTCAATGAGCTGACGGCAGGCCTTGTCCGCATTCTCCTTCGACAGTTCCGGAAGACCGAGACGCTCACCGGCATTGTCCGATGTCGTAAATGTGGATGTATATGCGTGACGGATAGAGTCTTCCGCAGCAAGTCTCACCTTGTTCGCCTCGACAGCCTCAGCGGTCGCGTGAGCAGGGATATTGCCCGGCGCAGGAGGATTGATGTCGCACACGATTTCGAGAGCATCTCCGACCTTATGGCTCAGAACGATGTCCTTACGGCATTCAGGACTGTCGCCTTCGAGTTTCGCATAACCGAAATTGCCGTCACTATATGCCCACACCATCATATCTCCAAGTCCGGTGTGAAGCGATGCCTTCCCTTCATTGTCCGCGGCCAATGTCACAGCCGGAAACACTTCTCCGTAATTGTATATGCAGAAATCCACCTTCGCTCCGCTGACAGCATTTCCGTCAATGTCTTTTACGGTAACGACATTGTCACGTGTCTTCACGTAGTTTCCTATCACATTGATTTCAGTGAAGTTAGGCGTGCGGCGGATAACATCTTCCTGTCCGTTGTAGTCTCCGAACACGCGGGTGTGCATAAGCATTGCCCGGGAAGCGGGCTCGTTGAACCAGGCCATATTCAGTTCCGGCTCAGGCTCGCAGGCTCCGAGGAATGACCATTTCCCGTCAGTCCAGACTTCCACCCAGGCGTGGTTGTCGTCAGTATGCGCCCATCTCGGGGTATAGACCTGACGTGCAGGGATTCCCATGGTACGCATCGCCGCCACCGTAAATGTGGATTCTTCACCACAGCGTCCTTCTCCGCTCAGGATGGTCGCCATCGGGGATGAAGTCCTTCCGTCTGACGGCGTATAGGTCGCCTTTTCGTGACACCAATGATTTATTTCAAGCGCCGCATCGTGCATCGAGAGACCAGCGACACGGGTTTTGAGCGTATCGTAATATACCTTTCTGAAATCATCCAGGCGCTCGTTGTTCACTCGTACCGGAAGCACGAAATGTCTGAACAGCTGGTCAGGCACGTCCTTGCCCCACGGCATCTCCCGTCTTGCCTGCAACGACATTTTCACATTTTCCCTGAAGAATTCTTCGCTGTAATCGCCCTGGTCCGCGATATCCATATACCGGTACAGGAATTCCATCGATTCCTTCTCACTGATACGATTTCCGCAGGATGCAACAAGAAAGGCTGCCGCAATGGTCAATGTCAATGTCACGAGCCTTGAATACACGTTTCTCATAATGCTGTCTGTATTTGTGGTTTCCGCAAAGATAGCATTTTTTCCGCCTCTCAAAACGGATAATTTTCATTATCTTTGCGGCCTTTATCCGCAGTGGCATATGCGGACCTAATATGCAATTGACGAGGAAATGAAACGGACAGCTGTCATCAGAACGGGTATCTCATTGATACCTATCATAGTACTGATCATATTATTGGCATTGAACATCAGCTTTTTCGGGAGCGATGCGATTCTTGGCGCGAGCCAGGTCTCACTGCTGTTCTCCGCAGGCATCTGCGTGTGGCTTGCGATGTGGCTTTTCAAGAAGCCGTGGCAGGATTTCGAGGATGCGATACGGAGCAATATCGGTGACGTCACGACCGCGATTGTGATATTGTTCCTGATCGGAGGCATATCGGGAACCTGGACCATGAGCGGAACTGTGCCGTCAATGATATATTATGGTGTGAAAATCATCTCCCCGAAGATATTCCTGCTGAC
>HF996030.1:8945-13774 GCA_000432515.1 Bacteroides sp. CAG:545
TCCCTGCTGCCCGCCTGCGTTATCTGCGCGTTCATCTCCGTGATGATAGGCAGTTCGTGGACCACCATCGCCACCATCGGAGTAGCGCTTATGGGTATAGGCAAGGCTCAAGGCTTCAGTGAGGGAATGATTGCGGGCGCCATCATTTCCGGAGCGTATTTCGGGGACAAGATTTCCCCGCTTTCCGACACGACCGTGATGGCCGCCTCCATTTCGGGCACTCCCCTTTTCAGACATATCAAGTACCTGATGCTCACGACCATACCGTCATTTGCATTGACCCTGATCCTGTTCCTTATACTGGGATTTCTGCACACCGGCAGCGATTCGGCGCAGATTTCCGTCTATACTGAGACATTGGCCTCGAAATTCAACATTTCGCTCTGGACTCTGGTCGTTCCGGTCGCGACGGGCATCATGATTGCGCGGAAGCTTCCGGCTCTTGTCGTGCTGGGCCTGTCCACTGTTCTCGCGGCCGTTTTCGCTCTGATTCTGCAGCCGCACATCATTACCGAGATCGGTGTGGGTTCTCTTCAGTCAATGGGCCTGAGCGCAGAGGGCGCAGGAAAAGGCGGAGTGATGTTCACCGGCATTGTCAAGACCATCTATGATTCGGTTTCGGTGAATACCGGCGTGGCGGACGTGGACAAGCTGGTTTCGTCAAGAGGTATGCTCGGTATGCTCAATACTGTATATCTTATCATCTGCGCGATGTGTTTCGGCGGCTGCATGAAGGCCAGCGGAATGCTTCACCACCTGGCTTCATTGATCCTGCCGATGACCAAGACGCGCACGGGTCTCGTGGCCTCAACTGTGGGCACTGGTGTCATACTGAACGGCGTCATCTCGGACCAGTATCTCTCCATCATCCTGACTTCCGACATCTACAAGGACATCTATGCCAAACGCGGCTATGAGAGCAGGTTGCTCGGACGCTCCGTAGAGGATTCATCCACAGTCACTTCGCCGCTTTTCCCGTGGAGCAGCTGCGGTATGACGCAGGCCACCATCCTCAGCACCGCGACCATCGCCTATCTCCCGTATTGCTTCTTCAATATCATAAGCCCTCTGATGAGCATATTCATGGCAATGCTCGGGTATAAGATCCGGAAGAAAACTAAGTAGGGAAAGTTGAAAATATCGCTTATTAGTCGTATATTCGTGGATACGAAAATACAACTAATAACGTGCTATGAACCGTCAACTGCTTTGCGCAGCACTTGGTATTGCGCTCTTATGCTCTTGCAACAGATGCCCCGAGGGCACTTTCCGTATCGGTAGTGACAAGGAATCCGTAATCAGCGGACTCCACGCGCCTTGGGACAGCCTCGAGGACGACACCCATTTCTCCTGTCTGACCGGAGACTCCGCCTTCAAATTCGTTTTCGAAGTCAATGATTCCACGCTGACCGTCAATGAAAATCCACAGGCCGAACTGGACCTGCTGAATGACGACAGGGTGGAAATTTTCTTCAGTGCGGACAGTGCCATGACCTGCTATTACGGAGCGGAGATGACTCCGGCCGGGCACACCTTGGATTATAAAGCCAAATTCTACAGGGATATCGACTACGCATGGAATTTCAGCACTCTGAAACTGGAATGCGAGCACACGGATATGCACTATACCGTGAGCGGAAGCATTGACCTTCAGGAGCTTGAGTCGATGGGGCTGAACCTGAAAGACGGATTCTACATGGGCGTTTTCCGTGCTGATTACCGCTCTGACGGCTCCGTAAACTGGTATTCTGCTGTCAAATCGGACGACGAGTCTCCTGATTTCCACAAGCCGGACATGCTCTTCAAGGCGGCTATAAGATAATAGTTTCACGAAAGTTATAAACAATAAGATATGGACAGAATCATTGAATGCGTACCTAACTACAGTGAGGGACGGAACAAAGAAATCATTGACCAGATCGTCGCGGCAGTGGCTGATACCAAGGTCGTTACCGAGCGCGGCGAAGAATCCGTAAAAGTGCTGGACGTCGATCCGGGCGAAGCTACCAACAGGACTGTGGTGACATTCGTGGGAAGTCCGGAAGCTGTTCTCGAAGCTGCTTTCCAGGGCGAGAAAAAGGCTGCCGAACTGATCGACATGCGCCACCATCACGGCGCGCATCCACGTTCAGGAGCTACTGATGTGCTTCCGCTCGTACCGGTTGCCGGCATCACTCTTGAGGAATGCGGAGAGCTTGCCAGAGGACTTGCCAAGCGCATCTACAATGAACTCGGCATCCCGTGCTACTGTTATGAGGCTGCGGCCTACAAGCCTGAAAGAAAGAACCTTGCAGTATGCCGTGCAGGAGAATATGAAGCCCTGCCGGAAAAAGTCATTGACCCGGAAAGAAAGCCTGATTTCGGGCCTGAGGCATATACGGAGACTGTGGCGAAGGCCGGCGCCAGCAATGTCGGAGCGAGGGATTTCCTGATCGCCGTGAATTTCAACCTCAACACCACTTCCACGCGTCGTGCGATGGCGGTGGCTTTCGACGTGAGAGAGAAGGGCCGTCCTGCACGTGAAGGAGGAAGCCTGACCGGAAAAATCATCAAGGACGAGGCAGGCAAGACCGTATGGATTCCGGGAACGCTCAAAGGATGTAAGGCAATCGGCTGGTTCATAGAGGAATACGGTATCGCCCAGGTTTCCATGAACATTACGGATATGAACGTGACTCCGCTGCATGTGGCCTTCGAGGAAGTATGCAGGGCCGCTGCTGCCAGAGGTTTGAGGGTTACGGGAACCGAGATTGTGGGCCTCGTGCCTAAGAGGGTATTAGTGGATGCCGGCAAATTCTACTTGGAAAAACAGCAGCGTTCTCTCGGCGTGCCTGAGGAAGAGCTCATCAAGATAGCAGTCAAATCATTGGGCCTCAACGACTTGAAGCCATTCAACCCAAAAGAGAAGGTTATCGAATACCTGATGACGGATGAGGAAGTCCAGGCCCGCAAAGAGCGTCTGGTGAGGATGAGCGTGAAGGGATTTGCCCGTGAAACGGCTTCTGAGTCAGCTGCTCCTGGCGGCGGTTCCGTATCCGCATACATGGGTGCTCTCGCTGCGGCTCTGGGCACTATGGTTGCCAATCTGTCCTCCCACAAACGTGGCTGGGATGACAGGTGGAAGGAGTTTTCCGACTGGGCTGAAAGAGGCCAGGATGTGATGGAAAGGCTGCTCAGACTGGTAGATGAAGATACTGAGGCATTCGCGAAAATCATGGATGTATTCTCCATGCCTAAGGGTACTGAGGAGGAAAAGGCAGCACGTGCCGAGGCGATGGAGAAGGCTACTCTCTATGCCAGCAGAGTGCCGCTCAAGACGATGCAGACCGCGATGGAGGCTATGCCTGTGGCATTGGCCATGGCACGTATCGGCAACCCGGCTTCCGCTTCTGACGCTGGTGTCGGCGCGATTGCCGCCCTCGCCGCTGTAAGAGGCGCCCATCTGAATGTAAGAATCAATGCAGCAGGTCTCAAAGACAGGGCATTGGCCTCAGAACTGACTGACGAGGCCGCAAGAATCGAAGCGGAGGCTGTAGCGGCTGAGGCTGAGGTACTTGCTGAAGTTAACAAGAACATAGGACAATAAGATATGACTGATTTCCAGAAACAGATTCTCGAAGGCATCCCTGCAGAACTGCCCGAGAAAAAACCGTATGACGCGTCCGTGAACCATGCACCGAGACGCAAGGACATTCTCACTGACAAAGAGAAGGCGCTCGCGCTGAAGAATGCGCTCCGATACTTCCCGGTCAAGTTCCACGCTGTATTGGCGGAAGAGTTCGCCCAGGAGCTGCACGACTACGGAAGAATCTACATGTACAGGTTCCGCCCTGATTACCAGATGTTTGCCCGTCCTATAGACGAATATCCGGCAAAGAGCCGTCAGGCTGCCGCGATTATGGCAATGATTCAGAACAACCTGGACCCGCGCGTCGCACAGCATCCGCACGAGCTCATCACCTACGGCGGAAACGGTGCGGTTTTCCAGAACTGGGCACAGTACCGCCTGACTATGAAATATCTCGCGGAAATGACTGACGAGCAGACATTGTCGATGTACTCAGGCCACCCTATGGGACTTTTTCCGAGCCACAAGGATGCTCCGCGCGTAGTGGTGACGAACGGCATGGTCATTCCGAACTACTCCAAGCCGGATGATTGGGAGAGGTTCAATGCATTGGGCGTTTCCCAGTACGGTCAGATGACGGCCGGCTCCTATATGTACATAGGTCCGCAGGGAATTGTCCACGGAACCACCATAACGGTTATGAATGCTGCACGTAAACAGCTGCAGGCCAAGGGCATTGACGGAAGCCGCGAGAACATGAAAGGTCTTCTTTTCGTGACGGCGGGACTTGGCGGCATGTCAGGAGCACAGCCTAAGGCCGGAGATATCGCCGGCGTGGTAAGCGTGGTGGCGGAAATCAACCCGCTCGCAGCCCGCAAGCGTTATGACCAGGGCTGGGTGGACGAGCTTCACGAGAGTCTCGACGAGCTCATCCCGCGCATCCGCAAAGCCGTGAATGACAAGGAGGTAGTGTCAATGGCCTATGTCGGCAATGTGGTGGACCTCTGGGAAAGGCTTGCTGAAGAAGACATTGACGTAAATCTCGGCTCCGACCAGACTTCGCTGCACAATCCGTGGGCCGGCGGCTATTATCCGGCCGGCTACTCTCTTGAGGAATCGAAGGTGATGATGGCGGAAGAGCCTAAGCGCTTCAAGGAGTGCGTAAGAGAGTCATTGAGACGTCAGGTCGCAGCCATCAACAGGCTTACGGCCAAGGGAATGTATTTCTTCGATTATGGCAATGCATTCCTTCTGGAGTCTT
>HF996030.1:13781-15200 GCA_000432515.1 Bacteroides sp. CAG:545
TATGTGAATGCATTCCTGCTGGAGTCTTCACGTGCCGGCGCAGACATCATGAACGAGGAGGGAGGCTTCCGCTATCCTTCTTATGTTCAGGACATTATGGGTCCGCTTTATTTCGACTACGGGTTCGGTCCGTTCAGATGGGTATGTATGTCCCAGAAACCGGAAGACCTCGCCAAGACAGACGAAATCGCAGTCAAGATATTGTCCGAGGAACTTGCAAAGGCGCCGGAAGAGATCCAGGGCCAGCTCCGTGACAATATACACTGGATAGAGGAAGCAGGCAAGAACCATCTCGTGGTAGGTTCCCAGGCACGAATTCTCTATGCTGACTGTGAAGGCAGGACGAAGATTGCATTGGCCTTCAACGAGGCTGTGAGAAACGGCGAAATTTCCGCTCCTGTCGTGCTCGGACGCGACCACCATGATGTTTCCGGCACAGATTCTCCTTTCCGTGAGACCTCCAACATCTATGACGGTTCTCAGTTTACGGCCGACATGGCCATCCAGAATGTCATAGGCGATTCGTTCCGCGGTGCCACCTGGGTTTCGATCCACAACGGAGGCGGCGTAGGCTGGGGCGAGGTCATCAACGGCGGCTTCGGCATGGTCGTTGACGGTTCCGACGATTCTGCAAGGCATATTACCAACATGCTTTTCTGGGATGTGAACAACGGTATCGCACGTCGCAGCTGGGCCCGCAATGAAGGAGCCCTGCACGCCATCGAAAGAGAGGAGGGACGCACCCCGTCGCTCAGAGTCACTGTTCCTGTCAATGCAGATGACTCATTGATACTGAAGACATTGTCCAAATTTTAAAATTCGCTTTCATGTCACATAAAATTTCAAATGATACATTGACATTATGGAAAATAAAGGAAATCATTGACCATAATGAAACCATAACCCTTTCTGAAGAGTCGGAGAAGCAGGTCCTCAAATGCCGTGAGTACCTGGACAGCAAGATGGAAGATATCGGCAGGCCTGTCTATGGTGTCACTACCGGGTTCGGCTCGCTGTGCAACATCACGATTCCTGAGGAGGACCTTTCGCAGCTGCAGCACAATCTGGTGATGTCCCACGCCTGCGGAACCGGCGACACGGTACGTCCGGAAATCGTGAAACTGATGCTGCTCCTGAAGGTGCAGTCGCTCTCTTACGGTCATTCCGGAGTGCAGCTTGCCACCATCGGAAGGCTTATGGACATGTTCAACAACGACATTCTTCCTGTCGTCTATCAGCAGGGTTCGCTCGGCGCTTCGGGAGACCTGGCACCGCTCGCCCATCTCTGCCTTCCGATTATCGGAATGGGTGAGGTCCTTTATCACGGCGAGGTCCGCTCTGCTGCAGACGTCTGGCAGGAACTCGGCTGGGAGCCTATCAGACTACAGTCCAAAGAAGGTCTCGCCCTGCTGAACGGAA
>HF996030.1:15219-47535 GCA_000432515.1 Bacteroides sp. CAG:545
GCTGAACGGAACACAGTTCATGAGTGCGCACGCCGTATGGGCACTGCTCAAGAGCCAGCGCCTTTCACGTTGGGCTGACTGCATCGGGGCAATGTCACTGGAGGCTTTCGACGGCCGCATCGAGCCGTTCTACGAGCTCACTCACCTTCTGCGCAGGCACAAGGGACAGATGGAGACGGCTGACGCATTCCTCAGTCTGCTTGATGGCAGCGAACTGATCCGCCGTCCTAAGCAGCACGTCCAGGACCCGTATTCGTTCCGCTGCATTCCGCAGGTCCACGGAGCCGTGAAAGACAACATCAGATATGTGGAATCTGTCATCGGCAATGAAATCAACAGTGCCACCGACAACCCTAACGTTTTCCCTGACGAGGATATGATCATCTCTGCAGGAAACTTCCACGGTGAGCCTATCGCAATTCCTATGGACACATTGGCAATCGCCATGTCAGAGCTTGCAAATATCTCAGAGAGACGTATTTACAAACTTATCAGCGGTCAGAGAGGCCTGCCGATGTTCCTGGTTGCAAAACCTGGTCTGAACAGCGGATTCATGATTCCTCAGTACACGGCCGCATCTATCGTGAGCCAGAACAAGATGCTCTGCTGGCCGGCTTCGTGCGATTCCATCCCTTCTTCCCAGGGACAGGAGGACCACGTGAGCATGGGTTCGAACTCTGCCACGAAGCTGGTCCGCGTGATGGACAATGTGGAGACCGTCCTCGCCATCGAGCTGTTCAATGCAGCGCAGGCGCTTGAGTTCCGCCGTCCGGGCAAGTCATCTCCTGCCATCGAAAAACTGTTGGAGTCTTACCGCAAAGTCGTTCCGTTCGTGGATGTGGATACATACATGCACCCTCTCATCATGAAGAGCATTGAATTTATCCGCAACGAGGCCAACATGCTATGAGGACTCTCATAAAGAATATAGGACAGATTGTCGGCATCACAGACCAGCAGACCAGCCGCAAGGCGGGAGTGGAGATGTCGGTGACCGGGACATTGGACAATGCCTGGCTTCTGATCGAAGACGGGCTCATTTCCGGTTTCGGGCCAATGTCAGACTGCCCTGACGGCTTGCAGTGGGACGGTTCTGACGTCTTGCTCAGAGATGGCTCTACCGGCTTGCATAGGGATGGTTCTGACAGTTTGCACAGGGACTGCCCTGCTGACTCACTTGGAGACCGCCCTTACAGCTGCGAAGTCATTGACGCTGAGGGAGGTATGGTATTGCCCTGCTTCTGCGACTCGCACACTCACATTGTCTTTGCAGGAAGCCGTGAACGGGAATTCCTGGACAAGATCGAGGGGCTTTCCTATGCTCAGATTGCGGCGAACGGCGGTGGCATCCTGAATTCTGCGGATCTGCTCCACAGGACTTCGGAAGATGAGCTGTACTCTCAGGCGATGGCCAGGGTGAATGAGATGATTGCCGCAGGTACTGGCGCCATTGAGATAAAAAGCGGATATGGGCTCTCGACTGAGGATGAGCTGAAGATACTCAGGGTGATACGGCGTATCAAAGAGTCGTCTCCTGCTATAATAAAGTCCACTTTTCTCGGGGCTCACGCTGTGGGACGCGCCTATGCCGGAAGGCAGGAGGACTATGTGAAGCTTGTCTGTGAGGAGATGGTCCCGGCTGTAAGCGCAGAGGGGCTTGCGGATTTCATTGACGTTTTCTGCGAGGAAAATTTCTTCACTCCGGAGCAGACTGACAGGATTCTTTCTGCCGGTGAGAAATATGGAATGCGTGCGAAGCTTCATGCGAACCAACTTGCGGTTTCAGGCGGCGTACAGGTGGGCGTGAAGCACAATGCTCTTTCTGTGGACCATCTCGAGAGCACGACTGATGATGAGATACGCTCTCTCGCCGACGCTCCTGACACGATGCCGACAATGCTTCCTGGCGCTTCTTTTTTCCTCAGGATGCAATACGGCAAGGCCCTGGATTTCATTAACTCGGGACTGGGACTTGCATTGGCATCAGACTATAATCCGGGCTCTTCCCCTTGTGGAGACATGCGGTTTGTCATGTCGCTCGGATGTATCCAGATGAGGCTGACGCCGATACAGTCGTTCAATGCCTGCACTCTGAATTCCGCTTATGCTATGGGCGTGGAAGGCGAGACCGGCTCGATTACGGTCGGCAAGAAAGCCAATGTTATAATTACCAATAAGATACCTTCATTGACCTGGATTCCTTACTGCTACCGCTCGCCTTTCATAAACAAGGTTCTGCTCGGCGGAAAGGTAATGGTTGACAATAACAAGAATCTGTTTTGAAATGATTTCAGGACAGATTCCAAAACGAACTGAAATATGATAGTGATGAAATTCGGCGGCACGTCCGTCGCTGATTGCGCTGCGATTTCGCGCACAATAGAAATTATCCGGAAAAGGCTTCCGGAACGCCCTGTCGTGGTAGTGTCAGCATTGTCCAAAGTGACGGACCTGCTCTACCGCATATCAGATGAGGCGAAGAAACGTAATTTTGAAGAGGCCTCGGCCTTGCTTGAGCAGCTCAGAAGCAGGCATCTCACTCTGGCTGAGGAACTTATAAGTCAGTCGGAAAGCATTGACAAGGAAAGCATTTTAGAGGACACGCAGAGGCGGGTCAATGAAATTTGTGACAAGCTTTCACATTTCATTGAGGCGGTATGCGAGCTTGGAGAGCTTTCGGACAGGAGCAAGGCCGTCATCATCGGCAATGGCGAGTATCTGTCGTCCAACATCATCTGCTGCGCGATGAACGCGAGGGGCATCAGCACCCGTCTTATGGATTCGCGCAAGATGATCATCACCAATGCCGATTTCCTGAAGGGCGAGCCGAAACCGGACCTGATCTCGATTAAGGTCAATGCTGAGGTTTCCTCTCATTACACTGACTGCGAGGCCGTTATAACTCAGGGGTTCGTTTCCGCAACTGAGGACGGAGAGCCGACGGTGCTCGGCAGAGGTGGTTCTGACTATACGGCATCATTGATAGGAATGGCTGTCGGGGCACAGCGAATCGAAATCTGGACGGATGTGGACGGTGTAAAGACTGCGGATCCGAGAAAGGTGGAGGGCACGCGGAGTCTTGAGCGCATTTCGTTCGAGGAAGCTGCTGAGATGGCGCATTTCGGTGCCAAGGTGCTGCATCCGATGACTATCGAGCCGGCGGTGAAGAAGAACATTCCGATTTACGTGCTGAATTCCATAAATCCGGACGGCAAGGGAACTGTAATTCTTCAGAATTCGTTTATCGACGACGGTGTGAAATCCGTGTCCAGCAAGGAGAACATATTGGTAATCAACATCTTCTCCACGAAGATGATCAATGTTGCCGGCTTCCTTATGAGCGTGTTTGAGATCTTCAGCCGGAACAATGTGTCTGTGGATCTGATAAGCACGTCGGAGGCCAACATTTCCGTCACGGTGGATGCGTCCCAGAATGTGGATAATGTCATCCGCGAACTTTCGTCTTTCGCCGATGTTTATGTGGACCGCGACAAGTCACAGGTGAGTGTAATCGGCAAGAATCTGGACAATGTGACAGGTATTCTCGAGAAGACGTTCGCTCCGCTAAGCGACTACCGTATCTATATGATCTCGCAAGGCGCGTCCTATGTAAACATCAGTTTCGTGGTGGACCGCACCGCTCTCGACAAGGTGGTCTCTCTGCTTCACAGGAGCCTGTTCGGTTAGGGTATATCCACGACTTTTCTCCGGTATTGGATTAGGTCAATGACTGCTTTTGATAATGTCCTGATGCCGGTTGTTTTGGATTTTTGAAAAATATACATAACTTTGTAATCCTTTCGGACACAGAAGTAGGCAGCTTCCAAAAGGCCGACTTCAGCGATGGGCTTAATGTTATGAGTCTTCCGAAGGGTTTTGCGAGCGTGTTGTAATTGGTAGCCAAGCCAGACTTAGGATCTGGTGCCTAGTGCGTATGGGTTCGAGTCCCTTCGCTCGCACGAAAAAAGCCGTGGAATGTTCCACGGCTTTTTTCGTGCGAGCTCGGGCCTCGCGGCTTTCGTTCCCCTCTGTCACTATCGTGACATCTCCCCAGGGAGAATATACGTCTCCGACGTTTGGTCGCTCGCACTCGCACAGAACAGCAGAAAGCTCCCTCGACCTCTTTTTTCAGCGCGAGCTTCGGGCCTCGCGGTTTCTCTCCCCTCTGTCACTGTCGTGACATCTCCCCAGGGAGAACATACGTCTCCGACGTTTGGTCGCTCGCACGCTCTCAGAAACGGCAGTAGTCTCCCTCGACCACTTTTTGCGCGAGCTTCGGGTGGACTCATAATGAGGACGGTGGCTTACTCCCGCTAGGACGCGCAGCGCGTATTTCATTGTTTATCAGCGATTTAGGCATTTTCAGAGTTATAAAAACCGCAACTCTGATTTCGGTTAAACAACTGATACACAGCAACTTGCAGGTTGCACTGCAAAACGCGGAGACGCTTACCTTTTGTTTCCATGTTAATCTGTTCTTGAGATTTTCATGGGCAAAAGTTCGGAACCACAAAAAACGCGTTAATATGTAACCGCAGAGACGCTTACCATATTGTCGCCGCCGTAAGTCAGGAACAGAAATCAACCACCCAGCCGTCTATGGTTCTTGTCACGGTGGATATGTTCACCCCGATTTTCACAAGCCTTTTTCCGTCCTCGAAGCGATACGGAATCATGTAACCTTTGTCGTCAATCTGTTTCAGAGCTGCTTCCGCAGTGCTGTCAACCTTGAATTCGAAGACATATATTGAATCCTGTGTCCAGCACACGGCATCCGCACGTCCGACAGCTGATTTCTCTTCCGTGCGAATATGGTAACCCAACAGGGAGAAAATGAGATAAATAATCGTCTGGTAGTGCTTCTCTGTCTTGTTTTCAAGGTCGTTCGGCATCCCTGCGAGAAACGATTACATCCTAGACAACGCCTCGTCAATATCGCCCTTCCTCAATGCAGCATTGAAACGAATCACGAATGAGGCTCCTGACGGGTTGTTTCCATTGTAACCAGCCAGCAACGAGTCCAGAAATCCCGAGCGCACTTCTTTGTTCGGATATCCGAGCGTATAACTGTCAAGTTCCCTGTCATAGTCCTTGATAGTAAGATAGCCAGTCTGATAGAGAAGAGGTATCGGATTGTCCGTAAGCTCCGGAGAGACATTGAACTCATTTAGAGAAACATACTCCATCTTGTCAAGCTCCCGCTCGTCAATCGGCTTGCGTTCGAGCCTCTCTATCAGATATGTCGGAGTAGCCGTCTCAAACCAATATTTTCCGAAACGTCTGTCGGAGAATGCGTTAAGCAGGCTGAACGGATTATATATATCCTCGGAACCAGCACAGAAATGATAACCGTCATAGTTTTCTTTCAGAAGTTCCAGCGCCCTCTCTCCACTCACGCCTTCAGCCTTAGCGAGTGCCACTATCTGCTCAGGGAAAACACGTTCAAGTTCCGATTGGGAGATTCCGCAGACTGAGGAGAACTCAGGAAGCATAGATATGTTCTTGAGGTTATTGAGTTCACTGAATATGCTGAGCTGGGCAAATTTGTTGATACCCGTTATGAAAACGAAGCGCAGATAAGGGTCGAGACTCTTTATCGGACTATAGAAATTCCTCATTATCTGACGCATAGGAATCAGCCGCTCCCTATCATTCATCACATCAAGAAGAGGGGCGTCATACTCGTCTATGATAATGACAGCTTCCGCTCCGGTCTGCTCGACGGAACGCCTTACAATACCTGCAAGACGCTGATTTATATTCTTTTCCGTTTCTCCACGGCCAAAAACCAGTTCATAAGTATGAAGTTTCTCATTCAGTTCCTCAAGCAACTGCTCCTCATTCATATGCTTTGCCGTTGACATATCAAAATGAAACACCGGATGCTTCACCCACTCAGTCTCCAGTCTGCCGGCCTCCAATCCATCGAAGAGTTCCCTCTCTCCGGCAAAATACGAATGGAAAGTCGATGACAACAAAGACTTTCCGAAACGGCGTAACTGTCATAGCAATAGCCGCTACGGGCTTTACGACCCGCAGCGGCATATCGTTATAGAGGGCATGTGCCTGTTATTTCAACTTCGGTTCTGAACCGGAGAGGTCCCAGACATCAGTGCTCCAACCAAGGGACTGAGCCAGACTTGAGGCTGAGGCTGTGGTCTCGGCGGCTTTGCCATGGTATGGGTAGATGTAGGTGTACATCGAAGGAACTGCGTTTATCACCAATGGAGTTGTCGCGTCTGCGTCTTCCTGGTCATATAGCTCACTGCAATATTTGGCAGTCAGAGTTGCCGTCGATTTTCTCCAACAGTTTTTCAAGGCATTTTTCGTTCCTGTATAGCCGACAATTATTCCTGAACTTCCGCCATTCTCATCACTGCGGGTTGCAGTGATATTGTCAAACCAGGCAATGCAGAACTCGATTGTATTGTCATAGCCATTACCGGTTGCGTTCCAAACGAGACCGCCGGCTCTGCCAACGATTCCGCCGACACCTGTCCAACCTGTTATGTTCCCGGAAACATAACATCTTCTTACAGACGAGCCAGTTCCCAAATCTCCGACAATACCTCCGACTCTCTGACCGGTAGGGACATTCATATTTCCTGAAAAGATGCAATCTTCAACAATGACAGTCTTACCGTTGCTTGCAAGTCCAAGAGCACCGCCAACACCATCTACACCGTTAACGTTTATCTCAATAGTTGACGACGACTCACAACATCTGATAGTCAATGTATTTTCATTCATTCCAACAATTCCTCCAACATTGTTCTTGCAAACTATCTTCCCTGAAGAAAGGCAATTTTCAATGATCGATGCAGATGATGTAATTCCTGCGATACCTCCTGCCAACCTGGATGCTGCATTGACTTCGCCGTAGAACTTGCAGCCTGACAATGTGCCTCCCTGATAGTGCCCGACAATGCCCCCGACTCTTTCTCCCGCACTCTTGACCGTCGCATATAATATCATATGGTTATAATGCTGTCCCGGAACGGAGATTCCGGAACAGCCATGTGGTTATCTATTTCTTCGTATCCATAACGTATATATGGGAGGATAGCACCCTTTCTCCTGTGTGGTCGAAACCGCCGCGGTCTGTAGGATAGTTCACGACGTGCGTGTCCGGATCGCCCTGACCTGCCACACAGAGAGTTGAGGAGCCGCCACCATCCATATTCAGGGCATACTGAGGATTGAAATTCTCCTTCAAGAAGAAGGTAAGTTCGCGCGCATTCATACCCTCGGCAATTCCAGGACGTCGTCCGTCAACGACAATCATCAGGAAATGTTTGTCTTTCGTAAGTGCCACTGCAGTTCTTGGATGGCGCACTCCCTGGTGACGAATAGGATCCTCATACTTGAGAGCCTCAAGCTGCGACTGGGAGTAACCGTCCGGAACGAAATTGGCCCCAACCGTCTCATAATTGTCTATGAGCATAGGTGCTGAAGACAGAATGTTGGCTTCCTCTCTCTTATTGTAAACAGCGCGTGTCTTTTCGATGTCCCGATTGCAGTCCTTTGCGGTAAAATCTATCTTCACGTCCTGCTTTCCGTCGGTATATACCGCAGCTTCCGATTTCCACTGTGGCACTCCGGTATTCATAACGTAAGGATTCGGAATTGCGAACTTGACTATGCCGTCCACCTTTATATAACAGGACTCCGGCTCATATGCGGCATTCACCACTCCCACGGCACCGAGCTTTGACATAGTCGCGGACGTTGTCGCCCCGTCGTGATAGTCGAACTTGACTTCATATCTGTCGGAATTAAGATCGACATCAAGCACTGAAACAATCTGTTCCGCACCGGAAATCTCATCATATCCACGGAAAGATTTGAAAATCAGTCCTTCGCTGACCTGACTCTCTGTCCACTTGCCCTGAAGTTCCGTCTGTGAAGTGGAAGGACTGCTGTCCTTTGGCACAAATGCAGAATTGTCCTGCGACTTTGCACAGCTTCCACAACCTGCGAGCAGGATGACGAGAGCGAAAAGAATATATCTTGTTGTGTGTGTTTTCATTTTCTTCTATGATTATTTTTTAAGAGATGGAATTTGTTTCGAGAAGTCCCAGATGGATGCGTCCCAGCCGAGGCTTTGGGCGACAGCGGAGGCATTGCTGCCGGATGCCGCCTTGCCGTGGTATGGGAATATGATATAATCCGCAGACGTGGAAGGTTCAGAGATTACCAGCGGAGCGGAAGGACCAGCATTTTCCTGATCATAAAGATTGCTGTAGAACTCTGCCGTCAATTTCATTTCACTCTTGCGCATGCAGTCCTTCAGGACATTCTTGGTCGCAGTAAAACCGACTACCGCGCCTGAACCTGCCTTTGTATTTGTGTCTGAGGCAGGACGTGTTGCAGTTATATTGTCGAGCCAGACAATGCATGACTCGATATTGTTCCCATAATCAGAGCCGGCTGCCGCCCAGCCACCGTTGCATGCTCTTCCGACGACGCCACCTATACAGCCCCAGCCATCTACAGCCCCTGAAACGAAGCAATTCTTCACAGAGGAAGATGAACCCAAATCACCGACTATGCCGCCGAGTCTCTGGATACCTTTCAGCTTTCCGGAGAAAAGACAATCTTCAACAGTCAGTTTGTTCTCATTTTTTCCGATAATGCCACCACAGTTTTCCACACCTTCCACTTCTCCGGAGACCATGCAAGACTTAATGCTCGCGACTCCACCGGAGATTCCTGCTATTCCTCCTACAAGATTGGATGCAGAACTCAGATTACCGCTGAACTCACATCCGGACAAGGCTCCGCCCTGGAAATGGCCGATGATGCCGCCGACGCGCTCGAGTTCACCCCTCACAGTCGCAGTCACCACACATCCTGTCACGCTGACATCACCGCCGGACTCCCAGCCGATAATACCGCCTGTGTATTTGCCCTTGTTATTGGTGACACTGCCACCTACTTTGCATCCGGAAATCACGACTCCTGCATTTGATTTTCCGACAATTCCTCCGCAGGATGCCCTCTGCGTGTTGTGAACCACGTCAGATATGACGTTGACAGTAATGTCGCAGTTCCTGAATTCACTGTTTGCAGCCACTCCGGCAAGTCCGCCTGTCTGCGCTTCACCTGCCGCTTCGTTGGTCAGCGTCACATTAGCCTTCACATTGGAAACGACAGCCTTGATTCCGGCATTGGTTCCTGTCCAGCCGCCGAGAAGCCCGCAATTCCCTGCAATGCCGAGCACTGTAGCGTCAACGAACTCCACATTTTCGCAGACTCCGTTAAGCACGCCGAAGAAACTTGCATAGATTTTGGCGCCGGAGCATGAGAAATTGAGGATTTTATGCCCATCCCCGTCAAAATGGATTCCGAGGTCGTAAGGGTCTTCAAAATTGAGCGGCGTCCAATTCTGCTTTCTCAAATCTATATCTGTCGTGAGCTTGACATAGACAGTCTCTCCTTTCTTCAGGACAGACTTGAGGTTGAACAGTTGTCCGGCAGTGGAAAGAAGATAAGGGTCGCTTTCCGTTCCTGAGCCTTTGCTGATTTCTTCAGGAGTTATCGGAGCATCGGGATCCTCCACCTTGACATGTCCGCAAACTTCTGCGACATCTGCCCTAGAAGCAAGCCAATTGAAAGCAGGGTAGCCGTTTGCAACACTGCCGTCCTTTGCCCAAGGATCACCCCAGCCGGTGACGACAGCACGAAGTTCCGCGTCATTCTTTCCATCAGGATTGTCAAGTTCCGATATGGTATTTGCATAGGTGCAGGCTCCGTCATAGACTTTTTTCGTCCCGCTCACAAGACCGGTATTGTCTTTAGGTCCGGAAACGGAACTGTTCCAAGCCACCACGTTCTGGAGATAGGAACTTCCCTCAAGATTACCTGCTATACCGCCACAGGCTCTGTCCGCAGAGACTCTTCCTGTAGCATATACGTTTGTCACAATGCCACCGTCCAGCATATTGCCGACAATGCCGCCACCCTGACCAGAGGCGCTGACACGAGCAGACGAATAGCAATTGTCAATCTGACAGGAATACGGAGAATATGCAGTTCCTGACATTCCCACTATTCCTCCGGCAGGATTCCCGCTGACCGAGCCGCTGACAAAGCAGTTCTTTATGCTTCCGACATAGTTGCTGTTCTTAGGGGAACGGATACCGAGATAGCCAGCGATGATTCCGGAAGCATTGGAGCCGGAAATCGCAGCGTCAAGAAACCCGACATTGCGACATTCACCGCAGAGTATTCCGAAAAAGCTCGAATAGTTCTGTCCTTTGCAGTTGAGATTCCTGATGACGTGTCCGTCACCGTCAAAATCGACAAAACGACTGTAAGGCTCCGCATTGTTGAGCGGAACCCAAGGGATGTCTTTCATATCTATGTCTGCGGAAAGTCTGAAATAGACCATTTCTTCCGGAGACAGCCCTTGCGGCATATTTGCCAAATGCTGCGCTGTCGCAATAATATATGGAGATTCCGGAGTTCCGAAACCAGAAGCGAAGGCTCCTCCCAATCCTCCTGTGTCTTCACTGGAGTCTCCTGTTCTGTCCGGCGGTACCCTCGAATATGAATCCAAAGGGTCATAGCGGCAAGACAGAAGCGACGCGAGCGTCAGCATCAGTGTAACAACATATACCGATATTTTATATATCCTTTTCATAAACATTGATTTTTACCATCCTTTATTCTGTTCGATTTTTCCGCCCGTAAGGATTATGTCTTCCTTAGGAATCGGATAGAAATAATCACGCTCTTCGTTCCATTTCCTCACCATATCGGAGAAGAAAACTATTTTCCCGGAGCCGTTCCCTGAAAGCTTGTAGTCTGTGTCAATGTTGAACCATGTGACGTTCTCCTTCACGGAAGGTTGAGCGCCACTATAGACGCAGATGTCAGCATTACCGTCACCGTTCACGTCATAAGCCTTTCCTATCTTGTCGGCAGGAATGTAGATGCCTTCCATTTTCTGTCCTATGCAGGCACCCTCCTTCCATCGCATCAAATCCCACCAGCGGTTCTGGCTCTCAAGCACGAGCTCTATTGTCCTTTCCCTGCGGATTTCGAGAATCACGCCCTTATTCGCACCTGTGACATTGGTATAGCCGGTCTCCGCAGAAGACAGGTATGGATCCGGAGAATCATTTGCCGCGCCAAGATTCAAATCAGGCATCTTTGCCCGTGCACGAATCTTGTTTACCGAAATATCCAAGTCTCCCTGCGTGATTTCCTCAAGTTCGGCCTTAGCTTCGGCATAGTTGAGATAAATCTCCGCCATACGGAAAAGCGGCAGGTCATTGTAGGAAGCAGCACTTGAGTTGAGGTTTGCCTCAACGATATATTTGTGTGGCTGATAGCCCGTTATGCAGTTGGAAAAATTCAGTCCCTTGGTTGTTCTGATAGTCTGGGCAAGACGCGGGTCACGTCCTGAGACTTCATTGACAAATTCAATCTTGTCATAATCCGGTTTGTCCGTAAACCTCGTTCCGTCTGCCATAAGATAGCTGTTTACGAATTTCTTGGTAAAGCCGCAACGGCCCTCACCAGGAGTATTGAAAGTTCCCAAAACGGAATTCGGGAGGGACGCTGACTGATCATAATCCCTCGCAAGGATAACCTCAACGGATTTTGCGTTGTCAGAGGTGAAGAGATCGCGATATGGCTGAGTCCCGGATGTGTAGAGAGAATAGCCACGCGGGGCATTCATGAGTGCGTCTGATGATTCCACACATAGGCGAAGCCATTTTTCCGAATCCGCAAGGCCATGATATTTGCGGAAAGTACCCTCAAACAAGCAGATGCGGCTTTTGAGTGCCATAGCCGTCCACCAAGTCACGTGATAGAGGTCTTTCGTACTGTTTTCTTTCTTGAAAAGTCTGATTGCTTCATCGATGTCTTCGATGACCTTTTCCATAACGAAGTCGCGGGAATCCCGGGCTTTATAGAGAGCCGGATCATCGGTTCCCGGAACGTGGTCAAGCCACGGAACATCTCCGAAACGTTTCACCATATTGAAATAGTAGTGTGCCCTGAAAAATTTGGCAACACCGGTATATTTCCGCACAGCTGCCGCATCAGGGCAATTGCCGATATTCTCAAGCAGGAAGTTGATATGCCTGAGAGCTTCGAAAGACCAACCTCCGCCCTTTTCAGGAACGGTACGTGTGAGACTAACCTCACTCGCAAGCGGAATCCAAATCATATTGTCACCGATTTCCTTGTATATTCCGTTTCCTCCAGGGAGAATATCGCTATAGAACCGGTTTGCATAAAGTTCCAGCTCCGATTCGTTCTTGAAATATGTCTTCACAGTCACAGCAGCCTTTGGCGTGAGATCCAGAAGATCGCAGGAACTCAACAATACTGATGCGAAAATGATGGATATAAATCCTATTATCATTGATTTTTTCATATACATTGCCCTCCCGAATTAAAGTGTTATGTCAAGTCCGAAAGTGAATGTTCTCGCGTACGGATAGACCATTCCGGCTCCTCTTCCATTTTTCCATGTGAGCGATGATGACGCCTGTTCCGGGTCAATGTACCGGCTCTTCAGCGCTGTAAGAGTAGCGAGGTTCTCACCCGAGAAGAAAATGCGGAACTTGGTCATATGCATCTTTTCAAGCCACTTCTCAGGAAGAGTGTAGCCAATGGTAAGATTTTTCAGACGGCAGTAGCCGACATTCTGGAGATAGCGGTCGTTTACCGCTCCTAGTTCTCTGTTGGTCATGAGGGCGACATAACCCCTCGGCCTCGGGAAATACGCATTCGGATTGGTCTCCGACCATACCCTGCTCATAAAATCCTTCGGAATGAATGAAACGTAAGGACGGGAATACGGTCCCCAGAAAGCATAGTCTTCGGTACTAGGATACATATTTTGACGTCCAATACCCTGCAACATCATGGAGAAGTCTATGCCTTTCCATCCGAGACTCAGCGTTCCGCTGAAGTTATAGCGCGGAAGTGAATTTCCGATTACGACCATATCTTTTACATCATCTGCCGAAGTCGTAGGCTCAATCTTCCCGTTTCCGTCCAGGTCAATGAACTTGAGGTCGCCGGCGTGGAGTCCTGTATCCACAATCTCCGTGTTGATCATATCATTGACAGCACTCTGATCCACTTTGTATGCCATTGCATCTGCATTCGTCGCAAAGAGTCCTCCTATACGGTAGCCCCAGATATCTCCGAGTTTCTGCCCTACGTATGGGCTTGCCAGCGTCTTGTTCGGATTGTCGTATTTCGTGACATATGAGACATTGTCACCCAGGCCGAAACTGACCCCATAGCTGAAGTTATCACCGGCAAGACGGAAACTGTCATTCCACGAAATCGTGAACTCATAACCGAGAGTGCGAAGGTCCGCCGAATTGTTTTTCGGAGCAGCAGCGCCGTAAGTGGAAGGAAGTGCCTGACTCTGCATTATCATATCCTTCGTATCGCGGATATATGCATCTCCGCTGAAGTTGAGCCTACCTCTGAACATCGAGAGATCGAGTCCGATATTATTTGTGTATATCTTCTCCCATGAGATGTCTGACGCATTCGGTGAAGACTCATTGGCGTAATAAACTTTCTGACCCTCACCGAAACGGTAATTGAGCTGGCCTGAGGTGCTGATTGTCTGTATGTAATCATAATATCCCACTGCACTCTGGTTTCCGAGGGAGCCATAGGAATACCTGAGTTTCAAGTTATTGACCACATGCTTCGCATTTTTGAAGAACGGCTCCTCACTGATTCTCCAACCGAGGGAGAATGACGGGAAGAATCCGAAACGACGTCCCTTGGCAAAACGCGAACTTCCGTCGTAACGTCCGCTGGTCTCGACCAGATAACGGTCTGCATAGGCGTAGTTGAGGCGATAGAAGAAACCAAGGACTGCATAGTCGTTCTGACCTCCACGGGTGTATATATTGTCACCTACAGCGATGTTGAAATCCGAAATTTCTTCACTCAAGAGATCGTAGCGACGCATATAATTCGTCTTGTAGTATTTGTACTCGTAATTGACACCAGCCATGGCCTTGAAGTCGTGCTTCTCTCCGAAAACATCTCCGTAAGTCGCATAAGCATTGAAGACATTCCTGCGGGTAGTGTTGTAACTCTCCTGGATTCTGTCTTTAGCAGCCTCGTCAGAAGCCGACATATAGAGAATCTTGCCCGGTATGCGGGAATAAGGAACATCCACGAAACGGTTGAACGCATAATACATCAGATCGGTGTAGGAATAATTTGCCCTTATCTCAAACTGTTTCACCGGTTTGATAACGGCTTCGAAGGTAGTCCTGAGTTCTGTATTCTTGTCCGCCATATCATGCTTGCCGTATTCGGCTATTGCATGAACTCCGTTTGTCACCCGGTATGTAGGGCTTGTTGAAGAGTAGTAAACAAATGTACCATCCGGATTTATCGGGACAATACTTGCAAGTGCATGATTCCATGCGCTGGAGAAATATTGGTTGAAAGCGCTGGAGCTACCTGGGAACGACTGCTTACGGCTCGACCAGTTGGTGTTGTTGGTGAGTTCGAGCCAATCTGTGACCTTAACCCCGATTTTCGTGCGGAAAGTATAGTGGGTATAATGATCCGGCTTTATCGCCTTGGCTCCAGTCTGGTCATAGAAATTGCCGGAAAAGAGGAAATTTACTCTACCCGTACTTCCGCTTACGCTCAGGTTGTGGTCGTGAGTCGGGCGGGTATTGTTGAACATATAATTGTACCAGTCAAAATTGGCGTAGTATTTATATACACCATCCTTCTCGACTACCCAAGGTCTCGACGGATCTTCCACTTTGTCGTTACGGCGTATCCACAGTTCGTGGTAGTCCTCTGCAGTGTAAGTCGTGTAAGGTGTACCCTGATAGGTACGGTAGAACATATCATTGATATATGCGCTGTAGTAGCCTCTGGTCTCGAAATCTGTTGACACCGTGGATGTTCCGAAAGTGAACTTTCCGTTGTAGGATACCTTTATCTTTTCATCCGTCGGGTTCTTGGTATTCACGAGTACGACTCCGAAACCGGCACGCGCACCATAGACTGCCGACGCCGAAGCATCTTTAAGAACGCTAATAGACTCGATATCGTTCGGATTCACGTCACGCAAGTCCCCCTCCACGCCGTCAATGAGAATGAGAGGTCCGGTAGATGAGGCTATCGAGGTCACACCTCGGATGTTCACTGTCGCCCCATCACCCGCACGTCCTGAAGTCTTGACCATGACATTAGGCATAGCACCCTGAAGCATCTCACCTACGGAAGCAGCATTGCGGTTGCGCAGATTGTCTCCGTCAACAACTGCCACTGCGCCGGTAAGGTTCACTTTCTTCTGAGTACCATAGCCTATGACCACGGTTTCCGTGAGGAACTCCGTATCCGGGGAAAGAACGATTTCAAGCGGAGCCGTATTCCTGACAGGAATTTCTACGTCTGTAAAGCCTATAAACGAAACGACGAGAATTTCATTCAAAGCGACGTCAAGACTGAATTTTCCGTCAATGTCGGAGACCGCTCCGGCTCCATGGCGTCCCTTGACCACAATCCCGGCTCCGACCAACGCTTCTCCGTCATCGGATTTTACGCTGCCTTTCAAGTTGAAGCGTTCGTCAGACCTGCCGACATTGTCTTTCTCCGCCACACGGCTCTCGGAAACAAGCACTGTGCGTCCGCTTACGCTTACAGACACTGGCTGTCCCTCAAATACTTTCCGTACAGCTGTTTCAACGTCAACATCCGCCAGCGACACAGAAACCTTTCGCTCCATATCTATTCCTGACGATTTGACCACCACCGAATATCCATATCGGGACTGGATTTCAGCGATTACCCTCGACACTTTGGCATCACGCATATTCAGCGTTATGTCCTGGGCGTACCCCAGTGCACACGACAGAAAAACTGCGGTCAGCAAGGCGACGAGTACCCTGTTAAAAGATTTCAGGTTCATCTTACTGTTAGTTTAATATTGTTATTAATGTGATTAATTCTGAAATGCCGCTCTACATTGAGCGCATTCAGTATCTCATCGAGATTTTCCCCGTTAATGAACGACGCATAGTATTTTTCCCCCGCGATGCTGTCCTCCACGCTGATATCCACCTTGAAGCGGCGTGAAAGCGTGCCGACTATCTCTGAGAGTGTGGCATCGACAAACTGAAGTCCATCGACGTCCAGAACCTGTTCATAACTATTGACATCGAAATGTAATCTTTTTATATTGCCTTTTTCCTTGTCATAGCGTATAATTTCGCCGGGAACGAGCTTTACGGATGTCCCGTCGGCGCGCATACAAAGCTCTACAGAACCGTTGAGAAGCGCGACCTCCTCATTTTTGGAATCCATAAAAGAGGACACGTGAAAGCGGGTTCCGTGGACGATTACATCCATATTGTCGGAAACTGCGACGAATTTCTTCTCAGGATCCTTTGCGACATCAAAGAGGACATCTCCGCTGATAAATACTTTTCTTTCAGAAGATGAGAACTTGTCCGGATATATCAGGCGGCTGCACGGACCGATTCTCACAGATGTCCCGTCGGATAGTTCCACAGAAGCATTTTCCGCATATGCCGTGGAAATCTCATTCCATACGGTCTCCGTCTCACCACCTGCTCCAAATGAGAGCCAAAGGCAGGTGAACAGCAGCGGGATAAATAAAACCGCTGCAATGTTCGAGACAATGCGCAGCGCCGAATGCCATCTCTTGCGGATTGTCAGACCGACATTTTTCGCAAAACTATCAAAAGCCGCCTCGCCCATCGATACGTCCTTCCCTGAAACTTCTGACTCCGCCTGCCTGAGCAGTTCGCCAAGAACCACATCAAACTGGGGACTATCCTCATTCTCCAGAAGCAAGTCCTGGAATTTACTTATGTTTTTATCTGAATTCGAGCTCATACTGTACAATAAACTCGAAAAGAGGGAGAATCCCCCAATCAGAAAATGAAAAAATTCAATCTACGACCGGAACTTGGTTTTCAGTTCGCTGAGTGCCAGAGTGATATGTCTCTCAACTGTCTTTTCGGACAATTTGAGTTCTTCAGATATTGAGCGGTTTGTTTCCCCTTCCATTTTCATATCAATCACGGTCTTACGCTGTTTTGGCAATGTTTTCACAGCATCGTCAAGCATTTTCCTGCGTTCTTTCCTGAGCAGTTCCTCCTCCACTGAAAGCATAGTTTTGTCCTCTATTTTGGATTCTTCCACCTGCGCAAATGACTTCCTGTCACGGAGAAAAGTGAATGCGCTGTTCCGAGCTATCACATAGAGCAATTTTTCCACCGAGGCGACAGAATCAAGCCGGTCGCGATTCTTCCACAGTTTCATAAAGACCTCCTGGACTATGTCTTTCGCCGAGTTCGCATCTCCAACAATCTTGGTGACAAATCGCAGATACACAGCATAATAACGGACAAAGAGATGACGCCACGCCTCGGCATCACCTGTTCTGAGTCCGTTCACAAATCCGCTGTCATCCGTCTTTCCCATTGAAGTCTGTGGTTGTTTTGACGAGGCAAATATAGAAAAGTTTTTATATCTGCTCAAATCCGGATAAAAGATAATGCTTCTGAACATTTACAGTTTTATGAGAACAATGCCGTCTGACAACTCCCGCCAGGACGCGCAACGCGTATTCCGCTGGCTATCAGTAATTTATGCATTTTCAGAGTTGTAAAAACCACAACTCTGATTTCGGTTAAACAACTGATATGCAGCTACTTACAGGTTGCACTACAACTGCGGGGACGCTGGCCTTTAAGGATTACTGAATATTTTTTACTAACGCGGGATGTCGAACTGGTCGGCAAAAGAGACAGTCATCAGTTTAGAAACTACATATTATGAGAAAATACATATTACCCATCCTACTGATTGTTACGCTTGTTTTCGGTTTCAATGCATGTAAGCCGGAGAGCGTACCGGAAAAGCCTGATCAGGAGCAGCCTGCTCCAAAACCTGAACCGGAACCAGAGCCGGAACCAGAGCCGAATCCTGAACCCGAACCTGAGCCTGAGCCAAAACCAGAACCGGAACCATCTGAGACCGTCATTTACTACGACAATCTCGACAAGGTTAAATCTGATGTGAACAACAATTACTTCAACACCTGGAGTGACTGCCGCAACATGGAAGGCACAGGCATTGCCACTGTCACCTATGACGGCTCCTACACCTCCGTACGAAGCAGTTTCTCGTCCACCGGATACCCAGGAGCTTCGGGAGTCAATGGAGTATATTACAGCAGAGACGGCGCCCGGATAGAAATCAACGGCATCGGACTGCCGTCAGACAAACGCACTTACAAACTCACGGTCGGAATGTGCGCTTTCAAGAAGGACGTCGTGCCGAACAAGACCTTCACCATCACGGTTTCCGATGAGCATGGCAAGAAGAGCTACAATCTGAGCTATACAGTCCAAAAATATGGACAGTCATGGTTTCTTGCCACATCCGTCTTCGAAATAAGCGCCAGCGAAACGACCAGGCTGAACATAAAGATCACCGCGCTTGCAGACGGAGCACACGGCCGCACTGACGACCTCAGACTCGTGACGACTACCGAAACCGCATCTGAGACATTCGATTTCGGACACGGAGCGGAGACGGGCAAGGATTATATAGAAAGACCTGCCACACTCAAGGCCAATGCCGACTACAAATATGTGGACCACAGAGGGAAAACCTACAGATCCCAAAAGGATGTCCGCAATTATGAAGCCTGCTACGACATCCGTCGCCACAACCCTATGTGGGTAGCCTATCCTTGTCATGAAATCTATTGGGAAGGAGGCTACACCCGTCCGAGACCTGATCCTTGGAGACCAGACCCGTCTTTCAGCGAAAGCGAGCAGTCGATCATATACGCAAGCGACTGGAACAGCTGGCCGTGGAGCACGACAAGCGGAAAGCCAAGCGACAAGCATTATTACTGGTCACCTCTGCCTACAGACAACAAGACCACAGTCGGCAAAGGACACATGATGCGCTCGGCTGAAAGAGGCTGCGGAAACTCCAGCAAACTGTTTGACCTCAACACTCAGACCTTCTATCCTACCAACATTGCTCCTGAACGGTATCTGAATGAGACCGAAACAGACTCCCATTGGTCAATGGTGGAATACATCCTGCCTAACGAGTGGAGATGCAGCGACACGCTTTACGTGGTGGTCGGATGCTATTACGGTGATGACACATGGGTACTGAAAGATGCCTGCAACTGGGGAGAAACCAGTTCAAAATCAAAGGATTGCCTTATGCCGACCGCCAGATACAAACTCGTCATGAGGACGAAGAGCGGCTCAATAGGCAAACCCATCTGGGAGTGCTCAGCAGATGAAGTGATGGCGATTGGATTCTGGTTTCCACAGAGCTTCACAGGAGAAAAACTCAATTCGCTTCCGCCACTTGCAGACTACATCTATCCGGTTGCAGATATTGAAAGGATGATCGGCGGAGAATTCGATTTCTTCCCTCTTGCTCCGGAAGGAGTCAAGAACAGCTGCAACATCAGCGACTGGCCGGGCCTTTCATCCATCGCAGGCAAGCCGTCCGGCAAGGGATAGTAAGTTAATTACGACAATATAGAAGACACTGTGACGGGTGACTCTTTCCTCAACTTGAGGCAGGACCATCCGTCACGTGTTTTATGTCCCTCGAGCCGCAGCCCGTATTTTCCGGTTTCTTTCAATATGTCCTCAACGTCGTCTTCATAGAAGCCGCTCAGCAGCAGCAATCCGTTCTGTTTCAATGACTTTACATAAGTACGTAAGTCCATCAGGATAATATTGCGGTGGATATTGGCAAGGAGCACATTGTACTTTCCGGCCTGAAGAAGCGAAGCGTCTCCGCAATAGGTCTCCACCTTGCGTCCGACGCGGTTCAGCCTTGCATTGTCATAAGCCGAGCGCGCAGCGACAGCATCTATGTCAATGCCGAAAACTCTCGAAGCCCCCATCTTGGCAGCCAGAATCGCGAGCAGAGCAGTGCCGCAACCCATATCCATAACGACATTGTCGCGGATTTCACCGGCATCTTCCAGCATCGTCTCCATCATCATATACGTGGTTTCGTGGTGGCCGGTGCCGAACGCCATCTCAGGGCGGAGACGGATATTGTACCTCGTCCGCGGAGTGGTCCTGTCATCGGCCTGCTTTATGGTTACCTTGCCATCCACGACAATCGGCTGAAAAGCATTCTCCCACTGCGCATTCCAATTATGGAACGGCACTGGAGCAGCCTCAAACGAGGTTTTGAACGGCAGACCGGAAAGCACAGCCTTCAATGCGAACCTGTCGAACTGCGGCTTCTGGATATAACATTTCACATCACTTTCGCCTATCACGAAAGAGTCATAAGGCAGGTCCGAAAGCATCGCTTCCAGAATCTCCGCATTCTCTTCAGAAAAAGGGTCAATGCTGACCTTTACCTCTATGTAATCGCTACTGTCCATTTTCATTGTCCTCTGCCGGCAAGACTGCCGCCTCACTATTTTTAGCCTGACGTTTCTGTTCACGTTTTCTGCGGCGGGCCGCCTTCCTGTCCTCGCGGGCTGCATTGTCCTGGACGAACTGCTGCTTCTGGGACACCTCCTGCACTACAGGAATCAGGCTAAGTGAATCCATACGCGCATTCAATGCAGAGTCCACAGGGGTGTCATAGGCCGTCTGGAGCGAATCCAGCATCTTCCTGTGGCCGCCGTCCAGTGAATCCAGCTTGGCATCAGGGTTGAAGCCCATGGCGACTTTCTGCGAGTCGATGGAACTGCGCATCTGAACATTCTGCTTGACAGCCAGATCAACACCCTTCGTAAAGATATTGTGGATAGAGCGGACAAGGTTCATCTGCAGCGTATCTATCTGCGCCGTGAATACAGGCACCTTGGTATTCTTGTACTGGGCCTTGCCTATACGGTACTTCCAGTTGTCGAAGTTACCGAAAATGTTTATTCCGAAGCGGAACGGAATAGGCGACTTGAGCACTGAAACGTGATACTTGAAAGTCTGGTCGAAGTTCTGCAGTCCGCTCATTGCCAATGTGTAACGGTCAATCTTAAGAACGAACGGGAACACCTCCAGCTTGTTGTCGCTGATAAGACCGCTAACTGACATGTCGGACACCTTGCCCATCTTCTTGTTCTTGAACATCAGCAGTTTCGCGAGCTTCCTGAACTCAGGACTCTCTTCCAGGACCACATCCCTACCGCTGATTTTCATGATTCCGTTCATTGACTTGGTAACGAAATTCATATTGGTATCCAAGTCCGTGGTAGCCGCCATTTCGCAGTCGAGCATTCCCTTGAACGAAGTAAGCATCGGCATTATCGAATCCACCGCCGGGAACAGCTGGACCACCTTGTCCGCCGTGATGTCGGAAAGATTCAGGTCGAAACCGGCCTTGATGTCCTGCTTGCTCTTGGTGGAATAGAAACCTTCGAAGAAGATATCCCCCATATTGGAGGTGGCCAATGTATTGGTCAGCTGGATACAACGCTCTTTCATCGTCATGTCCGCAGCAAGCCAGGTCACATTCAGATCAGAGTAGTTCACCTCATTGGCCTGGAGCGAGATGTTAGCTATCAGGTTCGCCGGAACCACCACGAGAGCATAGGCACTGTCCTGGACCGTTTCGTGGACCTGTGAGACCTTGGCCAGATATGTGGCATCATCCTCTGAAGAGACATTGGCAATGGACTCCGGGGTGAACTTGGTGCCGGCAGTGTATGCGGTAAGCAGTTCATTGGCATCAATCTTCTGCGACGTCAGTTTCAGATCCAACTTCAGTGGCCCCCGGCCGAGCAATGCCCTGCGCAGACCGCTCAGGACGCCGTTTGCTGAGATATCAGACGCTCCAGGCCTGAATGTGAAATTGTCCAGATGGACAGCATCATTGGTAACCGTTCCCCTCACATCCTCGATGACGTTCTTCAACGGGAAATATGGAGTGATCACCATACCCTTGCTGATATTGAGACTTCCGGCCAGATTCCACTCCTTCAGATATTTGGCCATCGTCTCATTGAGAGTTATGTCAATGTCCTTCTTCCTGAAATCCGCCTCCTTGATGAAATCCGGCACCGGACGTCCTGCCATCCTCGCCCTTATCATCTTGACAAACAGCGAATCGCGAGGCGTTCCCGGATAAACCCTCTGCAACGAATCCAGGAAATGATGTCTGCGCTGGTTGCTTTCATACGCAGTCATCACCGCCGAGGCAGAGAATTTGGCATCCTTGAAACCGTATCTGTTCACGCCTTCACGGGCGAATATCCTCGAATTGGAACTTGACACTGACAATCTCGGCTCCAGCTTGTCCCCTCTGACTTTATGTGAGAAATTGAAAGTATTAGTCGAGCCAAGGATGCCTGCAAACAGGGAATCAGTACCATTGAACAGAAGTTTCTTCATGGAGACTGTTCCCACCAGCGGGTGCTTATCCCCTTCCAGTTCGCCTGAATTTATCCGTGCTGCATTCTGGGCCTCGGCATTGACACCGGTGACATTCACCTTTATATCCTTGCCGTATGTTGCGGACAGCGAGTCCACCTTGGCCGTAAGTGCCAGAACCTCAGTACCTTTCGGGATACTGCTGTCCACCTTGTTCTTTATGGTGGAGATGGCGATTTCAGGGCCGCCTATCCATGCATCCAGGGTGTCCGCCTGAGATTTCACCACAATATTCCTGCTTCTGACATAGCCGTCAAGCCGTGCCTTGTAGAAATTGTACATGTTCAGCTGCGACATCCTGATCTTACCGGTAAGCACTCCGTCCAAATCTCCGGAGACGCTGTAGCCCAACGAATCAGGCACGAACGCCATCATCTCATCGAGCGACGCATAAGCGATTCCCTCAATGTCCATAAGAGGGTCATCCCCCGCAAGGTCGGACACCGTTCCGGACACATCGAGATCGATACCGCCGAAGTTCAGACAGACATTGTCAATGTTGACATCCAGTTTCCCGACATTGTCCGTGGCGGCATTGATGTCCGCCGCTACTGTTCCGGAAGGGATTCCCGGATAATCCACAGCGGCTTTCGGAAGCACCAGTTCAGCTATCAGCTCAGGCAATGTGTTCCTGGCAGGGTTCCAATATCCGTCGCAGAGCGCCGTAAACGTGACTTTCGCATCCGTCTTGAGCTGCTCGGCTTCAGGGAAGAAATTCTTTCCGAAATAGTCAATCAGTTCCGAAACGCGGCAGTCATTGATGGATGCCTCAGCCCTTACATAGGTGCTGTCCCCATAGTATGCAACATCGCCCATTCCCTTGACATTCACCGTAGCCAGGGAAACCTCGAAGTCACGCCATGAAACTTTGGCCGCTTCATCTGATTTAGGGAAGCTGATGTCACCTTTGACTGACAGCGGAAGCATCACACGGCCATATTCGCTCATTCCGAGGAATGTCTTGGCGGTAGCGTCCACGCTCATGACCTTGTCCTTTTCATGAATATGGAAATGATCCATTGCCACAGCCAATGTATCGGCCGGCAATCTTCCGGACACGAAGAGGCTGTCCACCTTGAGGCCCAGCCGGTTGGCTGATGTCGAGACATTGGTCAGTTTGCCGTCGAACTTGAGCTGCTTGAGGAGAACCGCCGCATAAATGGTGTCGGCACAGTCAGTATAGACTATCTTCGGCCGTCCTGTCATATTGATTTTGTTCACGACTATCGGGGGCAATGAAGTGGCTGTAGTGTCGCTTTCCGCTTCCTCGTCCACTACCGCCTGCACTTTCAGGACATTTCCGTTCTCCCTCGTCCACTACCGCCTGCACTTTCAGGACATTCCAGTTCGCATCTTCACCGCCATAGTAATGCGCGAAGAAATGCGGTTTGTCCATGCTGACCTCGCGGATATGGATTTTTCCGAACAACGCCTTCAAGTAATTGACTGACAATGTGGTCTTGCGGATAGCCGCCAATGTGTCAGCAGATTCCGCCCTGCCCGCATGGCGAAGGATTCCGTCAATTCCGACTGAGTCGTAACGTGCATACCTGTCGTGAGGGTATGTGACCACCACATCCTCCACATCGAGCTGAAGGTTCGGGAAACTTTTCAGCATGGACGCGCTGATTTTCCCTATGTGCACATCGGCGTCAACATATTCCGGAATATATTTCTCCGCCATTCTTGTCAAGAACGAAGAATTCAGCAGAAACTGCAATACCACGAGCAGCGCCGCCCATATTCCGACCACTGTGGCCACTGTAATTTTAAGCCAGCGGAACCACTTGCTTTTCAATGACTTATTTTCTTTACCTCTATCCATATCCATTTACTGTCAGAAGTACTTTCATTCTATTTCACTAAACTTACAAATATAGTGAAAGCTGAGAGAAAAGGAAAATGATATTATCCGCCGGTAGGCGGGAAACGAAAAAAGCCGGCTGGAAAACGGATTTCCAACCGGCGTATATCATTTTCAGATATATTAACTGTACAAGGCAGGTTTACTGCTCGTCCTCAAGCTGCAGATGCTGTACGTAGATAGCCTTCTGAAGCTGCTCTCTCTTCCTGACAGATGGTTTCACGAAGTTCTTTCTGGCACGAAGCTCGCGGATAGCACCTGTTTTTTCGAATTTCCTCTTGAATCTCTTGAGAGCTCTCTCGATGTTCTCACCTTCCTTAAGCGGTACAATAATCATATCTGAATCACCTCCTTTTTTTAATAAATTCCTAAAACCGATTGAGTTACGTGTGTCCATCCTGAATTAGCGGGTGCAAAGTTACAACAATTATCCGGATTTCCGACAATCATTGACCGATTTTTTCCTGAAAAATTTTCATTCCGTCAGTGGCCTTGGCCATGATATGCTGGATCCTGCTGTCTCGGACATTGACCTGACCCGGGTCGATCAGATAAATCGGCGTGTCGAGCGACGCGTAGCGGTACAGTCCCGCTGCAGGATAAACACTCAGCGACGTGCCGACAATCAGAAGGATGTCAGCATCGGACACTATGTCGATGGCCCTTTCGATTTTCGGCACCGGCTCGCCGAACCAGACGATGTGAGGACGCAGCTGGTGGCCATTCGGTGCCTTGTCGCCAAGATGCACCTCCGAGTAACCGATATCGAAGACAGTCTTCTCCGAAAATCCGTCTTCTTCATTGCAACAGTTCTCCGGCCTTACTTTCGTCAATTCCCCATGAAGATGGAGGACATTGGAACTGCCCGCCCTCTCATGAAGATTATCCACATTCTGCGTAATCACATTGACATTGAAACTATCCTGAAGCGAAGCGATGGCACGGTGTGCGTCATTGGGTCTTACCCCTTCGAGCTCATGCCTCCTTATATTATAGAAGTCGAGCATCAGGCCCGGATTCTTGTACCAGCCCTCGATGGACGCGACTTGCTGCGGGTCGTAATTGTCCCACAGACCGCCATTGTCACGGAACGTGCTGATTCCGCTCTCGGCGCTCACACCGGCGCCAGTAAGCACCACAAGTTTCTGTTTCATACAGTTTACGAATTAAAGTAATATTTTCTGAGCCAATACTCGAAAAGAGGGTCCTGCACGGACGGTTCGTCCTTGTCATTGAACGAAAGCACCTCTTTCTTCATAAGAGCTTCCTTGAGTCTCTTGACATTGGCCGAAGAATTAAGTCTATAGTTTTCAATGACTTCCGTCGTACTGAACTTGACATTGCCGTCGAGCACCGCCTTCAGGAAACGCTCCTGGAATCCGGTAAGGTCGTCCATAATGGCCTTGAACCTCGGCAGATTGGCAGAGACCATACAGGAAAGCGCATCATTGAAAGTGATTTCACTTATATAGCCCTTGGACAATGCATCGCAGATGAAGAAAAAGCTGTTGATATACCAAATGTTGTTGCGGAACAACCCGCAGACCACCTGTATCAGGTCGCGCTCGATGACCTTGCCGCCCACAGAAAAGCCTTTCAGCACATGATCCGCTATTTCAGCGTCGGAAATCATTGACAATGAATACTTTTCGACGCTCGTCCAGAAAAACTTCCGGCGCATGAAGATACTCTCCATCGCATTGGCCCTGGAGCCCAGGAAAATGAAGGAGCAGCGAGGAGTCCTGGCCTGGATGCGGGCAGAAATCGACGCGTCCAACACACTGAAGAATTTCTCACCCTCGTCCGAGTCAATGTTTTCGAACTCATTGAGGACAATGATGAACTGCACATTCTTTTCTTCGGCAATGCGGAAAGGCAGCTCAGCCACGGCGGAAATCTCAGCCGCACCGACCGGGGCATTGTCAGAAAAGACTCTTCCCGTAACAGAAAACGACTGCGCGTCAAACTCCAGAGATGTGCCTGACAGATACTTGGAGGCATTGTCCTGATAGTCCTGCGGGATTGTGGAAACGGATGAAATCACGGCACCTGCAAACCGTCTTATGAACAGCTCGGCATCGTGGATATTCGTGAGGTCCAAGCTGCACATCAGAAACTGCTTGCCGGAAGTCCTCATATTGAGCAGAGTCTGCTGGACCGCGGACATCTTGCCTGATTTCAGAGGACTCCAGATGGCGATGCTTTCGCCCTGGGTCAAGAGATTTGACAATGTAATGCAATCAGAACGACGCCCGATGAAATACTTACCGGTCACATAGTCAGCAAACTGGAATGGAGTATCCATACGTTTAAATTTTTCGAGTTGCACAAGCAGGATTGCCTGGCAGGATTACCAAGCAATCGTCGAAAAAGTGCCCAACGGGTTTTGCACTAACGACTTCCGGAAAACAAAATTAGTAAAAAATTTTGCGGAATGGCAGAAATCCATTAAATTTGCAGTCCAAAATAAAATCAGATGACTGACAAGCCTTATAAGTTCCGTGCAGAAACGGACGCTTGCAGCCGAAACTTAATAAGTTTTTATATAATGTACGCAATCGTTGAAATTGCAGGCCAGCAGTTCAAAGTAGAAGCTGGTGCAGAGATTTTCGTAAACCGCCTCGCATCGAAGAAGGATGAGACGGTAGAGTTCGACAAGGTTCTTCTCCTCGATAACGAAGGAGCTGTAAAGGTCGGAGTTCCTTACGTAGAGGGTGCAGTTGTAAAGGCAACAGTTCTCGCAGATGACGTAAAGGCAAAGAAGGTTATCGTTTTCAAGAAGATCCGTCGTAAAGGATACCAGAAATCAAACGGTCACCGTCAGAAACTTACAAAGATCCGCATCGACTCTATCGCTTAATTTTTTACAGATCGCTAAATTAAAGGAGAATTTGAATTATGGCACATAAAAAAGGTCAAAGTAGTTCTAAGAACGGTCGTGAGTCACAGAGCAAACGTCTCGGATTCAAGAAATTCGGTGGTGAGGTAGTAAAGGCCGGTAACATCATCCTTCGCCAGAGAGGCACAGTCCACAACCCGGACAAGAACGTAGGTATGGGTAAAGACCACACTCTTTACGCCCTCGTTGACGGAACAGTTCTCATTACAAGAAAGAAAGAGAACAAGTCATACGTGTCGGTTGTCCCTTTTGAGAACTAAACTCGAAGGGTCTTGAAAGACATTGGAGGATTGCACTTCGAGTTTCGGTGTGCGGTCCTCCTTTTTTCATTGGAAATCATATAGCAGACAAAATTAAATCATAAATATCATGTTGACACTTAAGATGCTTCGTGACGATCCGGATTTCGTAGTCAGGAAGCTTGCAGTCAAAAACTTCGACGCAAAAGCAATCGTCGATAAGGTTCTCGAACTTGACACACAGAGAAGAGCTCTCCAGACTGAGAGCGACGGTCTTCTTTCTCAGCAGAAGCAGAAGGCAGGTCTCATCGGAGGACTTATGAAAGAAGGCAAAAAGGCAGAGGCAGAAGAAGCCAAGAAAGAGGTTGCCGAACTCAAGGCACGTTCTACAGAGCTTCTTGCAAAGGCTGACGCTACAGAGAAAGAACTTGAGTCACAGCTTGTTCTCCTCCCTAATATTCCATGCGACCTGGTAGTCCCTGGAAAAGGAGCCGAGGACAATCAGGTGGTCAAGATGGGCGGCCCTGAAATCAAGCTGCCGGAGAATGCGCTTCCGCACTGGGAACTCGCCAAGAAATTCGACATCATCGACTTCGACCTCGGCGTAAAACTTACCGGCGCGGGCTTCCCTGTATATAAAGGCAAGGGTGCGAAACTCCAGAGGGCATTGATCAGCTTCTTCCTCGACAACAATACTGCCGCAGGCTACAAGGAGATCGAACCTCCTATCATGGTCAATGCGGCTTCAGGTTTCGGTACAGGCCAGCTCCCTGACAAGGAGGCCCAGATGTACTACGTAGGTCTCGATGACTTCTATCTGGTTCCTACAGCTGAAGTGCCTGTAACCAACATTTACAGGGATGTCATCCTGAACAATGACCAGTTCCCGCAGAAGCTGACAGCCTACACTCCTTGCTTCCGTCGTGAGGCAGGCTCTTACGGAAAAGACGTGAGGGGCCTGAACAGACTTCACCAGTTCGATAAGGTGGAAATCGTCAGAATCGAGAAGCCGGAAGACTCTTATGCAGCTCTGGATGAGATGATTGCACACGTGGAGAGCCTCGTGAACAAACTTGGTCTCAAGTACAGGATTCTCCGTCTTTGCGGTGGGGACCTGAGCTTCACATCTGCCATCACATACGACTTCGAGCTGTGGTCAGCAGCCCAGGGAAGATGGCTGGAGATTTCTTCAGTTTCCAACTTCGAGACATACCAGGCTAACCGTCTGCACCTCAGATACAAGGACGAGAACGGCAAGATGCAGCTCTGCCACACATTGAACGGAAGTTCACTTGCTCTTCCACGTGTCGTTGCGGCAATGCTTGAGGACAACCAGCAAGAGGACAGAATCGTCATCCCTGAAGTTCTCCGCCCATATACCGGGTTCGACTACATTGACTAAGACAAGTGAAGACGATATTAGGAATAGACCCCGGAACCAACATTCTTGGCTTCGGGGTCATTCGTACAGAAGGCAGCAAGGCCGAGTACGTGGAGATGGGGGTCATTGACCTGAGAAAGGAAAAAGACCCTTACCGGAAGCTCGTGCGCATTTTCAATGAAATAGGTGAAGTCTGCGACAGGCACTCTCCGGATGAGATGGCCCTGGAGTCGCCTTTCTACGGAAAGAACGCGCAGGTGATTCTGAAGCTCGGCAGGGCGCAGGGCGCGGCGATGCTGGCCGCATCCACCAGGAACATCCCAGTTACCGAATATGCTCCGAGAAAGGCCAAGGAGGCAGTTACGGGCAACGGAGCCGCTTCCAAGGAGCAGGTAAACAACATACTTCAGAGGACTCTCGGAATCGACATTGAGGAAAAACATCTCGATGCGACTGACGCGCTGGCTATCGCGATGTGCCATCATTATCAGCTGCTTTCACCGTTGGCAGGAATAAAATCTTCCACTTCCTGGGAAAAATTCATTGCCCAGAATCCCGACAGGGTAAAATAACGGCATTTTATTCCATATTTTTTCGCCGGGCTCTTAAACTTATGCGGCTCCGGTGCGTCTAAATTGTCGTTTGGGTCTGATTGGTGCCCATCTATTTTGTAAAATGAACGAACAATGAAGAGAATCATTGCTATGGTGTGCGGGCTGGTTTCAATGCTCGTGCTTTCTTTTGGAGCGTCTGCGCAGACACGGACTGTGACAGTTGTGCTGCAGGACTCAGGAAACGGTGAGCCTGTGGGTTATGCCACGGTATCTCTCACCAAACCGGGAGCAACTTCTGCGAGCAAATACGCTCTCACGGACGACAAGGGCAAGGCGACACTTGAGAAGGTGCCGGCCGGGGCTTACACATTCAAAGCCGAATTACTTGGATATAAGACATTTACCAGGGATATCACGGTGAAGGACGCTGTAAACTTGGGTATTGTGAAACTCGATCCGGACAAGCAGGTGCTGGATGCGGCGAGCGTATCTGCAACCGGCAATCCTATCGTGATAAAGAAGGACACCATAGAGTACAACGCCACTTCGTTCAAGACCACGGACAATGACATGCTTGAGGACCTGCTGAAGAAACTTCCTGGAGTGGAAGTGGGCACAGACGGTTCCGTGACAGCCAACGGACAGACTATCAGCAAGATAACAATCGACGGCAAGACATTTTTCCTGGATGACCCGCAGTTGGCTTCCAAGAACATCCCGGCGAAGATCGTGGACAAGGTCAAGGTGGTCCAGAAGAAATCCGACCAGGCTCAGTTTACCGGTATAGATGACGGACAGGAAGAGACCGTCATCGACCTGACTGTGCAGAAAGGCATGATGAACGGGCTTTTCGGCAATGTGATGGCCGGAGGCGGACACGACTGGCCAGAAAACACCGCTAACGGAAACGGCGACTGGAGATACCAAGGTGCCGCATTCATAGGAAGATTCACGGACAAGAGCCAGCTCAGCATCATCCTGAACGGCAACAATACGAACAACCGCGGATTCAATGACCTTGCAGGATCAATGATGAGAGGTATGCGTAGCGGCGGTATGGGCCGTGGCCAGGGCGGCTGGGGCAAGAACAATGGTATCACCACCTCGTGGATGGGTGGCGTAAACGGTTCCTGGGACCTCTTCGGCGACAAGATGGACCTCGGTGCCAACTACCTTTTCAACGGGACAAAGACCGACGTCAAGGAGAAGAGTAATAAAACCACTTTTCTGGATGATGGTTCAAGTCTCATTTACAACAATGACGGTTATAGTCTGAACAACACCTATGGGCACCGTTTCGGTATGCGCCTGGAGCACAAGTTCTCGGACAATACGTCTATCCTTTTCCAGCCTCAGTTCAACTTCGGAAAGGGTGACTTCACCGAGTTCTCGAAATTCTCCACAGACAGCAGAAGTAGTGCCGATGCGGCTGCAGTGAACAAGAATGAAGGTTTCAACAACAATACGGGCGACAACAACAACTGGACTGCGAACGGATTCTTCCTGTTCAGACAGAAATTGGGAATCCCGGGGAGGACATTGTCTTTCAACATTGACTATAACTTCAGCAACAACGACTTGCGGGGTCTGAACCAGTCATTGACAAAATCCTTCGGAACCGCAGGTGACGGCTCTGATGATGTCAATGAAATAGTCAATCAGCGCTACGACCAGAATTCCAAGTCGTCTTCGATAAGCGGCAGGCTTGTCTATACGGAGCCGCTGGGTGCCGGGTTCTATCTTGAGGCGAATTACCAGTATAGATGGAGCCAGAACAAGTCCACGAAGGACACTTACGATTCTGCTGATACGGGTGCGGAATTCAGTATCGCAAACCACCCGTACTTCAGCACGGGAACAGGAAAGGACAGCAGCGGAAAGGACATCATCGTGAGCGAGACCAGGAACGCCCAGTATTCCAATGATGTGCTGAACCAGTACCAGACTCACCGTGCAGGTTTCAACTTCATGTACCAGAAGGACAAATTCAGGGCCCAGGTCGGAGCTTCTGTAATTCCTACGATTACGCACAATGAGACTAACGGCAAGAGTTATGACAATACTGTCGTGAACTGGTCCCCATCCGCCATGCTCTGGTACGATGTGAATGACAACACGAACATACGCGGTTTCTATTTCGGACGTTCTTCTCAGCCGACTACGACACAGCTCATGCCTGTTCCGGACAATACCAATCCGCTGAACGTTTCGCTTGGTAACCCTTACCTGAAACCGTATTTCTCTCACGACATACGCACCAGAATCGGATATTCGAACAAGAAGAAATTCTTCTCTGTCTATGGCCATATTGCTGGTGGCTTCGTGCAGTCACCGATTGTATATGCGAGCTGGTACAATACCAACGGCGTTGCGTATTCAATCCCTGTCAACGGGCCGACTTCCGGCAACGCCAGCGCAAGGGCTTTTATCAATGCTCCTATCGGAAAATCCAATTTCAGCATTTCTTCTGTAACCAGAGGAAGCTGGTCTGAATCGTCTTCTTATGTAGGAAAGACTTCGCTTGACATGAGCGCTTACGGAACCGGCGGTGATTTCGATTATGAGAAATTCCACACGGATTTCCCGAACTTGGACGAGAGCGACCTCTTCTTGAAGAACACAATTCAGACAATGAGTATTATGCAGAGGCTCAAGCTCACTTACCGAAATGATTTTGTGGAACTTACTGCATCTGGTCGCTCAAATATCGCCAAGTCTTGGTACACGATATCATCGATAAAGATGAATGTCACAAGGAACAACCAGTTCGCAGCATCTATGAACTGGACGATTCCGGGCGGCGTAGGTCTGGTATCCGAGTTCAACTACAACTGGTATCGAGGCTATGCGAGTGCGCAGGATGATGAGTACATTCTCAATGCAGAGCTCACGAAACTGCTTTTCAAGAACAGATTCACGCTTTCGCTCAAGGCCTACGACCTGCTGAAC
>HF996030.1:47547-49282 GCA_000432515.1 Bacteroides sp. CAG:545
CTCAAGGCCTACGACCTGCTGAACCAGTCCAAGAACCTCTCTGTAAGCGATTCCGCGAACTATCACACCGAGACCTGGAACAACACGCTCGGCCGCTACGTGATTCTCTCCCTCACGTGGAGATTCGGCAACATGAACAATGCCGCCAAAGGACGTAGGGGTCCAGGTGGCCCTGGCGGTCGCGGTCCAGGAGGTCCTCCTCCGATGATGTAGTCACTGGGCCGCAGGAATCCGGATCTGACATATACACCTCCGCAACACTCGCGGGGGTGTTTTTTTTCGGCAAGACCACATTTGACGTGTGGAAAATGTTTATTACATTTGTGTAATAGGGCGAAAACACTACAACTTAGGACAACGCCCCGATACTGATTCACTCCATATCGGGTGAATCCACACAGACAAGCAGCAATGGGAAAGATCACAATCAAGGATATAGCGCGGGAGGCCAACGTTTCTGTCGGCCTGGTTTCGATGACGCTGAACGGACGGAGCGGGGTCAATGCAAAGACGGCCAATGCCATTATGGAAGTGGTAAAGCGTCTCAACTATACCCCGAACAAGGCCGCATCGTCTCTGAGAATCGGTTTCCAGAAGACCATCGGAGTCATCACGCCGGATCTTGCCAACCATTATTTTTCGAATGTTTCCAGAAATATCGAGAACATCGCGTATGACAACGGCTACACCGTCCTGTTCGGCAGTTCTGACGACCGCATTGACAAAATCGGCCGGCTGGTGGATGCTTTTCACGCTGACGGCGTAAAGGGAATTCTCATAAGCCCCTGCGACGGATGCGAAGACGAGCTCCGAAGAGCTATTTCATTGGGCATCAAGGTCGTGCTGATGAACCGAAATCTGCCAGAGCTGGAAAACGCCGGGCGTGTGCTGCTGGACAATGACAAGGCCATCCGTATGGGTCTGGAGCATCTGCTTGCCAATGGCTACAGGCATATCGAGATGATTTCGAACAATATCCAGCTCTCGACATTGAACATAAGGGAGGACAGTTACAGGCAGGCTATGAGTGAGATGGGGATGGAGCAGTTCTGCCGCGTGACTTTTGTAAATGAAGCGGATGACAATGAAGTGGACGCGGCATTGTCCGAAGCTGTCAGCCGCGGGGCCGATGCCATTTTTGTTCCGCGTGGCTACTTGGCGCTCTATGTCTGCAAGAGTGCGAAACGTCTGGGTATTCCGATTCCTGAAAAGCTCGCACTGATGGGTTTCGACGGAGGTGAGACTTACCACATCATCACCCCGACCATCACGCAGCTCACTCAGAATGTGCTCGAAACTGCCCAACAGGCGTTCAACATGCTGACTGACATGATGCTCCACTCCGCCCCAGGTCACGACGTCTATCTGGAACCCCGCCTCGAAATCGGCGAATCCTCCAGCAGGTAATCGCGGTTTTTGCAATTTGTCTTTAGACATAAAGGCCCCAGAGCGCTGTAATGGCAGTTCTGGGGTTTTTCTGTTGTGCAAGCATGTAGATTTACTGAAAATGACGTGCTGTGTGAATGGATTGCGGGCGCAAACGGGCCGGAGGTGCACACGGCGGGGGCAAAAGAGCCGAATCCGCACACGTGAATCCAACGACGGGGGCAAAAACCCATGATTCGCCCCCGTGATGATCTATTTGAAGGACGACGGGGGCAAAAATGCCGGATTTGCACACGCCGACGGGCATGCAGCAGCGGCGGAACTCACTCCGCTTCGCTCCGTTCGGCCC
>HF996031.1 GCA_000432515.1 Bacteroides sp. CAG:545
TTCAGAATTTTACGCTGAAACGGTGCATTCCGTCCACATAAGAATAGGTGAGTAGCATTCCGCATCTGTCTGCAATGGTTTTGGCAAGTGCCAGCCCCAGTCCGGTAGAGCCCTCTTTTTTCGAGCCCTGGTAGAATCTCTCAAAAATCCGGCTGCTGTCCAGAGGCGAGTCCCCGCTGTTCTCGACCACGAGTTCGTTTTCTGTCAATGTCAATGTGACCTTGCCGTCCTCAGGGCTGTGCACAAATGCGTTTTTGATGATGTTGGTCACTAAAATCGTGGCGAGCGTCTCGTTCATCTTTATCGTGACAGGGGAGTCCGGTATTTGTGCTGAACAGGTTATCTGCTTGCTGCTGAAGATTTCCCCATACAGTTCTTTCTGGGACAGCACCATGGCTGAAAGGTCTATGTCAGTCACGTCAGGGAACTGTCCGTTGTCGATTTTCGTGAGCAGGAGAAGTGTCTTGTTGAGTCGCACGATATGTCCGAGTTCGCGTTTCATCTGCACGAGTTCGCCGACGCTTTCTTCTCCCAATGTGTCATTGTCCAGCATCCAGTCGATCCTTCCTCCAAGCACGGCAAGCGGTGTCTGAAGCTCGTGTGAAGCATTGCCTATGAACTGTTTCTGCTTTTCGAAGGCTCTGTCGGAGCGGTCAGTCGCATCTGTGGCGGCTTTCTCCAGCTGACGGAATTCCCGGATGTCCGAGTTTATTGACAATCTGCCGTGTGACTTTCCGGGTGTGTAGGCATTGAGCCAGTCGAGAATCATGTATAGCGGCCGCATGCTTTTCTGGAACACGACGAGAGTGGTCACGATAACTGTCAGCAACAGAATGAGATACAATGCGAGTATCCACCAGAGGATGGTCTTTATCAGGTCATCTTTTTCGATTGTGGGTGTAGCGACAATGAGTTCAAAACATCTTCCTTCACGGTCTCTGAATATCGTCTTGAGAAATCGTGCAGGTTCTTGTTCGTCTGTCTCCTGAATGTAGAAGTCTGCATCGTAGTACTCCATCCCGGTATGTGAATT
>HF996032.1 GCA_000432515.1 Bacteroides sp. CAG:545
GGGCGATCAGGGCCTACGGGCTTTCCATCGCCACTGGCTTTCACTGCCCGCCATCTCCGGCCCGGCATCTGATGATGCCTTGTCAATCCTTCGGACTATGCTTTTTCGCTTGCCCAGTCCTGAAAAAGTTTACCGATGTTGAGTGGTGTGCGCAGCGCGTAATTAACTATGTATCAGTGTTTTAGGTGTTTTCAGAGTTGCCAAAATTCCAACTCTGATTTCAATTAAATGATTGACATTCAGTTATTTGTAGGTTGCGCTACATGTGGTTGGCAGCAAGGTTGCCCCCGTGAGGACTTGCCTATCTCAATCCCCCCATCCCCCTTTTCAAGGGGGCGATCAGGGCCTGCGGGCTTTCCATCGCCGCCCGGCTGCCCTGCTCGCCAACTCCGGCCCGGCATCTGAGGATGCCTTGGTTCCCTAAGAAATTCCGTTAGACGGCCGACTGCACTAAATGTAGATAACCGAAGCCATTGTAGCTGGCAACAGGGTTGCCCCTGTGGGGACTTGCCGACCTCGGCACTAGAGGGAGGGGCCCACGATAGTGGGAGGGCCTGGTCCTCACAGGGGCTTCTTGTTGCCGTACACACCTGAAGTTTAGCTACATGTTGTTTAGTCCTGAAAACAGTTTACCCAAAAAATGGAAAGCCCGGGCGGCGGCATGGCCCACGGCGAATTGCGAAGCATCTGAGCAGAGCGGTCCCTTGCCGCAGCCGAGCGTTTTTTTTGAGTATTACTAAGCTCGCCAAGTTGAGAAATACCGGAGAGTGTTATATCTTTGTAGATATTTGAAATAGCGTCAGTTAATAACGGAAGATATAACATGTTGAATAAGATTTTTTCATGTCTGGCAGCACTTCTTTGTGCTTCAGTCGCTTCAATGCCGGTGAGCAATGCCGGTGAACTCTCTTCTGGCCCTTTGCGGTCTTCAAGTTCGCCAAACACTCCAACTCCTTCATCTGCTTCATCTGCTTCGAGGACAGATACCTGCCTAAAGGACGGGTGGCGGTTCCATCGCGGAGAGGCTGACGGGGCTTTCATGCCGGTTTATGACGACTCCGGATGGGAAAGCGTGAGCGTGCCGCATGACTGGGCCATAACCGGGCCTTTCAGCATTGAAAATGACCTTCAGCACGTGCAGATAGTGCAGAATATGGAGACGAAGGCATCGCTCAAGACCGGTCGCACCGGCGGTCTGCCATATGTGGGCGTGGGCTGGTACAGGACAGAGTTCAATGTCCCGGACGGACTGAAAGCAGAACTGCTGTTCGACGGTGCGATGAGCGAGGCGCGGGTTTATGTCAATGGTCATGAGGTCTGCTTCTGGCCTTATGGTTACAGCCCGTTCCACTGCGACGTCACCCCGTATTTGAACAAGTCCGGCTCCAATGTCCTGGCTGTCAGGCTGGAGAATCTTCCTTTTTCTTCCAGATGGTATCCGGGTGCAGGCCTTTACAGGAATGTCCACCTGGTCTGCACATCTGCCAAGGCCCATATTCCGGTCTGGGGAACATTCGTCACCACCCCTTCCGTGCATAATGATATGGCATCGGTCTCACTCGAAATTGCATTGCAGTCAGACAAGGAAAACATTGACATAGAATATATTACGGATATTTATTCTCCGGAAGGCGAGAAAGTGGCATCAAGGCGGTCTGTGGCATTGTACCATAAAAGCGACAGCCATGTGCAGAAATTCCTGGTGAAAGAGCCGAAACTGTGGGCACCGGAGCACCCTTACCTTTATAAGGCATTGACCCGTATCCTGGTGGAAGGCGTGGTGACGGACGAATATGAGACGCGCTTCGGCATCCGCTCGATCGAGGTCATCCCGGAGAAGGGCTTTTACCTGAACGGCGAGCACCGGAAGTTCAAGGGCGTCTGCAACCATCATGACCTGGGACCTCTAGGTGCGGCCGTGAGCGTGCCGGCGTTGAGGCATCAGCTGACAATGCTGAAGGACATGGGCTGTGATGCGGTCCGCACATCGCACAATATGCCTGCGCCCGAACTTGTCCGTCTTTGTGACGAGATGGGTTTCATGATGATGGTGGAGCCTTTCGACGAGTGGAATGACGCGAAATGCGAGAACGGGTATCACCGCTATTTCGACGAGTGGGCAGAGCGTGACATGATAAGCATGCTCCACGCTTTCAGGAATTCCCCGTCAGTGATCATGTGGAGCATAGGCAATGAGGTTCCGTCCCAATGCTCTGCCGAAGGATACAAGACCGCATCGTTCCTTCAGTCCATCTGCCACAGGGAGGATCCGACGAGGCCTGTCACTTGCGGAATGGACCAGGTCAATTGCGTGCTTTCCAACGGGTTTGCGGCCCAGCTGGACATCCCGGGGATCAATTACCGCACTTTCCGTTACAAGGATTGTTATGAACAGTTGCCTCAGGGCCTCGTGCTGGGTTCCGAGACGGCATCTACCGTCAGTTCGAGGGGCACATATCATTTCCCGGTGGAGAAGGCGTTCAGCGTGATGCACCCTGATCATCAGTCATCGGGCTACGATATGGAAGCCTGCAACTGGTCGAATATCCCGGATGTGGACTTCGCCCTTGCCGATGATTATCCTTGGACAATGGGACAGTTCGTCTGGACCGGTTTCGATTATCTGGGCGAGCCGAGCCCTTACGATACTGATGCATGGCCGAACCACAGTTCCCTGTTCGGAATCATTGACCTGGCCTCCATTCCGAAGGACCGCTATTGGCTTTACCGCAGCATCTGGAACACGGAAAGCCCTACACTTCATATAGTTCCGCATTGGACCTGGCCTGGCCGAGAAGGGCAGGTGACGCCGGTTTACGTCTATACTTCATGGCCTGAGGCCGAGCTGTTTGTCAATGGCGTTTCTCAGGGGCGTCGTTCCAAAGCGTCGTCGTCCGCGCCTTGCGAAGGTCTTCAGGATGAAGCGGTTGAGGGACGTTATCGTCTGATGTGGAATGACGTGGTTTACCGGAAAGGTGAGCTCCGCGTCGTGGCCTATGATGTGAATGGCAATGTCGCTGCTTCGGAGTCTGTCCGTACTGCCGGCAAGCCGTATGCTCTCCGTCTGGAATGTGACAGGAATTCCATTGCCCGAGACGGGGAAGATCTGGCGTATGTGACTGTAAGTGTGGTGGATAAGGATGGCAATACCGTACCTACCGATACGCGCGAAGTATTCGCCTCAGTGTCCGGTGCCGGCGAGTTCCGCGCCATCGCCAACGGTGACCCGTGCTCGCTCGAACTTTTCCATCTCCCGCACATGCACCTCTTCGCCGGCAAGCTGACCGTAATAGTCCGCTCCCACGCCGACGCCGAAGGCCCGATCCTATTGAAGGTCAATGCTAAAGGCCTGAAGCCTGCCGTGCTGGAGCTGTAGCGTTACCTCGCTATCCACTTCTCGACGGTGCGGGTCTGCGAGGAAATGTTCACGCCGACTTTGACGAGGTTCTTGCCTTCCTCTAATTTGTAAGGAAGCATATAGCCCTTGTCATCAATCTGCTTGAGCGCATCTTCAGCAGAGCCGTCCACCTTGAACTCGAAGACATAGATGCAATTGTCCGTGTAGCAGACCGCGTCAGCCCTGCCGATGGCGGATTTTACTTCCGTGCGGATATAGAAACCGAGCAGCGAGAAAATCAGGTAAATGATTGTCTGATAATGTTTTTCGGTCTTGTTTTCCAAATCGTTAGGTATTCCGGCGAGATATGCCTGTAGCTTCTCCATGGCCAGGTCAATGTCCTGGGAGTCCATTGCGGCATAGAAATGTGCCACGAATCCCGACGCAGTGCCGGTCTTGCTTGGGTACTCTCCCAAAAGTCCTCTCGTGAATCCGATCTTGACTTCCTTGTTCGGATATCCGAGCGTGTAGAGCTGCATCCTCTCGTCGTAAGACTTGATGGTCAGATAACCAGTCTGATACAGCATTGGCAATGAATTGTCTGAAAGCTCCGGCGAGACGTCGAAATCCGATTGCGGGACGAGCGGGATATTGTCCAGCGTAGTCTCGTCGATAGGGTTTTTCCGTAGTCTTTCGATAAGGTATGTCGGAGTGCCGGTGTCGAACCAGTAACTGCCGAAATTCTTGTCGGACAATGCGTTGAGAAGGCTGTACGGATTATAAATGTCTTCTGATTTGCCGCAGAAGTGATATCCGTCATAATTGGCTTTCAAGTGGCCGATTGCTTCTGCGAATGTGATACCCTGCTCGTCTGCAAGTGCTTGCACTTCCGGCTCCATGTCGTTCTCCAGTTCCGTCTGGGAAATTCCACAAATGGCGGAATACTGCGGCATCATCGAGATATTCTTCAGATTGTTCAACTCACTGAAAATGCTGAGTTGTGCGAACTTGTTGATTCCAGTAATGAAAACGAACCGCAGATACGGGTCGAGGCTCTTGATCGGACTATAGAAATTTCTCATTATCTGCCTGATAGCCGGCAACTTACCTTTGTCGTTCATCACGTCCAATAGTGGCGCGTCATATTCGTCAATGATGATTACGGCTTGCTGCCCGGTCTGCTCGAAAGCGGCTTTCACCAGGAATTCCAGTCGCGCGTTTACATCGACTTCATCCACATTCGGAAGCTTTCCATAAATAGCCTCATACCCTTCCAGTTTATATCCGAGAGTGCGAACCAACTGTTCCTCATCCAAATGCTTGGCAGTGGACATGTCGAAATGAAAGACCGGATGCTTGGTCCATTCCTTCTTTACCTCGCCCGCTTTCAATCCCTCGAAAAGTTCCTTCCGGCCCTCGAAATAGCAATGGAAAGTAGAAGACAGCAACGACTTTCCGAACCTGCGCGGTCGGCTCAGGAAAACGTACTGGTATTTATTGGCAATTTCATCAATATATCCGGTTTTGTCGATATACAGGTAATTGTCCTCAATGATTTTGTCAAAAGTCTGTATCCCAATCGGGAATCTTCTAATCGTCGTCTCCATAGTCCAAAACTTTACACATTCCCAAAGATAGCAATTTTTTTATGATTGCTTTCTTTAAAAAACTTCACGCCAATTTTTTATTTGCGGAAAATTCACTATATTTGCGCCGCATTTTGGGCCTTTGAAGAAAGGTCCGCGAAAAAGCAGTAGCTTTTGGTGCAATGGGGTCTAGTCCGGGCATCCGGACCAAGACTGAGTAACACATTTTAAACAAATTAAAGAAATGAAACATTTCGTATTGAAAGGCCAGGTCCGTGAGGTCGGCAACAAGGCGGTCATCAAAGAGTACCGCAAACAGGGTCTCGTACCTTGCAACATCTATGGTTCAGGTGTAGAGAACATTCTCTTCACAGTTACTGAAAAAGATCTCAAAGGTCTTACCGACACTCCTGCATCTTACATCGTTGACCTCGAGCTCAGCAACGGCCAGAAATACAATGCAGTTATCCACGAGCTTCAGTACCACCCGGTAAAGGACAACTGCCTTCACGCAGATTTCCTCGCTGTCAATGAGGAGAAACCTATTTCCATCATGGTTCCTATCACCATCACCGGTCATGCAGCCGGTGTACGTGCCGGTGGTAAGTTCTACAAGCTGGTTCGTGAACTGAAAGTCAGCGCTCTTATGAAGGACCTTCCTGATGAGCTTGTCATCAACATCGACAAACTCCAGATCGGCAAGAGAATCGTTGCAGGTGACCTCAAGTATGAGAATGTCAATGTAGTTTCTCCTAAGGGAACTATCATCTGCACAGTCAAGTCTTCACGTCAGGTTGCAGCTCACATCGAGTATGAGGAAGCTCTTGACGAGGCTATGGAGGAAGGCGTACATCACGCTGAAGCTCCGGCAGCTCCGGCAGCTGAGGCTCCAGCTGAAGCATAATCGTGCAGCTATAAACTTTACAGGACGGGGCGGAATCGACTTTCCGGTCCGTCCTGTTTTCTTGGTAGGCGGGGACTTTTCCTGGTGCGCGAAGAAATGACAATAACCGCAGGTAAGGCGAAACTTTCTGCGGACAGAATCGGAGAACGAGTATGAATTACCTTGTAGTAGGACTTGGAAATATCGGCGCGGAGTATGCGGACACGCGCCACAACGTAGGATTTATGGTGCTGGATGCCTGGGCTTCAGCCGCAGGTGCCACTTTCACTACCCAGCGCTATGGAGACGTGGCCGAAGTGTCATTCAAAGGTCGGGACATCACCCTCCTCAAGCCCTCCACATATATGAACCTCAGCGGCAATGCCGTTCGATATTGGGTCAATAAACTGAAACTTCCGCTGGAGAACGTCATCGTGATCTGCGATGACCTGAATCTTCCTTTCGGCACATTGAGAATGCGCAAGAAGGGGAGCGACGGCGGCCACAACGGGCTCAAGAACATTCAGGAACTCCTCGAGACGCAGGAGTATCCGAGAATCAGGATCGGCATTGGCAATGATTTCCAGAAAGGCAGACAGGTGGATTTCGTGATAGGTCCGATGTCCGCAGAGGAGAAAGAGAAAATGCCTGAAATATGTGACTCTGTCATAGATGGCGTCAAGGCGTTTGTGACAATCGGCATCGACAGGGCCATGAATTGCTTCAATACTGCTAAAAAATAGTTTCGTACGGGGTTAATCGTTGTAAAAAGTTAAATAATTGCTTGCATTTTCAGGATTTTTACATAAATTGCAAAGGATTACCAAAATCAAGCAACTTAATGTTTAACAAATAACTATAGTAACAATGAAAGAACTTGTTGAGAAAATCAAAGCTGAGTACGAGGAATTCGTTGCTAATGCAGACGCTCAGGTAGAGAAAGGCAATAAGGCTGCTGGTGCTCGCGCACGTAAAGCTGCTCTTGCTCTTATGAAGGATTTTAAAGAATTCAGAAAAGTTTCTGTAGAGGCAAGCAAATAATCGCTTACTGTTTATAAAAGCTTTAAAGACTATGGATGGCAATCGGAGAGATTCCGGTTGCCGTCCTTTTTTTGCGCACGCTGTAATCCGCAACTTGTCCGGTAGAAGGCGGGTCCTCACGGACGAGTGACTCAAAATGACAACTTGTCCGGTGGAAGGCGGGTTCTCACGGACGAGTGACTCAAATGGCCAACTTGTCCGGTGAAAGGCGGGTTTTCACGGACGAATGCGACGAATCAGCAACTTGTCCGGTAGAAGGCGGGTTCTCACGGACGAGTGACTCAAAATGACAACTTGTCCGGTGAAAGGCGGGTTCTCACGGACGTTTTTGAAAAATCTTCCCGCCCCACCCTACATGCTGGAGATGACCTTCATGATGAAAAGGAGCAGGGACGCGCTGCTGTCAGTAAGGGAGATGAGAAAGTCCGGGCAGATGCCTATGGCGAACAGGACTGAAGTGCTGACAGACAATAACATGACGGCACTTGTCAATGGCAACGACAGCAGATTCGTCAGCAGAAAGTACTTTGGAAACGTACCGAATTTCCACCAGGCGAGAGGGCCGGTGAATACCTGGCACGAAATCGTCAGCGCTGCCGCATCCCAAATCTTGCGCGGTGCGGCCGACACTATTGTTTTCATCCACGAAGTCCGGCAACGCCTCGCGCGGCAGCAGCCCTTGTCGATCATCATGCCCTCCAGCCCGTCACTTTCTGTTAGCCCGTCACTTTCTGTTAGGCCGGCGCCATTTTCGATAAGCATGTCGCCAGCGGCCTCCTCCTGCGGATACCATTTTTTCAATGCAGGATACAGCAGGAAGATGCCTGCCATCGCCAGGTAGGAAAGCTGGAACCCGGTCGAACTGATCACTTGAGGATTGATGGCCGTCTGGATGAAAAGTGCAACACAATACACACGGAGCGGATTGTTGCTGCGGTGAGTCAGACGTGCAGTCTCATTGACAAGGATGAAAAGGAAAGCCCTCACAAGCGAAGGACTGGCCCCGGTAGCCAAAGTGTATATCCCGCATAACGATATGATAATCAGGCTCCTGACGGCCTTTACCGTGGGATGCTTTCCGAAAATGGACGTCACCTTAAGCAGGATGCCGTAGATGATTCCGAGATGCAGCCCCGACAGAGCGAGGATGTGTGACGCCCCGCTGTCACGGAAACTGTTCATGACGCTGTCGTCCAGCGAAGACCTGTCACCCGTCAGCAGGGCATTGACAAGAGGAGCGGTCCCCTCGTGCGGAAACGGAATCGACGAAATCATTGACCTGAAATCAGCCGCAAGGCCCGCGAAAAGCGGTTTTCCGGCGACAGCCCCGAGACTTGTCAATGTCGATGTCGCGGCGCAGAAAACGCCTGCCGGCGGTCCGCTGAAGTGATGACTGTCAATGTCAATGCGACCAGTAGGGAAGTGGCGGAGGAGATATATGCGGCGTGCATGGAAATACGGCTCAGGAGCAGTCCGGATGCCGCCCCGAAGGTAAATGCCAATGCAAGTGGCTTTATGTCCGCAGTTTCTGTCATAGGTGTGCGCTCAGTTACTCGACCGTTGGCGGTCATTTCCTTGCTAAAGTAGTGAATTCTTTTTAACTTTGCCGCGTCAAATCCGAAAAAATAGAAACAAAAACTATAGTTATGATAATTCTTGTAATCAATTGCGGAAGTTCATCGATTAAGTATCAGCTCCTTGATATGAAAAACGATGACGTCTATGATGTCCTTGCGAAGGGTATCGTAGAAAAAATCGGACTGGAGATGGGTTGTCTTCAGCACACGGCTACAGGTAAGGAGAAGGTAGTGAAAGACCTCCCGGTTCCTGACCACAAAGTCGGAATGCAGCTCGTGCTCGAGGCACTTACCGACAGTGAGCACGGTGTCCTCAAATCACTTGACGACATCGAGGCCGTAGGACACAGAATCGTGCATGGTGGAGAATATTTCTCGTCAAGCGCCCTCGTAAACGAAGACGTGATGAAGAAAATCGAGATCTGCTGCGACTTCGCACCGCTCCACAACCCTGCGCACATCCTCGGAATCAGAGCCGTTCAGGCCGTGCTTCCTTCTGTGCCTCAGGTGGTTACCTTCGATACCGCATTCCATCAGTCCATTCCTGCATACGCATATATGTATGGTCTTCCGTATGAGGATTACACCAAGTACAGAGTCCGTAAATACGGTGCACACGGAACAAGCCACCAGTTCGTGGCTGAGAAAGGCGCCAAGTTCGCCGGTCTGGACATCAATAATTCCAAGATCATCACATGCCATATCGGCAACGGCAGCTCCATCACGGCCATCGTGAACGGCAAGTCAGTGGACACTTCCATGGGCTTCACTCCGCTCGACGGCGTCATCATGGGAACAAGATGCGGCAGCATTGACCCTAACGTGGTTCCGTACCTGATGAAGAAAGAAAACCTCACACCGGATGAAATGACCGAGGTGATGAACAAGAAATCAGGCTTCCTCGGAATTTCTGGAGCTTCTTCTGATGCCAGAGACCTCGACGCGCTTGCAAATTCAGGCGACCAGAGAGCCAAGCTTGCACTCAAGATGCTGACTTACGGCATTATCAAGTATATCGGTCAGTTCGCTGCAGTCATGAACGGAGTTGACCTTATCATCTTCACCGGAGGTATCGGTGAGCACAACAGCCGTCTGCGTCGCAGAGTATGTGAGAACTTCTCATATCTCGGCCTTAAATTCGACTATGAAGCAAATGTCGCATGGGGAGAGGATACCATCATTTCATTGCCTGATTCCAAGGTGAAAGTGGCTCTCATCACCACTGACGAAGAGATTGTCATTGCACGTGATACAATGCACATCGTTCAAAGCGAAGAGGAAAACTAATTAGAGGAAAAATATGATCACAAGTTTCTCAGATGTATTTGCAGAACTCAAGCAAAAAGGTGTCTGCAAAACGATGGTCGCTGCCTGGGCAGTGGACGAGCATACCATTGAAGCAGCTTCACAGGCTGTGGACCTCGGATTCATCAAAGCCGTTCTCGTAGGTGACGCCGCTCTTATCAATGAGGTTTGCGTCAAGAGAGGTATCGACGCAGCGAAATTCACTATTGTGGACAATCCTGATGAACTGAAGGCTGTTGCACAGGCAGTCCAGATGGTTCATGACGGAGAAGGTGACGTTCTTATGAAAGGACTTTGCTCTACTGACAAGTTCCTTCGCGCCATACTTAACAAGGAGACCGGTCTCCTTCCTCCTAAAGGCCTTCTCAGCCACGTAGGAGTAATCGACAGCCCGAACTATCACAAGCTCATATTCCTTACCGACATGGCAGTGGTTCCGCTTCCTGATCTGCGTCAGAAGATGAAACTCACGAACTATATCGTGAAAGTTGCCAAGTCATTCGGCATCGCGAAGCCGAAGGTTGCGTTCGTCGCAGCTTCAGAGCAGGTTCTCGATTCAATGCCGGCTTGTATGGAAGCTGCTGCATTGGCCAAGATGGTAGAGCGCGGACAGATCAAGGGCTGCATCGCTGACGGTCCTCTCGCACTCGACGTGGCTATCGACAAGGAATCTGTTGAGATCAAGAAGCTTGTCAGCCCTGTAGCAGGTGACGCTGACTGCCTCGTATTCCCTAACATCGAGTCTGCAAACGTGTTCTGGAAGACGAATTCCAAACTCTCTACAGGCGTGCGTCAGGCAGGAATGCTCGTAGGAACGACTGCTCCTTGTATTCTTGCAAGCCGTGCGGATAGCGTGGATACCAAGCTCAATTCTATCGCAGAAGCTGTTATGAGCGTTCTCTAACGCGCTTAGCTACATATAGACAGAAAACAGCCCGGAACCTTCCGGGCTGCTCTGTTATATACATGATTGTTGGAGTGACTCTCGGGCAGAGTGGGCGGAGCCGGCATTGGCTCCCGAAAAGGGAGGGGACCCACGGTAGTGGGGAGGACCGGCGAAGTCCAGCTCTACCCGGGAGGCATCCGCCTAAGAATGTCATTTAACCGGCTCCGCCCACTCTGCCCGCCTGGCTTGTTCCTGACGATTTACTTGGGCAGATTATTGACCGGCTCGAAGAAGCTGAAGTGGACGCGGCCGTAAACCTTCTCCTTTACGAAAGCGGGATGCTCCTTGAACGAGTGCTCGTCCCCGTGCTCCAGAATCAGATACCTCTCAGGATATACCAATCCGGCATCCAGCACCTTGTCAGGAATCGTCTCCAGCCCTTCCAGCGCATAAGGCGGGTCGGCGAACACGATATCGAACTTCTCCCTGCAGATGGGAATGAAATCGAACACATTGTGATGGACGGCAGTCAGATTCTTCAGGCCCAGCTTCCTGGCCTGCTCCTTGACGAAAGAGGAATACTGCATATTCATCTCCACTGACCACACATGGCCAGCACCACGTGACGCGAACTCATAGGAAATCGAACCCGTGCCGCTGAACAGGTCAAGCACACTCAGCCCCTCGAACTCGAACTCATTGTCGAGAATATTGAAAAGCGCCTCCTTGGCGAAATCAGTCGTCGGCCTTGCCTTGAAATCAGGAGGAGTGACGATGTTCCTGCCCTTCAGCGCACCACCTATAATTCTCATATCTGTTCCACTGATTTGAAATATCGGTACAATGACATTTCCTCCTCGTCAGAAACCGGAGTCCTGAAGCAGATAGTCGATATCTCAGGATTCAACTGTAGTTTTTTCAATGTGTTGAAAATGAAGTACTCGGCCGTCGTGAAATCCACAGCCCTGAAGGTATTTGCGATTTGCAGGGACTTTCCCTGTGCCACAGCCAGGTGCAGATATCCGTCAGCGTAAGATGCCACGATCTTGTTGTAGTCACTGCACTTGTCCAGCGCCTCCAGAATGTAGTACATCTCCGGCAGAATCCTTGCCTGATACCCGTCTGTAGTTAATACCGTCTGGGAAATCATCCTTGACAATGTTTCTCCCACATTGTTCGAGAATACCAGTACCGAAGCCCTCTCCGGCATCCTGACAAACTCGACGGCATCATTATCCCCCAGTCTGACCACGTCGCCAAGCATCTGCCTGAGCTCCATCGGATTGAAGAACTGCTCCGGAATCAATGCCACTTTCGGTGTCAGAAGCGAAATCTTCACCGCGTCATATCTCTTCTGGAACTCGGTAGTCGTGAAGATCCTGTCAGGCGTAAGCCAGCCCGACGAGTGTTCACCCTCATTGTCCTGTATCTTAAAAGAATATCCACTCAAGGCTACTTGAATGGATATTCTGCTTTCTATATTATTCGTCTGGCTCATATTCTTATATGAAGTGAGTGAGTCCCGACGGACTACTCCCAGTTGCCGGCGTTGTTGTTAGGTGCTGAAACGCTACCTACCTGAAGTCCCTCGTAACGGTTCATAGCCTTGCGGTCAGCATCGAGATTGATTCTGAGCTGGTTGTCAAGACCTTTGAGAAGAGACTTGTATGGCATTCTCGCCTCGAAGAGAGGAACCTTCACACCTGATACTTCCTTGATGACGGACTCCATCTGGATGGTGTCGCCCTGTGAGAAAGGAATGTATTTGAGAGAATCAATGTTGAAATCGTTTCTTGTGTTGAAAAGTGTATCCTTCACATCCACTTTGCTTGAGATGGAGAATACGAGGTGCTCACCTTTCTTGTAGAGCTCATACATCTGTTCAGGGGTGATGCCTCTACGTGACTTCTTGAGTTTCTCTGTAGTTGCAACTGCAAGAGAGTCGTCATTTGAACCGATCTGCATGATCACTTCCATCTTGCCGTTCTTGTAGAAATCCACGAGGGAGTCAGCAGATGCGGTAAAGTGGCCTGAAACAGACTTGAATGCCTCCTGAAGAGTGCGGACATCCTTCATTCTCTGGATACCGACAGTCTCACGGTAAGCCTTCTGCTTGTTGAAATTGATAGGCTCCATAATACTCTTGATGCATGCATACACGAGTCCGGCAATAACAAAGAGCAGCAGTACGCTGACGATCTTTTTAACTATTCCTTTCATTTTATGTTTTGAGTTTTATAATATCAATATAAACGTGGCTGGAACTTCAGCGGCGATTTTCACTGCCGCCCGCAAATTCTCATACTCGACAAAGTTATGAAATTGATTTATGAAATGCAATATAATTTGTAAATTTGCATCCGGAACAATCAGGTATAAGAAAGCGGCAGATGAACGGAAATACAGTAAATATCGACACGAAGGCAGTGGAAAGACTCGAAACATTGGTCCGGGACGCCGGGAAAGTGTCCATCGTGGCTCATATCCGTCCTGACGGAGATGCGGTAGGCAGTACATTGGCGATGCTGCACTATCTCCTGTCCAGAGACAAAGACGCCGTGGTCATCTACTCCGACCCGCTTCCTGAGACATTGACCTTCATGCTCAGCGGCACACCGGAGGAAAACGTGCTTCAGTGGCCCTCTGATAGTGATTCCGCACGTGAACGCATAGCTGAAACCGACCTGATTTTCTGTCTGGACTGCAACTCGTTCACACGCACGGGAGACCTGGAACCGATGCTTCGCGCAGCCAAGTGCAGGAAGGTCCTCATAGACCATCATCTCGCCCCGGAAGCCGAATCCTTCGATGTCGTATTCTCCGAGACGGCGGTCTCTTCAGCCTGTGAACTTCTGTTCAATGTCCTCATGTCAATGCCTGACATCCACGCGGACGCATCCCTTGTTCCGGCAGTTTCGGCCACATCACTCATGACAGGAATGACCACAGACACGAACAACTTCGCGAACTCCGTGTATCCCTCTACATTGACCATGGCATCAGCCCTCCTGGGCGTCGGCGTGGACAGGGACGCGATACTCTCGAACCTGTATCAGAGCGGAACCGAAAAACGCGTGCGGCTGTGGGGCTATATGCTGTACCAGAATATGAAACTCACCGATTACGGCGTGGCGTATATGATTCTGACAGAAGAGATTGCATCGGAATTTAACATATCGGAAGGTGAGACGGAAGGCCTGGTGAACGAGCCACTCCGCATCGCATCCGTGAAGATGAGCATTTTCCTCAAGCAGGATGATGCCGGCTTCTTCCGCGTCTCCATAAGGTCCAAGAAAGGCTTCTCGGCAGTCGGATGCTCGAAGGCATATTTCCACGGCGGCGGCCATGAGAACGCTTCCGGCGGACGGCTTTTCTTTAAGGCCAATGACGGGAATCCCGCTGACATATCATCACCGTCACAGGCTGAGAAATACCTGCTGAAGGTGACGTCAGAGTACTTTAAATCAGGAGATTATGAAAGCAGATAAATTATTGGTCGCGCTCATTGCACTCGTCATGGTCTTCGCTTGCTCCAAGGAGGAAGTGAAACTGCGGTATTCCAGACAGGAACAGAACATAGAGTCTTTTGTGAACTCCACATTGAAGTCAGTGGACACCGCGTATGTAGTATATAATAAAGGTGTAACCAGGCTTGTGGTGGTTCCCGGCGATGGCGACAGCCTCTCCGTCAATGGGACAGTCTCGTTCCATTATGCGGGATATGTGCTTTCCGGCACTTCCGTCAATGCTTCCGACATGTTCGCCACCAACAGTGAAGAAGTGGCCAAAGGCTCCGGCTGGACACTCTCCGACGACTCGGTCTTCGAGCCCAAGACAGTGAAACTCAGCGAGTCCGGCTTCGTGAAAGGACTGAAATATGGCTTGGAGGGCGTAAAGGCCGGCCAGGAATGCTATATACTTTTTTCAGGAAAATATGGTTTCGGCAAACGCGAGTTAGGCACGATTCCTGCAAACTCCGCCTTGGTCTATCGCATCTGGGTAGAGTCGATAACGAATGATTAAATAGATAATATATTGAAAATGAATAATATAAGAATTGTAGAACTCATTGCGGCAAGCGCATTCGCCGCGGCTTTCGTTTTCACCGGTTGTGCAAAATCGGAGAAGACTCTGCCTTTCGAAGATGAAGAACGCTATGTGGATGCCTGGGTCAGCCAGAAACATCCCGAAGCGAAAAAGACGGAACTTGGAATATATATATTGGACGACAAAGCCGGTGACGGAGAAGTCTTCAACTCTCAGAAATTCGTGATGGTACATTGCACCGTAAGGGACATGGACGGCAACATCACTACCACCAACAGCAAGAAACTCGCACAGCAACTCGGCAAATACGAGAAGTCGCATTATTATGGAACATCGTCCTGGCCTACATACAGCAACAGCCTTCCGGTCGGCGTGGAGGACATGCTGAAAGGAATGAGGGTAGGAGGCACAAGACGTGCGCTCATCCCGTCCTGGCTCATGACCACGACAAGATACAAGACTCCGGCCGACTATCTCAAGCATTCGAACGACAATTCCACTGCGGTATATGAACTCACTCTCGCAGGCATCACTGAGAACATATTGAAATCCCAGATCGATAGCATGCAGATCTACGGCGCGAAGTATCTGGGCGGAGTCGATTCATTGTCCTGGGGCTTCTACTACAAGCAGACGAAAGCTCCGGATGACACTGTTTCATTCCCTTCTGACACAAGCATTTACATAAACTATACAGGAAGATTGCTGAACAGGCAGGTGTTCGACACGACCATCAAGGACACCGCCAAGTTCTATAATATCTACAGCTCATCGAGTACATATGCTCCGGTGAAAATCTCCTGGGGAGAGAACTTCACGGATATAAAGTTGTATTCAAGCAGCTCATCGGACGGCTCCTCCGTCATCAACGGATTCTCCAAGACCCTGTGGCAGATGCGCAAGCACGAAAAAGGCGTGGGCATGTTCTTCTCCGCATACGGCTATGACTACAGCGGAAGCGGAAACACCATCCCGGCATATGCGCCGCTCGTATTTGAAATCGAAATTGTAGATAAACCGAAAGAGTAGCAGGAGGAATTGAATGGCTGTTTCAGGAACTGTTCCTACAGAACTTGGAGATAAGAGAATACGCGATTTGCTTATGCAGTATGCAGTCCCGGCTATTATAGCCATGACTGCATCTTCTCTGTATAATATGGTCGACAGCATCTACATCGGCCATATAAAGGACGTCGGCTCGTATGCCATCTCAGGCCTTGCTGTCACATTCCCGTTCATGAACCTTTCCACGGCACTCGGAACGCTCGTGGGCGTCGGCGCATCGACGATATTGTCAATGTTGCTCGGCCAGCGCAACTACGAGGCTTCCCGCAAGGTTCTGGTCAATGAAATTGTGCTCAATGTGCTGATCGGTCTGTCATTCACATTGGTATCCCTGGCATTTCTGGACCCTATTCTCGGGTTCTTCGGCGCTAGCGAAAACACATTGCCTTTCGCACGGGACTATATGGTGATCATCCTCATAGGCAATGTGATCACACATCTGTATTTCGGATTGAACAATATGATACGCGCTTCGGGCAATCCGAAGTTGGCGATGGGGCTTACCATTTTCACGGTCGTATCCAACACGATCCTGGACCCGATATTCATATTCGTCCTGGATATGGGCATAAAGGGCGCCGCCTTGGCTACCGTGCTCTGCCAGCTCTTGGCAATGTTGTACACATTCAAGTACTTCCTCGATGAGCGCAACTATCTCCACATCCCTAAGCGTCTGAGAGACTACAAGTTGGATCTGAGAATCGCCAAAGATTCATTGACCATAGGCATGGGCCCGTTCCTGATGAACTCGGCGGCCTGCATCGTCACCCTCTTCATTAATCAGCAGCTGCTCAAATACGGAGGCGACCTTGCCATCGGCGCGTACGGAATCGTGAACCGTATCTCGTTCCTGTTCATTATGGTCAATATGGGTTTCAACCAGGGAATGCAGCCTATCGCAGGCTATAATTTCGGCGCGAGAAAATACAGCAGAGTGAGACGGGTGTTCAAACTTACCGTGATCTGTACCACGTCAGTGACATGCTTCGGCTTTCTGGTTTCGGAACTCTGCCCGGATATCGCGATATCACTGTTTACCAGTGATCCGGAACTCAAAGCATTGGCCGACAAGGGATTGAGGATGATAAACCTTGCCTTTCCTCTCGTGGGATTCCAGATGGCGACCACCAATTTCTTCCAGAGTCTGGGCATGGTGCACAAGTCCATTTTCCTGTCATTGTGCCGACAGCTCCTTTTCCTCGTGCCGCTGATTTATTTCCTGCCGGTGTTCTTCGGGCATAAAGGAGTTTGGATGAGTTTTCCGATTGCAGACACGTTGTCCATCATAATGGCTGCCATATTGCTGGCAGCGCTTTTCCGCAAATTCCGTAAACTCAATGACGGTGACGACCCGGATATTTTAGGAAGTAAAATGAAATTCAAGGAGGCTTGATTATGGAAGACAAGAAATTGATAATCAATGTCGGACGCCAGTTCGGAAGTGGCGGAAAACTGGTAGCCTTGGCTTTGGGCAAGAAACTCGGTATCCCTGTCTATGACCAGGAACTCATTTCCAAGGCAGCGGAGCAGAGCGGCTTCAGCAAAGAACTGTTTGCCAAGAGTGACGAGAAGAGAAATCTCCTCGCATTGTCCAGTTTCATCGTGGATGTCGGACGCTTCGGTTCGGCAGACAACTACGTGAGTGACAACCAGTTGTTCGTCATCCAGAGCAATGTCATACGCTCCATCGCGGACAAGGGCTCTGCCATTTTCATCGGCCGTTGCGCAGATTACATCCTCCGTGACCGTCCATGTCTTGACGTCTTCATATCCGCTTCTGACGAAGTCCGCATCAAGCGAGTTGCAGAGCGTATGGGCATTACCCCCGAGCAGGCGGAGTCACTGATGCAGAAGAAGGACAGGACCAGGGAGACCTATTACAATTACTTCACTTTCGGCAACTGGGGCGTCGCTTCCAATTATGACCTCTGCGTAGATTCGTCGGTTCTCGGGATTGACGGAACTGCCGATATGATTATTGACTTTTGCCATAGGGCGAAACTTATAGATGATTTGCCGGGAGGCGTACAAGGAGAAACTGAATAATGACGGGAAGAAAACTCAGAATAGCAGCAGGATTGGCGTTGGTGACATTGACCGTAGGACTTTGTGTATCATTGTCTTCCACGGGGAAGGCGAGTGATATGCCGGCGCCTGAGCCTGTCTGTCTGAATGAGACACTGTCAAATGAATTGTCGGACACATCCTCTCTCTCCGGTCTGGATTCGCGTATCGCTTCCTATATGCGTCAATGGTGTCTGCGTGGCGCTTCACTCGCGATTATGCGTGGCGATTCGCTCCTGTATGCTAAAGGCTACGGCTGGGCAGATGAAGAAGCAGGAGTGCGGATGGCCCCGACCAATATCATGCGGGTGGCTTCCGTTTCCAAACTGCTGACCGCTACCGGAATAATGATGCTGCAGGAAAGAGGCAAACTCACATTGGCCGATACCGTCTTCGGTCCGAGCGGCATTCTGAATGACTCTTTATATACCTCTATTATAAAGGACAAGAACTACTACAAAATCACCGTTGAGGACCTGCTGCGTCATAAGGGCGGTTTCACGTCTTACGGAGGCGACCCGATGTTCTCCACGAGGACTATTATGATGCAGAACCATCTGGATACCCCGCCGGACCATGAGACATTGATGAAAACGCAGCTGAAGCGTCGTCTCCGTTTCGCGCCGGGCACTTCCCAGTATTATTCCAACTTCGGCTATCTCCTTCTCAGTATGATTGTCGAGAAAGTCTCAGGCATTGACTATGAGACATTTATGAGGGACAGCGTGCTTTACATGGCGGGCTGCTACGATATGCATATCGGCGGCAACTATTATGAGGACAAGCTCCCGAATGAAGTCCGTTACTACAATGGAGCGGACACCTGTCTGGTGGAGGAATACAACAACAGCGGCAATATGGTGGAGCGCTGTTATGGCGGCAGTGATGTCAGAGCGCTTTCCGGAGCAGGCGCCTGGGTGACTTCTGTACCTGAACTCGCACGTTTCGTGGCGTCCATTGACGGAAGGCCGGAAATTCCGGACATCATCTCCGCGCAGAGTGTGGCCGATATGACCCAGTGGTTCGATGAACAGACTTATTCTCTCGGCTGGAATGACACCAAGCCGACAGGGGAGTGGACCAGGACAGGGACACTGTCCGGAACAAGCGCATTGATAAAATATTATCCGGACGGCGAGTGCTGGATAATGGTCACCAACACAAGCACTTGGAAAGGTCCGGGCTTCACCCGTCAGACTGCCGCCCTCTTCCGCGACCTGCGCTCCCGTTATTCTTCCGCCCTTCCGGCGCGGAATCTCTTCCTCGCCAGATAGACGGTCAATGTCTGGTCTCACTTTACTCTGAATTTGGTTCATTTGTGTTCATTACTGATCGATTTTAGTCGATTATAATGTCAAAAGGTCGAATTTTTGGTATTTTGGAACAAATTTTCGATTAAATCGTTACAATGTATTTTATTTTTTGATATATTCGCACCGATAATAAAAACTGAGTTTCCGAGTCTGACCATTATAACCTCATATTCGGGGAACACTATTACCATTATTATGAAACGACTAATAACCATTGTTTTGGCTTTGGTCTGTGTCAATGTTAGTGCGCAGCAGATGTCAGACACTCTGAGGATTTACTTCCGCCAGGGTTATTCCTCGTTCGACCCTTCCTACAAACATAATCAAGAAAGAGCCAAGGCATTCATTGACCGTGTAAACGACTTCAAGTCACAGTCTTCCGCCTTCGACATCCTCACTGTAAACTACCACGCAGGAGCTTCTCCTGAAGGAACATTGGCCATAAACGAAAAGTTGGCTGCCAAAAGAAGTTCTACACTCACCGCTTATCTCAAACGCTACATCGACTTTCCGGAGTCCATCATTCATGTACAGACCGTAAGCGAAGACTGGGCGGGACTTGCTCGGCTCGTGTCAGAGTCCGACATGAAAGAAAAGAATGAGGTGTTGGACCTTATCGCCAATGTGGACAATGACAAAGTGCTGAAGGCTGAACTGCAGCGACTTGCGGGCGGAAGACCTTGGAAGTATATGAACGAGCATCTGTTCCCGGAGCTCAGGGCGTTCACGGTAATCGTGGAGGTCGGCGTCGAGAATCCCAAGCTGGATCTGCCTGAAATCGCGGACTCCGATGTGCAGCCGGCAAATGAATTCCCGCCTTTGGACGACAGCCTGACCGTGCCGATGCTGCGGCTGCCCGAGACGATACCTCTGCAGGAGTGGACACGAAAACTATACATTAAGACCAATGCCATCGGATGGGCGATGTTCATATCCAATGTCGCAGTCGAAATCGACATTACGCCTCATCTTTCTTTTCAGCTCCCTATCTACTACTCTGCGGTGGACTACTTCAGCCGCGAACTGAAATTCAGGACATTTGCCGTACAGCCTGAACTGCGCTGGTGGTTCAGCAAGCCTGACGGCCTCTTTGTGGGAGCGCACTTCGGAACAGCATACTTCAACTACGCCACCAAAGGTGACTGGCGTATCCAGACATATGACGGAGACAGACCTCTGTGGGGCGGCGGCCTTGCAGCAGGATACAGGATGCCTCTGTCCAAGCGCCATCCGAGATGGAATGTCGAATTCTCTATCGGCGCCGGAGTCTATGATGTCTATTACGACAAATTCTACAACGAGAAAAATGGTCCTAAAGCCACCAACGGTCACACTACATTCGTAGGAATCGACCACGCGGCAGTATCATTTTCATACAGTTTCGATCTTAAGAAAAGGAGGGCGGAACGATGAAAGACAGGACTGTTAAAATATTGGCCGCAATTCTGGCGGTGGTGCTTACAGCAGCATCCTGCGCGGTCCACGAATGGCCGGAAGAGCTTCCTGCCAATGCCACTCTCAAGCTTGATTTCAATACTGCATTGCCTCAGTTCCTTGTCATGGACCTGAATCAGGGAACCAGAGTCTCCAAGGACGGCAAGGACTACGAAATCCGCTATGTCATAGAGGCTTACAGAAAACTGAGCAACGGCGGTTATGACGCGGTTCCGTACAAACGCTTCACTTTCACCAAGGAGGATGTCTCCGACCTGAACCATGAAGTCACCATCAACATTGACGAAGGTACTTATATGTTCTACGTCTGGACCGATTTCGTCGAGAAGGGGACTGCAGCGGATTATTTCTACGACACGAGGAGTTTCCGCGAGATTACCATGAGGGGCGAACACGAGGGAAACAATGACTTCCGCGATGCTTTCGTCGGGCACAATGAACTGACAATCACGCGTTACGGCTCGATGCTCCCTCCGGTCAGCGGCACCATAAATATGGAACGTCCGCTCGCCAAGTTCGAATTCATAACGACTGACCTCCAGGAGTTCATAACCAAGGTCATCACAGAGATGAACAAGAAGAAGGAGAACGAGGACAAGGTGTCCGGCGAACTCACCAAGAGTGCGGAGGATGCCGATGATGATACCAAGGCTCCTGACGACACCAAGGGCGACGGGGACAGCAAGTCGCCGATCGTCGATCTGAAGAAGTACAATGTCGTCTTCTACTACACAGGCTACATGCCGTCCAAGTTCAATATGTGGGACGACAAGCCGAACGACTCGAGTCTCGGCGTCCAGTTCCGTTCGGACATAACATTGATAGATGATCACAATGCCCGGCTCGGCTTCGATTACGTCCTCGTGAACGGCAAGGAGTCCAGCGTCATGGTAGCGGTAGGCCTGTTCGACGAAGAAGGCACCCGCCTGTCAATGACCAATCCGATCGAGGTCCCTATCAAGCGAAGCATGCTGACCACCGTCAAGGGCAGCTTCCTCATGCAGGATACCGGCGGCGGCGTCGCCATCGACCCTGACTTCGAAGGTGAGTTCAATATTATAATCAAGTGATAGACAAAATCTTAAACGAAACATATAAATTAAATAATCAATAAAACTATGAACAAGAATTTATTCAAAACTTTCGCTATCGCAGCAATGGCTGTGCTGGCAGGTGCCTGCGCGAAAGAGCAGGTAGGCCCTATTGATGGGGAAACCACTGAAGTGTCATTTAATGTGGAGGTCCCAGGAGTATCAGTAGCAACTAAAGGCATTTCGGATGCTGCATCTGTGGATGAGTTGGTGTTCCAGGCATTATTGCAACATAAGTACACGGATCCAGAAACAAATAAACACGTGACGGAATATATCCCTGTTCCAGCATTGACGAAGGTGGTGCCAGTAGTTGACAAAAAAGCAAGTATAACGGCCAGCCTTGTGAAAGGACAATTTTATCAGTTTATTTTTTGGGCGCAGAAAAAAGGTACAGGTTATTATAATGTTAATACGGAAGAACTGAGTAACATTGATTTGCGTACAATAACACTTGATTATAAAAATGTGAAGACGAATGATGAATCCTTGGATGCATTTTATGCAGTGGCAGGCCCAACGAAAGGTAGAGAATTTTCAACTGATGTAAAACTGAAGAGAGCATTGGCGCAAATTAATTTTGGTTCTGAAAAATCTGATCGGCAAGATGCAAAGGTTTCTCAGGCTTCGATAACACTTAAGAATGTTCCGACAACATTTTATCCTTTATTGGCTGCTACTCACTCTGCTTGTGGAAATTTCAGCGATCAGGATATCGTATTGTCTGATAATGATGTTATGGCGGAACCACTTTCTGTAAATTCTGTCAACTATGATTATCTTGCAACGACCTATGTATTTGCGCCCAAGAATGACCCAATTCTTGTGGATGCGTCTGCGGTATTTAAATTTGAAACGGGAAAAACCACTAATGTTAAAGTTCCGAATGTCTCTGTGATGCAGAATTTTAGAACTAATATTGTCGGTAATCTTCTTCTTGCTAATGCGGAATGGAACGTGATTATTAATCCGGACTTCCAGAGCGGTGACATTGCATATGACGCTGTAAGTGCTGGTTTAGCGAAGGGTACAACCGTTACTCTTTCTGAAGATTACAAAGTGTTGAAAGACAATTGGGCAGGAATTAATATTCCGGTTGGTGTTGAAAGTATTTTTAATCTCAATGGACATAGATTTGCTAATGAGGATAATGGTAAGACAGCTGATGCCAAGTCAGCGTTGGTGGTGAAAGGTAAACTTACAATCAATGGAGATGGAGACGTATTTTGCGAAGGAAATACTGAAAGAAAACCAGATGTAGAAAAGCAACCATCCAATACTTGCATCAGCGTTTTGGAAGGTGGCCATCTTATAATCAACGGTGGTAACTATAGCGTCGGGACTGACGTTGACAAAAAGTGTAATGCTACGATTTATGTGGAAAATATAGGTAAAGCAGGTAAGGTCGAGATCTATGGCGGTACTTTCACAAATGCGAAAGGAAACAATGGCCATAGTTTTGTCCTTAATCAGGATGACCAGTTGACCGAAAAATGTATTACAGTTTATGGTGGTACATTCATCGGTTTCAACCCTGCTGACAATGAATCTGATGGCCCTCATACTAATTATGTGGCTGAAGGCTACAAGTCTGTGAAAATAAGCGAATCTCCAGAGACTTGGCAAGTCGAGGAGATCCCTGCTGTTACTACGCAGGAGGCCTTTGCATCTGCTGTTACTGAAGCAAATGCAACGGTCAAACTGGCAGAAGGAACATATACCTTACCGTCAACTATCGGCAGCGGCGTGACTATTTTAGGCCCAGAAAGTGGCTCTGCTGTCATAATTGATATGGAAGATAAAACGGTACCTGGATATAATGCGGTTTCATTCAAGAATATGTCTTTCAAAGTTGGAAATGCGGATTATAAGGGCTTTCAGCACAGTGAAAAACTTGTCTTTGACGGATGTACATTTGAGGGGCAGGTTGTAGCTTATGGTACTCCTGAGACATACAAGAATTGTACATTTATTCAGTCGGGTGACCAGTATTGTTTGAGAATCTATGGCTCATCAAAGACTATTATTCAGGACTGCAAGTTTAAAAATACCTTGGGCAAGGCTATCTTGATTTATAATGAGGGAACTGTAAAAAAATTCGATGTTACCGTTGATGGATGTAACATGACAGCTGATCAAAAGATATCAGGAAAAACCGCTATTCAGATGCATACTGAATTGGGTATTTCCGGGACTCTTACTATTAAGAATACGACGGTCACTGGATTTGATTCTTCAATCAATGGTGGTTTGTGGTGGGAAGGGATTAACAATGTTACGACAACACCGAAACCAACTACTAAAAAATTCAATATCACGGTGGATGGAAATCAGGTCCAAACAGCAGAATAGCTCAAAAATTAACAAACGATAACCAATATGAAAACATTAAAATACTTGGCAGCGGCTGCATTGACATTGCTCGCAGTTGGCTGTAACAAGGAACAGGTAACAGAAGTTCCTGATGGACAGATGGTTGACGTGACGTTTACGGCTGCATTGCCGGGCGAAATGGCGACCAAGACGATTGGCGACGGTCAGACGGCCAAGAACCTCTATGTGTCAGTTTACGAGAACGACGCAGAGAAAACCAAGCTCGACCTCGACAAGACTGCCACATTCACTGACCTGAAAACACAGGTGAAGTTCAGCCTTGTAAAGGGCAAGACCTACAATTTCGTGTTCTGGGCACAGGCCGATGGCGCTCCTTATGATGTCACTGACCTGAAGAACATCAAGGTTAAGAACTACACCACTGATGCCAATGACGAGAAACGTGACGCATTCTATGCTACACGTAAAGAATTGAAAGTCAATGGGGCATTGACGGAAACCATCAAACTTTACCGTCCTTTCGCGCAGGTGAACTTCGCGACCGCAGACTATGCTGACGCAAAGAAGGCAGGCTTCAACCCTGCAGTCAGCTCATTCACGGCATCTGAGGCGGCAAAGACATTCGACACCTTCGCTGAAGAAGGAAAGGATAAAGTCGAAGTTGCATTGACAGAAACCGAGATTCCGGCCGATGTCCTCAAGACAGTGGATGGCAAGACTTACACCAGACTTGCGATGAACTACCTCATTCCGGTCGGCAAACATGGAGAGTCCCACAACATTGACGTTGCAGCAACTTTCAAGGCTAACAATGGCGAAGCTGTGTCTGTGTCTGCGCCGAATGCTCCGGTCCAGAACAACTACCGCACCAACATCCTCGGCAATCTCCTCACCTCACAGGTGATCTTCAATGTCGAGATCGTCCCTATCTTCAATGAGCCGGACAATGACATTGACCTTGTTAATATCAAGAATGAGGCTTCTCTCCGTGCGCTCTTCGCGACAGGCGGTGAGGCGAAACTGGCCGCTGACCTCGTTCTCGACGAATCCATGGTAGTAAAGGCTGGAAAGGAAGTTGTTCTCGACCTTAACGGAAAGACCGTCAGCAATACTGCTGATCTGTGGAATGAATCTATAGATAGTTGGTCTCTTCTTTCTGTGAGAGGTGGTAGTCTTACGATTAAAGGCGCCGGAACACTTCAGGCTAAGGAAAACGACTGCTTTGCTGTCGATGTTCAGGATGGTGGAACAGTTGTCATTGAAGACGGAACATATGTCGGTAATGTTCATGCTGTATATGTTTATGAAGGTACGGCGGAGATTAAGGGTGGTAAATACAGCATTCAGCAGTTGTCTTCAAATCCTGATCCTTACGGCTATGTCCTGAATTGCTACGATGATATGCGCAAAAATGGCAAAGCCAAGATTCTGGTATCGGGTGGCGAATTCGTGAAATTCAATCCTGCTGACTGTGCCGCTGAGGGTGCTCATACCAACTTCCTTGCTGACGGTTACAAATCCACTCAGATTGGTGATTCTTACTTCGTGACCAAAGCGGGCGTTACCCCTGTTGCGAATCAGGAAGGTTTTGAAGATGTAATTAGCAATGGCTCTGTAGGTACTCCTATTGAGATACAGGCTGCTCCTAATTCAACTATAGTATTGAAAACTGGATTGGCTCATGAGGGAGTTAAGGCTAGAAATATTACAATAGTGGGCAACGGCTCTCAGACTGTGGATGTTATTTCTGGTTCAAAGAATGCAGAAGGCGGAATGCTCAGCTATCAGCGCGGTTCATCTTTTACTTTCAAAAACCTTAAGATTAAGGCAGGCGAAGGAAATTTTGATGGCGTCGTGTGTGATGAACTGGTTTTCGAGAATTGTACCATAACCGGTAAGTTTACACTATTTGGTAAAGCTTCTTTTAAAGACTGCGTCTTTGAGAACACGATGGCGGATCAGTATTCTATTTGGACATGGGGCGGCACTGATGTTACGTTTGACAAGTGCACATTCAATACTAATGGTAAAGCCATTCTTCTTTATGGACAGGCCACTGCCGCAAAGCCGACAAATCTTGTAGTGAAGAATTGCATATTGAATGACAGGAATAATGGTTCTGCAGGCAAAGCGGCCATTGAAATCGGCAATGATTATAATGCAACGTACTCTCTTACAATTGCTAACTGCACGGTCAATGGTTTTGCTGAAGGTAAGAACACCGGTTCCAAACTTTGGGCAAACAAGAACAGTATGAATGCAGAGCACCTTTCTGTAACAATTGATGGGTCTAAAGTTCAGTAATTTTCACTGAAATCTGTTGAGAACGATATATAATGATAACTGATATGAAAACATTTAAGTATTTGGCAGCTGCTGCATTGACATTTCTCGCAGTCGGCTGTAACAAGGAACAGGTAACGGAAGTTCCTGACGGACAGATGGTTGACGTGACGTTCACGGCTGCATTGCCGGGCGAAATGGCGACCAAGGCTCTTGGTGATGGTCAGACGGCCAAGAACCTCTATGTGTCAGTTTACGAGAACGACGCAGAGAAAACCAAGCTCGACCTCGACAAGACTGCCACATTCACTGACCTGAAAACTCAGGTGAAATTCAGCCTCGTAAAGGGCAAGACGTACAATTTCGTGTTCTGGGCACAGGCAGCCGAAGGTGCGCCTTACGACGTCACCGACTTGAAGAACATCAAGATTTCTTACGAAGGAGCTGAAGCCAACGACGAGAACCGCGACGCCTTCTATGCCACCCGCAAAGAGCTGAAAGTCAATGGGGCATTGACAGAAACTATCAAACTTTACCGTCCTTTCGCACAGGTGAACTTCGGTACTGCCGACTATGATGCAGCTGTTGCCGCAGGCTTTGTTCCTAAACAGAGTGTTTTCACAGCTACCGACGTTGCCAATGTGTTTGATACTTTCAATGCAGAAGGTAAAGTCGAAGGCCTTGCTACTGATAAAGTCACATTTGCCAAAGCTGAGATTCCTGTTGAGCCGCTTGTTATCAAAGATGGAACCAAATATACTTGGATGACAATGAATTACATCATCCCTGTAGGTAAGCAAGGCGAAAAACACATTTCCAATGTTACCGCTGAGTTTATTACTGAAGCAGGTGACGCTATCACAGCTTCATCGCCTCAGACTCCGGTCCAGAACAACTACCGCACCAACATCCTCGGCAATCTCCTCACCTCACAGGTGATCTTCAATGTTGAGATCGTCCCTATTTTCAATGAGCCGGACAATGACATTGACCTTGTCAATATCAAGAATGTGGAGTCGTTGAAAGCGCTCTTCGCCACTGGCGGTGAGGCAACATTGGCAGCTGACCTTGTTCTCGACGAGGCTGTTGCAGTGATGCCAGGCAAGGAAGTAACTCTCGACCTTAACGGAAAGACTATCAAGAATAATTCAAATAGTGTTGCTTTGGATGTTTATGGTAGTCTTGTCATCAATGGCGAAGGAACCGTAGATGGCGGCGAAGGCGGTGATAATGTTGCAGTTTGGTCTAGGCCGGGCGGTAAACTGACTATCAATGGTGGTACTTATACTGTCGGTGCTGATGCTAATGGTTCCGGTAACTCAACTATTTATACAACTGGTGGTGATGTAATCATAAATGGTGGAACTTTCAGTACTGCTGCAAAATATGTGGGAAGATATTGGACTATAAATAAGCAGAATGGCTCAACCGGCAAGGTTGAAATCTATGGCGGTACATTCCCTGGATTTGATCCTGCTAATCCTAATACTGATGATGAAACTACTTATGTGGCTGACGGTTACAAGTCAGTCAAGAAGGGTGATTCTTACGTGGTTATGCCTGAGAATCAGTCAATTGTTACTACTGCGGCTGAACTTGATGAAGCCATCGCTGCAGTTGCAGAAGGCGTGAAGTCTGAAATCATTCTCAATGTTGGAACATATGACAATGTTATTGATATTACTAAAGGAAAGGTTATCACTTTCAAACCTGCCAATGGTGCTGAGGTGGTTCTTGCCGGAGTCAATGTTCAGAGCAACAACACCAAGACTGACTGTGTCTTCGAGAATATCACATTTGACAACTCTCTCCAGGCAACAGGGTGGTACACCGGAACTAGTCAAAATATTTATCCATGTGTAGGAGTCTGGGGCGGCAAACTCGCTTTCAAGAATTGCAAGTTCATCGTTGATGGAAATACTGGCAAAGAGACCGGTGTGATGACTTGGTGGACTACTAAAGAATGTGGTGCGACATTGACTTTCGACGGCTGCTCATTCGAGGGCAAGAATAATCACGCGGAGGCTCGTGCAATGCAGATTTACGGACATGTTAATCTTGATGTCCAGAATTGCAGACTGGCTACTGCCAAAAGATATGCTATCAAGTATGTCGGAAATGAAGGTTATGTAGCGACAATCAAGAATTGCAATGTCTCTAACTGTAAATATACCGTTGAGCTTGGTTCTGGTGTATATCCGGGAAGTAAGTATGTTGTTAATTTTGAGGGCAATACTCTTGCTGAGGGCATAGCTGACTATAAGATCGCTAACGCTGAAGGTGCAACTGTCAATGGTGGCGTAGCTCTGTAATTTTTTGTGGCTTTCTTGGGTTCTTGACTTATTTTGAAACAGGAACAGACACCTGGAAAGTCATTCCTGAATAATACTTCTTACTTATAAACTTATGACACCGCGAGGGGACTGCAAATTCTGCAGCCCCCTCGCTTCGTCTATTTCCATGCACACTTCATCTCTGATTGTGGGTGTCACGTGCTGTTGTCATGGCCTTTACGTAATTTTGTTTGTCAATGCTATCAAGGCTGGCGTACTCAGAGCCTTTCCTTAAGCTTAGTAACCTCCTCCACGGACAAGCCGGTCGCCTTCGCCGCGATCTCACATGGCGTTCCCAACTGAAGCAGGTTGATCGCGATTTGTTGTTTCGCATCCTCTCTACCTTCCTCTCTACCTTCCTCTCTACCTTCCT
>HF996033.1:0-357 GCA_000432515.1 Bacteroides sp. CAG:545
TGGCGACAAACAACAGGACACGTACTGCAACAGAGTTGACATTGCGGCAGGTCTCAGTTACCACATAACACTATGCAGTCGTCTCGAACTCTACGCGAGGGCGATGGTCGATGCAGGACTGATCGGAGAACACACCACTGACCACGAAAGCGGAGAGGAGGCCAGTTCCACATTCAACAAGATGGACACGAAGATGGGCATATTGGCCACTGCCGGACTCCGCTGGTACTTCTGCAACAAGGCCGGACTCTGGGTGGAGGGCGGCCATGACGCGGGCTACGTGTCGGCAGGCTTGTCATTCAAGTTTTGATAGTGAGTTAAGCTACATTTCCGGCGTTTTCTAGCCGGTCTGTTCCG
>HF996033.1:398-612 GCA_000432515.1 Bacteroides sp. CAG:545
CGTAAAAGGACCTTCATCATATAATGTCATATTTCTATATCCGAAACGATGTAATTTTCAAACAGAGGAAAATTTTACATTCGATATGATATAATTTCATAAAAGTTTACTATATTTGCATCCGATAGGATGTAATTATATTATGAAGACACTATTGTCTGCAAAACTCAAATCCCTCCGCAAGGAGTATGGATTGACACAGGAAGAACTCGCC
>HF996034.1 GCA_000432515.1 Bacteroides sp. CAG:545
TTATTATCAACACAATGTGTTATATTTGTGTTGATGATATTAAAAGTATCTAATATCCTGTCTTTGACACTTTGATTTTGTAGAAACAAGGATAATTCAAGGCTCCAGACCGCTGAGTTGGCGATTTGGGGCCTTTGGATTTTTTCTGACTTTGTAGTAGACAAGCCCTTTCGTGGTCTGCGGCCGAGGGACTTCGGGCCGGTACGCACCTGTCGGTGCTATCCCTCCCACGCCTTAAGCGCGGGCCCCTCCCGTTCACGAAGCCACGGGCGGCTACGCCGTCCGAAGTCCCTCGGCCATCCGTCCCTAGTGCTTGTCGCTTCCGTCATCATCTTTCTCGCGTTTCTTGGTCTGGGCGATGATGCTCCTCATCTTCTGTCTTGTGACTATCTGCGTGTCGGTTCTGAACCCTGCGCTGCCGTGCAGGTGGTTTGTGAGGTCCGTTCTGGTATATGCCGGGACATATCCTTCACCGGCGATGCTGAGGAAGTCCATTGAACGCAACGTGCCCACTATCTCCTCCGTCGTGAAGTGCCTGCCTCCCCGGTTGACCTTCTTCTCCAGATACTTGTATATGAGCAGGGCAAGGAAGCAGGTGAGGAAGTGGGCCTTGATGCGGTCGTCCCTCCTGACGTAGACCGGCCTTGCGTCAAAGTCCGTCTTCATGATGCGGAAGCCGTTTTCTATGATCCACCGGCCGCCGTTCAGTCTGATGATGTCCGGCGCAGGATCCCAAAGGTCAGTGCACAGGGCATAGAAGCCGTCGAAGCGGGCCTCCTGGTCTATCATCTCCTGATTGAGGGAATAGCTTTCTATCTGTGCGAGTTCGCCGTCCGCAGTGCAGTGCTCTGCCTTGATGAAGCGCTTGGACGTCACCCCCTGCCCTTTCTGCAGCAGGGCGACCGCACGGCTCACCTGCCGTTCGCGCACATAAGAGAGGTACGCCTTGTACTTGAATGAGAACGTGACGATGATGCGCTGCTCCAGCGTCTCTCCGGTGGACATCTGGGTAGGGTCCCAACGTTCCTTATAGAAAAGAGTCTCGCAATGCTCCTTGGAGTCCAGAGTGCTGATGTCGTATTCCCTGTCAGAGCCGGCCGTGCGCCACCCCTTGCAATCCAGCGCCCATTCCTGAAGATATCCCTTGAGCTTCTTGAGGGACTGCACGGTAACGAATGACCTGTCACCGACGCTGTCGTTCTTGCGGTTCTCGTATGAAGACAGCCCGCCGTCGGTGCACACCACCAGCTTCGACAGGCCGAACTTGTCCTTGAGTATCTGCTCCATAGGCTTGAGCGTGCCGGTCTCCGCCTTGTTTCCCGGCTCGATGCACATCGCCAGCGGAAAGCCGTCATGGTCCATGAACAGTCCCATCTGCACAATTGGCAGCGGACGGCCCTCCTTGCAGTGTCCGAACTGCACCAGGCCGCCTTCCTCCTCGCACTCGAAGAAGTAGTTCGTCAGGTCATAGTACACCACCTGCGTGTTGCGCTTCCCAAGTTTCAGACTGCGTTTATACACGTCCGCCTGGATTTCATTGAACTCTTCGGCAAGCAGCGACAGCGCCCTGTACACCTGCTCCAGAGTGCACTCGGGCTGCTCGAAGAACTTTCCGGCATCCTCAAGAGAGGACCGCTTTGATCCCGGATACAGTATCCTGGTATACACAAGCATGGAAAGGATGCCGTTCAGGTCATACTTGAGCAGCTTGTGCTTCTTCGCTATCTTCTTGCAGATGTAGTCCAGCCCCAGCTCATAGTATATCTTCTGCAGGAACAGGTAGCCGCCGTTGTAGCTGCGCTGTTCACCCTTCTGTATGTACGCCTTCGGGTTATATTCCACGACGACATTCTGGTTCTCTTCTTTTTCTGCGTCCGTCATTTCCGCGACCCTGGCGCGCGCCCACTCAATAGGATCCTCGCCTCCCAGCTTCTCGCGAAGCTCCTCGACGGTCCCGAACTTCTCGACGACCTTCGTGGTGCACCTTCCGTCCTCTTTTCTGAACGATTTGATTGCGTACAAGTAGGTGTAACTGCCGCTTTTCTTCAATTGGAGAGTCATATTTGCATCAAAATATCGTAATATCTAACACTATCTAAATACAAATATAAGAATTAAATTTGACAAAAAAAAGAGTTCTGAACGAACTCTATCAAATATTTTTAACTTTTTTCGGATTTTAAAGTGTCAAACTACCGGGTCATCAA
>HF996035.1:0-16966 GCA_000432515.1 Bacteroides sp. CAG:545
TTAACGTCTTTATGACTATGCTGTGGTCTGCTAAATATAAATAGACTCTCAAAGGAATTGTTTAATTGATTTTACGTCAAAGTTTATATTTTGTGAGAAAATTTCTCATAAAACTTGAGTTTATGTGATTTTTTCACTTACTTTGCAGAAAACTACTGATATGCTACTGAGTTTTACATTATCTAATTTCCGGTCTTTCAAGGCGAAAAAGACATTGGATTTAACAGCTGCGACAATTAAAGAATATGAGGAGTCTCTGTTCTCGACGGTTGGACTGTCCGTCCTTCCTTCTGCGGTGCTGTACGGAGCCAATTCAAGCGGGAAAAGCAATTTGATAGAGGCTATACGTACATTTCTCATGACTGTATATGATTCTGCGAGTTACAATTCGTCTGAAGAACTGCCGATGGCGCCTTTTATGTTTGACGAGGATAGCCGCACAAAGCCTTCCTGCTTCGAGATAGAACTTCTTATAGATGATGATTGGTATCGCTATGGTTTTTCAGCAAAGAAGGATAGGATATGCGAAGAGTATCTGTACTTTAAAACCGGCAATAAGGGTCGTGAAAAATGTCTGTTTGTCCGTTCGGAAGACGGCATTGGAGTTACATCTCACTACAAATCTGCGGAAGATATGGTGGAAAGGACCAGAGACAATGCTCTATTCCTTTCTGTGGCTGACGCGTTCAATGACAGAATTGCCGGCCTCATTATGCGCGAACTTAAAGGTTTTGCCGTTTTCGATGGAGATAAATCGGAAACTCTCTCCGAAAAGGCGATCTCGATTTCAGACGACGAACTGAACTCTTTCCTTTCAAGGTTTAAACTCGGATTTGAGACTATCAGAAGGGTGGACAACCCTTCCATCAGGGCAGTGACGACTCATAAAGTATATGAAGCAAGCGGGAAAGTGACTGGTGAGATATCAATGTCCCTTTCCGACACCGAGTCCAATGGGACGAACAAACTTTTCGACATGGCACCGATTTTCGTGAAGGCCCTGTCCAGCCGCCGCGTGCTTGTTATCGATGAGTTCGGCAGCAGTATGCACCCCATGATTACCAGAATGCTAATATCCCTTTTCAATAGCAAAGAAACCAATCCGATGGGTTCGCAACTGATATTCACGACTCATGACACCAATCTTCTAGACAACAAGTTCCTTCGTCGTGATCAGATATGGTTTACCGAAAAGGATGAGACGGCATCCACAGACCTATACTCGCTTGTCGAATTCAAGGATGCTTCCGGCGTAAAGGTCCGCAACGACCGCAGTTATGAAAAGGACTATATCAATGGGCGGTATGGAGCGATTCCATATTTGTAGGAGAACTGTGCTATGGCAAAACATCTGACAAAGAAACAGCGTGAAGAACTATCTTTAAGACACGCAGGAACAAAGTCACGTCGTAATGAGGGGACACGAGAACTTTTTTATAGCTTTCTGATAGTAAGCGAGGGAACTAAGACTGAACCTGAATATTTTCGACACTTTACGAGCAGACGCTCACGGGTGCAAGTTGTCGGCGCTGACCCTAGCACAAAAAAGTTGCTTGAGGAAGCGCTTAGAATTCGAGATTTGGGCACCTTCGACTATAAATGGCTGGTATTCGACAAGGATGACAATGAGGATTTCAATGAAGCGATACTGCTTGCCGAGAAAGCCGGTTTTCAATGTGCCTGGTCTAATGAATCCTTCGAGCTTTGGTTCTGCTTGCATTTCATTGACCTGAGAACGTCGGTGAGTCGTCGACAGTACATTGACATCCTTGAAAGAGAGATAAGGCGGCATGTACCGGAGTTCACATATAAGAAGGGAGGAGATGTGATGTATGACATCCTCCGGAAATACGGAAGCCAAGAAAATGCAGTATTGAGGGCCCAAAATCTTAGATTGGCTTATTCCGGAACTGATTATGCTTCGCACAATCCATGTACTACCGTGGATATTCTGGTGGACAATCTAAAGAAATAAATCATATGGAATATGATAGGCTTTGGATGTCCTACCGCATTTATTTTGAATGATTTTAAAATACCAGAAAGGTGAAGGCAAATGTGTACACAAATGAAATTGATTGAATGCTTCGATATTCCAACTGCGGAATCGGTTTCCCTATATTTTACAAAAATCGCGGGTTGCAACCCGCGATTTTTGTAAAATATAGGGAAACCGATTCCGCAGTTGGAATATCGAAGCATTCAATCAATTTCATTTGTGTACACATTTATTCCGCAGTTTTGTATATTTGCATAAAACTTTGATATATGGAAAAGTTATATGATCTCTACTTGAAGAAGTTGCAGACGGTTTCAACTGATTTTGTACGCTATTTATATGAAAGAATCAACTGGGATTCCCAATTGATTGTAATTATGGGCGCTAGGGGCGTAGGGAAGACAACAATGGTTCTCCAACATATCATTATGACAGATGCAAAGAATGAGTCTCTGTATATTTCCGCAGATAATACATATTTTGCAGGTAATACCTTATACGATGTCGCCACCAAGTTTGCACAAGATGGAGGTAAGGTTCTGTACATTGATGAAGTGCACAAATATCAAGATTGGTCAAAAGAAGTCAAAATGATGTATGATTTCCTGCCGGAACTTAGAGTTGTAATAACGGGATCATCAATACTTGAACTCATCAGAGGTACGGACGCCGATTTGAGCAGAAGAGCTATCAGATATAAGCTTGAAGGGTTGTCATTTCGTGAATATTTAAATTTCTCTTTAAGTTTGAATATTCCGGCATTTACTCTTGAAGAAATCCTTGAAGGTAAAGTGCAACTGCCAAAAGAAGTAAAATATCCATTGGCCCACTTTAAAGATTATTTGCATAAAGGATATTTTCCGTTTTTCAAACTTGATGATTATTTCCAGAGACTTGAGAATGTAATCACCCAAACAATGGAAGTCGATATCCCAGCATATGCAAAGATGAATGTTTCTACTGCCCATAAGTTGAAACAACTTTTGTATGTCATTTCCAGGAGTGTTCCATTTAAGCCGAATTTCACGGAAATCGGTAGGGCTATATCTTCGGATAGGGGTACAGTAGCTGATTATATGGTCTATATGGAAAAGTCAACTTTGATAAGACAACTTAATTTTGCTCCTGACGGAATGGATCTTGTGCAGAAAGTAGATAAAATTTATTTGGGTAATCCGTGCTTTATCTATGCTCTTGCAGATGACGTCCCTGAAATTGGAAATGTCAGAGAAACCTTCTTCTATTGTTCGATGTGTGTAAACCATAAGGTGACAGCCTCACCTGTCTCCGACTTTCTTGTCAAAGGACATACCTTTGAAGTTGGGGGAAAGTCGAAGAATCAAAAACAGATAAAAAACATCGATGACGCATTCATTGTAAAAGATGATATAGAGAATGCGTATAAGAATATTATTCCTCTTTGGACATTTGGTTTTAATTACTGATATATGTCCTGTCGTGGACAACTGATACTTGCAGTTACTTGAGCTCGAAGATCATGTAGAGGACACCGCCGTCGATAATCTGGGTTCCGGGGACGTGGCTGCAGTAGGATTCTGTCAGCAGTTTGGTGACATGGTTCTCATCCTTGCCGTAATACTTTATATAGGTCTGCTGCAGGCCCATGCTGTTGTTCGGAAAGTAAAGTATTTCAGTGACTTTCGGATACTGGGCCTTGAAGGTCAATCCGGTGATCGTATGCCAGTCGCAGCTGAATTCGTATGACGATTTGTTGAACTTTTCTTCCGTGTAGCCGCCGGGCTCTTCATACTGCAATGTGGCAAATGTCGCCGGTATGTTTTTCGTGAATGTGAAAGTCAAGCCGTTGTCATTGTCGCCCTTGATGGATTTCAATGGCACTTCGGCTTTGTCTTCGAAGTAGAAGTTGTTTTCATAGATGACAGGCTTGGTGAACCCGGCGCCTTTCAGCAGCCATTCCTGACTCAGGATCTGCGGAAGCAGAGCGCGGTCGATTATCTCCAGCTCTCTGTATTCGTCTTCGATTATGCCGTCGTCATCTCCTGCCTCAACGCAGGACGGCAATGCCCAGAATATGGATACTGACAGGATAAGATAGGATAAAATTCTATTCATATTGTTGATTATTAGAGATTTTCGCTAATATAATAATTTTTTCCGGATGTCCGTTATCATGAACATCCGGCTGCAAACAATCTGATGCACGGAAAGCCGGACGGCACGGGGCCTTCGGAGAGGCGTAGCCGTCCGCGGCTCGTGAGCGGAAGGGGCCCGCCGCTTCGCGGTGGGAAGGATAGCCCTGAAAGGGCGTACCGCTCCGAAGGCCCGGTGTCAGCCGGCGTCCCAATGCTGCCGGCGTCCAATGCCAGTGAGCGTCACCTTTTTACACCAGTATTATCGAAAAAATCTACTGATTATCAGGATTCGCAAGCAGGAGAGACTTGATGGCTTTGGCCAGACGACCGTCCGGATCCGAGAAATGATTGCCGGGATTGACCTTGAAATCGTGGGGAATACCGAGCCGCGACATCAGCTGCAGCACCTTTTCCGTGCACGAGCCGACCTGATTCATGACCGGATGCCTCGTATTGCTCTCATTGTCACCCAAAGAAAAATAAGCATAGCCGGGAACCCTCACCATCTCGTGACCCTCAGCATATTCCACGAAACCAGGATACCAGAAAGACGCAGAGCCGCAGGCAACCCTTGAGAAACAGTCAGTATTCCAAGTGCACCAGAGAGCGAACAAGCCGGCCAGAGAATAGCCTGCTATCGCATTGTACAGCGACGGAGCCGAGAGCCGGGACTCTATTTCCGGCATTATCTCATTGACAAGCCTTCTCAGATGCTCCGCGCCGTTGCCGGCAAACTCGCCCTGGCCTTTTCTTACGCCCGGCGCCTTCCACGGAGTCATGCATCCGTCGAAATCGAAATCGTATATCGAAACAAGATTGAAATCCGGGCATCCGATGCGCTTGCATGCGTCCATCACATTGTGTCCGTCACCTGCAACAGAATGAATATAAACAGTCGGAGCTGCCTTGTCGCAGCTCCATAACCTCACTTTATATTCACTTCCAGTCATAGTATCGGTTGATCCGCCACCTAGAAACACTTGTAGCCGAAAGCAGCAGCGGTAGTCAGGTAGAACTTCCTTGCCAGATATACAAGGATTCCCGGATGGTATCCGATACCGGGAACAGAAAGATTGTGCTCATTTGCGAAATTCCGGATTAATTCCCTTGAATGTGCAAGATCCACACGGCAACGCCTTTTCTTGGCAGGGTCCTGGGTGTTGAGGATGGAATTGTCATTGGAAAAATAAGTGTATGCCGTCTGAGGAACAGTTACGACACTCTTCGCATAGTACAGAGCCTTGAAAGAGAACGGAAGATCCTCGATAGTCCTTCCCACTTCGAAACAGAGCTTGTTCTTCAGGAGCATGGACTTCCTGAAAACATATCTCCAGACATAGCCCCATTTGGCAACCCAGGTGACTTTCATCTTGTCAGCAGAAGAAGAATATACCTTCTCCCTGCTGAAAATCTGGCATTTGTAAGCTTTTTTCTGATTTATGATACCGGAACAGGCTATGTCCGCGTCATTCCTGGTAATGGCATCCATAAGATTCTCGTAGAAGCCGTCTGTGATGGTGTCGTCCACATCCATAAAATGGATGTACTCACCTGTAGATTCCTTTATGCCGATATTTCTCGCCGCAGAAAGGCCCTGATTTTTCTCGAAAATAACCGTTTTGACAGGATATTTCTCCGCTATCTCAGCGGTCCTGTCAACAATTCCGTCCACAACGACTATTATTTCCAAATTTTTGTAACTCTGAGCCAACAGCCCATTCAAGCATCTTTCGATGTATCGTTCCGCCTTGTAGCAAGGAACAATGACTGATAACTTTTTCATTAAACCATCTTTTACCAAAATCGTCTTACGCAACAAGCGCGAAGCCGACCCTGAAGTTTATTCATCTGTCAGTTCCGGTTTTTAGTACATACGATTTACAAAAGTACGCTTTTTTTTTGATTTTGTTCTACTTTTCGGTTTTTTCTTCCAAAATTGTCTCAAAAAGAGCCTTCCATTGCTCCATGATGATGTCAATGCCGAATTCTCCCGCCTTCTCCTTGGCCTTCTTTCCGAATCCGGCTCTCCTGTCGCTGTCGCCTATGACTTTGCATATACCTTCTGCGAGGCCGTCCGTATCACCTGGCTTCACAAGATAGCCGTTCTCATCATTGACAATAATCTCCGCAGGTCCCTTAGGACAGTCGTAGCTCACCATAGGAAGACCTGTCTCAATCGCCTCTAAAAGCACCATGGGAAAACCTTCGTAAGCGGAACTCATTACAAGACAGGAACTTGCCAGCATCTCGGAACGGATGTCACTGCTGCTGCCCATAAGTCTGACCTTGCCTTCCAGGCCGTTGTCCCTGATCTGTTTCTCCAGTCTTTTCTTCAGGCTGCCGTTCCCGAAGATGTCCAATGTCCAGTCCGGATAACGCTCCGCGACCTTTTTCCATGCAGTCACGGCGTCCCTGAAGTTCTTCTGTGACTCCAGGCGTCCTACTGCTATGCATCTTCTGTTCTCAAGTGCAGCCGTCTTTTCAGACTTGAAGGTCAATGGGTTATAGATGCTTATGACATTGTCCAGAATCTTGGACCAGTCAGCCTTGTCCGCCTTGGTAAGGACGACGAACTTGTCCAGTTTCCGTGCCACCTTTTCGATTTGTCCCATCCTGAACTTCGCGTACAGGTCTCCAAGCCACGAACCACCGTATTTGACGTCGTATTTGTCGTGCGAGAAATGGAATTCGGCGATTTTTATGCTGCCGTCAGTGCAGTCCGGCAGGCAGAAGATGTCGCGTCCGCCTACGGAGACACAGATGTCCGGGCGGATTTCACACAGTATCCTGTTCAGTTTCCTTCCGTAGGTGTGCAGCATGAACTTCTCGCTCGTACCCACATCGTGCAGCGTAATCCTGTCGCTCAGATGGAAATGCACAGGCCGCTCTTTCTGGTCTGCCGTGATTATGTGAATGTCGTAGCCATATACGTCGGCCAGATAATTGGCCTTGATGGAAAGAACCCTTTCAATACCGCCGAACAGATGCAGCGAATGGATACAATATGCGATTTTCATATAGAAGATTATCGAAAAACGTTAAAAACACCTGCAGAAACCTATGCAGTTAGCACAAATTTAGTAAATTTGTATATAAAACCTTGCCTTTGCACCGGAAACAGCTTCATACGTCTCCGGAGTTATGACCACATATTACGTGTACGATGAGACAACTCACTGATAAAGAAATTCATGACTGCCTTCTGAATATTCTGAAAGACGTAGATGAATTCTGCAGACAGAATGGCCTGAGATATTCATTGGCCTACGGAACCCTGATAGGCGCAGTGCGTCACCATGGTTTCATCCCGTGGGACGACGACATTGACATACAGATGCCGCGTCCGGATTTCGAGCGGTTTATCCGCGAGTATGGAAGGGAGCCTGGCGCCAGGTACAGATGCCTCTATAACACTGTCAATGAGGAAGAACGTTTCCAGCATTTCTTCGCAAAAGTGCACGATACACATACCGTATGCATTCAGGGCAAGTCAGTCGTCTATAAATTCGGTGTGAATCTCGATGTTTTTCCTATTGACGGACGACCGGATGACACCAGGGAGCAGCGCAAGATGGAACGGCAACTCTCGTCTTGGGCGCATCGGCTGAACATATGCAGTACGAAACTGGACCTGTTCAATTTCCATCAGCCGTTGCGTGCCAAACTTCAGGCGCACATCTTCGGGCCAAAACATTGGGTGAAGAAGTGCAATGAACTGATGCGCAGATATGATTTTGAAACCAGTAACTTTGCCGGTTCAGTATCAACTGTTTACAATGGATTGGGTGGAGTGTTCGACAGAGGGCTCTTCGAAGAATATACACTTCTTGAATTCGAAGGCTCACGTTTCAAGGCATTCTCGCGATGGGATGAATTCTTAAGCAAATACTACGGTGAATACATGAAACTTCCTCCTGTGCACAAACGCAGGTCACATCATACTACCGCTTATCTGAAAGAATGTAAAGAATTATGAATGAACCTGCTCCTCTAGTGTCGGTGATAGTGCCGAACTACAATTATTCACGCTATCTGAACTCACGCATTGACAGTATCCTCGCCCAGACTTTTTCTGATTACGAGCTGATTCTGCTCGATGACGCGTCCACGGACGACAGTGCGCAGGTGCTGGAACAGTACAGGGGCAATGAGCACGTTACTCATCTGATAGTCAATGAGAAGAACTCCGGAAGTCCGTTTGTCCAGTGGAAGCGCGGAATGGAACTCGCCAGGGGAAAATATATCTGGATAGCAGAAAGTGACGACCTTGCAGCGCCCGAATTTCTCGAGAATACGGTCAATGCGATGGAGGCGAACCCTCAGGCTTGCCTCTGCCACGTCGGTTCATGGATAATCGATTCGGAGGGAAATGTGGCGGAGAAAAGCGGATATTATCAATGGCCGGAGGACGGAAAGACCTACGTCTTCGACAGTCCCTGGTATCTGAGGCACAAGATGGTGGACGGAAACAAGGTGTACAATGCCAGCATGACATTGTTCCGTAAGGATTGTGCTCCGGACGCCACATCCGAGTGCTACTCAATGCGTTATTGCGGAGACTGGCTGTTCTGGATAGAGGCGATGAAACGTGGCGGACAGGTTATCGAAATCCACAAATACCTGAGCAGTTTCCGTCGGCACAATGCCTGTGTCACCAAGGAAGGGTCCACGGAACTTGTCGCCTACAGGGAGTTCATCTTCATCAAGAAATGGCTTCACAGAGAGGTCTTTGCCAATGACAAGGCTTCCGTCATGACTGACGTGTGCAGATGCTGGCGAGACTCGAGACACTATCCCAAATCAGGTCCCATCACCAGAAAGGACGTGCGCCAGGTGCTGAAAAACGCATTTCATGTCAATTGGTGGAAAGTCAATGCGTGGAGAATCTATTATGCCCTATTTGGCAAAATACTCCTTTTTTGACTCGATCCGGAATCGTTCTGCCCTCTGCATTGACCTTATGAAGCCCTCAGGATTCGCGAGCAGCTTGCGCAGCCTGAAATATTCTCTGATTTTCATGTGTCTCAAGTCGGCAGGAAGATATTTCTTCAATGTTTCGCGGATTTCCTGTATGTAAGGGAGAATTTCCTCATTGCCCAGTCCGCTTCGGCTAATCTCTTTGGCCATTTGTGTGCCGATCCGCAATACTCTGGTCCTGAAGTGGTTACTGTCTTCCGGAATCAGGCCTTTGCTCGTGATGAATTCGTAACGTTCCTGTTCAGCCTTGAAGAAATCCATGTTCCTGGCAGGATTTACATGATGGTCAATGCTGCCTGCCCTCTGCCTGTAGTGGTAGAGCGGCTTGTCGCAGAGCACTACGGATCCGGCATTTGCCACCCATTTGTAAACTGTGGCGTAATCCTCGTACATCCTCAAGGTCATCTTTTCGGTGATGACCTCTCTGCGGAACATCTTGTCCCACACGAAATTATATACCTTCTTGTCTTTCAGGATTAGTTCCAGGGCCTTGTCGCGCGACACGGTCTTCGTTTTTTTTACGGGAACCTTTATCCTGCTCTTGTTCAGGTAATCCTTGAATATGCCGCAGATGGCTATGTCTGCGCCGCTTGTGTCCAGCGCGTCAACCATATAACGGAGCATATCCGGGTCGTACCAGTCGTCGCTGTCCAGGAATGCGATGAATTCACCTTTGGCCTGTCCGAGTCCGACATTTCTGCTGTCAGCCAGTCCGGAGTTGGGCTTGTGTGTCAGTCTGACCCTGGAATCCTTTTCTGCATATTCATCGCAGATGGCAGGAGAACCGTCTGTGGCGCCGTCATCGATCAGGATGAGTTCCCAGTCACGGTATGTCTGGTTCAGTACGGAGTCCAGGCTTTCCCTGAGGTACTTCTCGATATTATAGACCGTCGTGATGATGCTTACGCGAGGATTTTTTCCTTCCATAACCTTGTTTTTGTATATGTGAAATATATGTACGGCTGCAAACTTACGAATAAATCTTTTAATTTCCTATCTTTGCATCCGCTTGCTAAGCGTTAATATATCAGAAATTAAGTCAATATTATGGATAAGAACAGTTATGCATTGGGAATGAGCATTGCCCACAATATGCTCCAGTCAGGTGTGAAAGAGGTTTCTTTCGATGATTTCGTAGCAGGTCTGAAGGCTACATTGACCAGAACAGAGCCGGCTATCTCCTATGAGGAGGCAAGCGAACTTCTGGACAAATATTTCCAGCAGCTTCAGGAGAAACAGGCTGCGGAACAGGCTGAAATAGCTGAGGTTATGAAAAAGGAAGGTCAGGAGTTCCTTGCTGCCAATGCCAAGAAGGAAGGCGTGACAGTTCTGCCAAGCGGTCTTCAGTACAAGGTCATCAAGGAAGGTTCCGGCCGCATCCCCGGTCCTACCGACAAGGTGAAATGCCATTATGAGGGTACTTTCGTGGACGGTGAGAAATTCGACAGTTCTTATGACCGCAAGCAGCCTGCCGTATTCGGTGTGAATCAGGTGATTGCAGGCTGGACAGAAGCTCTTCAGCTCATGGACGAGGGTTCAGTATGGCAGCTCTTCATCCCTTACAATCTTGCTTACGGCGAGGCTGGAGCACAGGGAGCGATTCCTCCTTATGCCGCTCTCGTGTTCAAGGTGGAACTGATAGAGGTCCTGTAAAGAATATTATAATAAAAAACGGCCGTCCGGATACCCAGATGGCCGTTTTTTTTTATGTTTTATTCAATGTTACTGTTTCACGAAGAGTGATGCGAAACCGAACATATCAGGATCGAATTTCGTCCATTCGTCAGCCCACATCTCACCGAAAGGTGGCTTGTCATAATCGCGGAACTCCAATGTGAGGCCGTCGTCAGACAATCTGAACACCACGGTAGCTTCTCCAAGTGTCTCTTTTGTCGCGCTGAATGCACGGTTTGCAGACGAAAGCTTGTAGTATGTGTCGGACTGATATGCACAACCGTTTGTCTCGTCCGCCGCGATGAACATCTGTCCTTCCGATGTGCTGTGCGCGCCCAGTACCACGCCTTTGGCAACCAGGTTCTTAGGTTCGCCCAATGTTACGGTAGCCTTGCGGAAGAAATTAAGGAAATCGCCTTTTCCGCCTGGAGTGAGTGAGACGGTGCCGTCAGACTCTTTGGCGAATGTCAGAGTGAAGCCCTCGTTGTGAGTCGGAAGAGCTTCCGGATCGTCCTCATATTCCATAAACCACATGTCCATCTCATCTTTGCTGAACACCTTGCTGAACTTCCATGTGCCTACAAGCTTGTCAGGCGTCTGAAGCCCCTTGACTGCCACTTCCATCTTGCTGTCGTCACCGGCGATAAAGCGGGAGTCGGCCTCCTCGTTTACGCTGATCTCAGCCTTGAGGTCTCCTGAAAATCCGTCTTCAACCTTGAACTTCGCCACTCCGCTGGATTCTCCTGCATGTATCAGCGCGAATACGCCAGGTTTGGCGGAAGTCGATGTGGTCGAGGTCGTGCCTTCAACTGTAAATGAAAGCTTTGACGCACCTTCGCCGGAAACTGCAAGAGGAACGTATATGTCTTCATCTGCCTTGAAATCCTTTCCGGTAAGAGTGCCTACTACATTGACGGTAGCTATGCAGCCCTCAAGTGCATCGAATTTGGTCATACTGAACGAGTAAACCAGCGCTTCCTGTGAGCTTGGGGCGATAACTGCCACGATTTTTGTTCCCATGCTGTAGCCTTCAGGAACCGTAAAGCCGAGTGACACCTGCTTCTCTTCAGAAAGAGAGACATTGGTGATGGTGACGGAACCTGATGACTCGCCTGCCTTGATCACCACGCTTTCTGCGGATGCGGTGTAGTCAACGCCTTTTTCGGCATTGCCGATGAAAGTCAGCGGAACGGTAATGTCCGTTTCTGCAGGACCGCTTACCACCACATCAACATCGACAGCTCCCTTCTGGTAAACGGTATATAAGGTTTTTGAAAATTCGATTGTCGGTTTCGAGTCGTCATTGTCGCAGGAAACCATGGATACAGCCGCAACAGCAGCGGCCATAAATGTAATGAACCTTTTGAACATAACAGTTAGTTTTAAAATTAAAAAAATGTCTATTTGTCGTTCTGTCTATACTATTCTGTCGTCTTTGTCGTCGCTTCGTCATATTCCGCCTTCAGCGCGTTCACCTCATCTCTTTCAGCCTGTGTAGGAATCTCGCCTTTCGGTTTTATGTAACTTTTCGAAGCGTCACTTGTCTTCGGCGGGAGCTCGTTATATCCGCATCCGCAGAGAGCTGCTCCGGCGAACACGATGGCTAATATACTGATAATTATTTTTCTTGTACTCATTTTGCTTGAAAAATGTAAGTTAATAAACATATCCCGGATTCTGAACGAGGTCAGGATTCAAGTCAATGTCCGACTTGGATATTGGAGACGTATAGAGGTAGGCCTTGGTAGTATATTTCAGACCATTGCTGATCACCCACCATTCCGGCCTTCCGTTTCTCTTGAGCTCGAACCATCTGTCGCCCTCCATGAACAGTTCCTTGCGTCTTTCGTCGAATATGGCCTGAAGCAGGGGAGTGAGCGGCTTCCCGTTGCAGTCAGTAACGATTCTATCACCGGTCCTTACCTCCGGCAATGTGCTTTCCGTCAGGTCGGTCATGCCTTCTATCCTGTTGCGCCTCAGTTCATTGACCCATTTCAGGGCATTGGCATTGTCCCCCTTGTGGCAGTAGGCCTCGGCTAGCATCAGCACCATTTCCGACAGTCTTACCTTGCATTCCGGAACCTTCGTGCTCATCCTTTTTTTGTTCAGGCTTGATGTGAACCTTACATCCGCTTCAGGATTGTCCCCGAAGAGTTTTACGAACTTCGAGCTCGCAGGCCTTGATGCCAGATATCCTTTCGTGTAGGCAAAGTACCAGTCCAGTTCGCTGGAGTTGTTTATGTGCGAGCGGACCATCACTTCACCTTTCGGCTCATTCGCGGAATTGATCATGGCAGCGTATTCGGAAACCGGTGTCAGCTCATATCCGCTGTGAGCGATGATGTCGGTGCAGAGGCTTATTACATTGTCCCATCTGCCGCACCAGAACTCCAGCTTCACCTTGTAGGCTTTCACGATCCATTCCGTGAACATGTATTTGCTGTCTGTCGGCTTCAGTGCCAATGCAGAGTCGAACAGTTTTTCTGTGTATGCGAATGTCTGGCTGAGCGTGCCACGTGACGGGCGGTAGTTGATGTCGAAATTGTCCACCAGAGGAATGCCCGGAAGACTGCCTGCCGTGGCCTCGTCGTAAGGCTGGCAGAATTCGCGCATCAGATTGTAATATATGATGCCCTTCATAGCGTAAGCGGCAGAAACAGAGCCTCTTGCGATGTCGCTGTCCTTTCCTCCGAGATTGTCAATGACGATGTTGCAGTCCCTGACGGTCTCCCAGCTGTTCCTGTAGTAGCTCTGCCGTTTGTCTATCTCCTCGCCTGCGAAGAACGGGAGATTGGACCCGGCCATGATGTTGGCATCCAGATTGTCCGCGCATCCTTCCAGGAACATCAGCACATCCATATTGCCGATCACATTCTCGTCGCCGCCACCTTCGATTTCGCGCAGGCGGTTGTGAATGAGTGAGGCGAATTCTTCATCTGTCTTGGGGATGACCTCGCCCTGCGGCTGCACATTGAGATAGTTCCCGCAGCCAGCGAGAGCCGCAGCCATCATAGTCAGTATCAATGTCTTGAGATGTCTCATGATAATGCCCTCCTAAAATTCAATGTTCATACCTGCGGAAACGCTTCTGGTCGTAGGATAGGTCGCTCCCGGTATTTCCGGGTCCATGCCGTCGTATCCGGTGATGGTGAAGAAATTGTTGAGCGCGACATTGAAGCTGACGCCCCTCATCCTGATTTTCTTCACGATGTCCCTCGGCATTGACCAGGAAAGTATGATGGATTTGATCCTGAGATAGGAATTGTTCTTCAGATATACGGCGTCTATGATGCTGTAGTCCATAGGATTGGAGTTCGCGAAGTTGTATTTGGTGCCGTAGTAGTCGTAGATTCTCGGGTATTTGACTCCGGTGGTGTTGGAGGCTGTCCATCTGTTAGTCCTGTCCTTCTCCACGTTCAGGTGGTTGCCGTACAGGTCGCTGAACTGGGACTGTACCTCTTCTGTGCTCACGCCGCTGTGGGCAGCATTGCTGTAACTTGCGGGATACTTCAGCTTTTCGTAGGTCTTGCAGCCGAACGAATATACTCCGCTGACGCTCAGCCTGAGCTGTTTCCAGGAAGCGTAGATGTTGAAGCCTCCCGTGTATGGCGCGATGGTGGTGCCGAGATAGTATCTGTAATTGTCCGGCTTGTTGAGGTCCGCGGCATTGGATATCACGGCATCCGGGCGAAGCTTGAACTCGTAAAGTCCTGTGTCCTTGGCTATTCCGGCTAGCTTTCCGCTGAATATGGCTCCGGTAGGGTAGCCCTCCACATATCTGTCCTTGGAAGTGATTCCGCTCTTGGTTACCGGATTGTATTTCAGTACCTTGTTGTAGTTGTAAGCGAAATTGACCGATGCTCCGGCGCTCCAGTCCTTCTTTTGGAGGAACTTGCCGTTTACAGTCAGCTCGATACCGCTGTTCATGATGTCGGCGGCATTGAAATAAACAAATGTGAAGCCGGTCGTGCTCTGCACGGGGGATGAGGTCACGACATCTGTGCTGAGCCTGTAGTAATACTCTGCATTGACATTGAGCCTGTCTTTCCAGAAGCCGAAATCAATGCCGGCCTTGGCGTCTCTGGTCTTCTCCCAGCCGAGGTCAGGATTCGGGGCGGACGGGATGGTACCGAGGTTGAAAGTCTCCTCTCCGAAATACCGGTACTGCTGCTGAAGGTATTGGATGACAAGCAGATGCGAGGTGCTGGTGTTCACGTCGCCGGTAAATCCGTATGCTGCTCTCAATGTAGCGTGAGACAATGCCGGGATGGCTTTCCTGGCCCAATTCTCTTCTCCGATATGCCAGGCTGCTCCTGCACTCCAGGTAGGGTTGAACTGCCGGTTGCTGCCGAAGTTGGAACTGCCGTCCGTTCTGAAGGAAGCGTTCAGGACAATGCTCTTGCCCAGGAAATAATCGGCTGATGCATAGAAGGATGCATATCTCGTCTTGCTGAAATACTCGCCGTTAAGCTTCTCCACTTCGCTTAGCCACTGGTCGGAAGGACCGCTGATGGCAGGAAGTGAAGTGGTCCCAGTCTTGGGGTCGTAGTTGTATCTCTTGCTGAAGATGGTGTTGGAATCCGAGCCTCTGAGTTCCGCTCCCGCAAGAATGTTGAGGGTATGCTGTTCCGCAAACGTCTTGTTGAACGCGAAATGGCCGCGTGCGACATAGCTGCTGCTGTTCATCCTGTTCTGCGAGATGTTTCCGTAGAGGTTGGTCTGAGACTTGTCATCGCTTCCGAGCCTGTCCTTGAACCCGGTGTAGCTGTATTTGTCCACGATCTTGTCGGTGGAGTTGTTGGCGAAGGAATAGGATACAAGTCCCACGAAATGAAGCGGTTCTATGATGCGGAAGTCAGTCTGCGCACGGAAAGTCCCGTTGGTGTTGACCGTCTTGGAATAATTGGAGTCAAGTTCGCGGAGGATATTGAACCCGTTCTTCGGCAGTACCTGTTCGGCGCTTCTTCCGTTGTAGTATCCGAGAGTGAACCAGGTGTTGTCCGCCGCATAGGAACCGTCACTGTTGTACGCCTTCTCGTAAGGATTCGAGAAATATGCATAGTAGAACGGGTCCACATTCGAGTACGGCATCTTGGATTCCTGCCTTGCGGCTTCCATTCCCACGTCGATGCGGGCCCAGTCCGTCGGGGTCAATGTCATCTTCGCATTGACATTGTATCTGCGGTAGTCATTGTGGATCAGCATGCCGTCCTCGTCATTCAGTCCGAGCGCGACGTAGTATGTGCTTTTCCCTGAGCCGCCGCTGAGCGAGAGGTGGTGCCCCTGGGAGAATGAATTGCGGAACAGCAGGTCGTACCAGTTCGTGTCCACGCTTCTCAGTGAGGCGATGTAAGCGTCCTGGGCGTCTTTGTTCCCTTTCATTGACGAGAAATCCCCGAGACCGGCCCTGATCTGGCCTACGATTCCGATGACAGGGTATATTACCGTGTTGTCAGTCAGTGACCTGGCGTATCTGCTCGCGGAGAATTCATTCCAGAGTTCGTCTTCCCAGGCCAGTTTCTCAGCAGAATTCATCAGGTTCAGGCTCCTTTCCGGCTTGAAGGACCATGTGAAGGTGTTGTTGTAGCTGATTTTCATCTTGCCTGCCTCGCCCTTCTTGGTGGTCACGACAATGACGCCGTTCGCCGCTCTTGAGCCGTAGATGGCGGCGGCCGCAGCATCTTTCAGGATGGTGATGCTCTCGATGTCGTTAGGGTTTATGTTGCCCACTCCATTGACGAAGATGTCGTCGAAACCGCCGGTGGCGAGCTGCTCTTTGCTCAATGAAGGGGATTCGCTCTGCATCGGCACGCCGTCCACTACCCATAGAGGGTTGCTTGTTCCGGTGAGGTTGTTGGAGCCGCGGATGGTGATTTGCGCCTGAGTGCCCGGCTGTCCTGACAATGACTTGATGCTCACGCCAGCCACTTCGCCCTGCATCAGCGCGTCCACGGACGAGATGGCCTTGGCTTCGAATTTGTCAGCGTCGAGAACCGCCACTGAGCCGGTTATCCGCTTGACCGAGGTCTGGGCATATCCGGTCACGACCACCTGGTCCAACTGGTTTTCTTCCCATTCCATTGTGATTTTCACGTTTTCGGTGCTGCCCGGAATGAGCTGGTACCGGATCTCCTTCATGCCGATGGATGAGAAGATGACTGTCTTGGCGGAGGAGGGCAATGTGATGCTGAACCGTCCGGCC
>HF996035.1:16993-54204 GCA_000432515.1 Bacteroides sp. CAG:545
CTGAACCGTCCGTCCAGGTCTGCGGTAGTGCCGATGGTGTTCTTCTCCAGACAGACTACGCCTGCTCCGGTCACCGGTACGCCGTCACTGTCCACGACCTGCCCTGAAAACTTGAATCCCTGGGCGTAAAGTGTCGTAAGGCTCAGCAGAAAAAGAAGACAAATGCTGAAAGCGGTTTTTCTCATAAGCTGATTCGATTATGTCAGACCTGTACAGGTCAACAGATTCTTATTCCTTCGTTCTTCATTTCGGCAAGTGCTTTCTCGTGTCCTTCTTCGCTCACATAGGACAAGCAGTCCTGAAGCAGGATGACATTGGCGCCGTTCTTTTTCAGGTCTTCTGCCGTATTGCGCACGCAGAATTCCGTAGCGATGCCGCAGACATACACATTTTCCGGCTCGAGCATTGACACGATCTCGCCCAGCGCCTGTCCGGCCTGGTTCTTTCCGTCGTAACCTGAATACTGCTCCACGTCCTTGTCGCAGCCTTTGTCGAAAGTCAGGTCCTCGTCAGCGTAAGGGCGGAGCTTTTCGTGAATCTCGCCGCCGCGGGTTCCGGCCACGCAATGCGCAGGCCAGATGCCTCCAAACTCCTTGAAAGAGCAGTGGTCTGCAGGATGATGGTCCCTGATGAACAGTACCGGCAGGTCCTCTCCGCGGGTCTTCTTGATGAAGTCCAATGTGTTTTCTACAGCATTCTCCGCATTGGCGCAGGCGAGGCTGCCGTCAATGAAGTCGTAGAGCATATCTACTACAATCAGAACAGAATCGTTAGTCATATACTATATGGTAAAATTTTCTATTTCTATTACAAGTTTGTTCAGGATGTCGTTTTTCAGATTGTAGAGGTCGTCGGAAATGTCCACCTTGAAATAGTGCGGATTGATGAGACGGCGCTCTGACGGGCTGAAATGGTTCAGCGTGTTCCGGTAGAACTCCTTCTTCTCCATGAGCGACCTGTGCGGCACACATCTCTCTCCATTTTCTATCACCTTGAGCTGCAGCGCTCTCCACTGGTAAGTGCCCTCATCGAAGGTCTTGAACTTGTACCTGTCGTATTCGTCCTTGATGGTGAAGGTCTTGCCGTGCTCGATGGCCTGGCTCAGTTCGTCGCCGCGCAGGCAGGTCACATCGGCCTTGTAGATGTCGCCGTATTCGGAGTCGTGCTTCATCAGCCTGTATGTTATCTGGAATCCCGGATTTATGAGCTTGATGCGGTCCTCGGACTTCTTGAGCACAGGCTCCCCGTCGATCTGCACGAGCTTATAGACATTGCCGAAACAAGGTGCTGCCTTGCTTGTGGCGATGGCGTCGCCCACACCATAGGAGTCGATTTTCGCTCCCTGCCTTTCGAGATCGGAAATCAGATATTCATCCAATGAATTGGTAGCGAATATCTTACATCCGGTAAGTCCGTGGGTGTCCAGAATCTTCCTGACCTCTGCCGAAAGATACGCGAGGTCGCCGCTGTCCAGCCTGATGCCGTACCCGTAAGGATAATTGTTGTCAATGCCGTTTTCCCTGAATGCCCTGATGGCATTGAGGACACCGCAGCGGAGGGTGTCATACGTGTCAATGAGAAGAATCAGATTCTCTCCGCGGTGTGTCTTGATATAGTCGTTGAATGCCTTGTGTTCACCTTCCACGCTGCTGCCGTAGGATGTCACGAAACTGTGGGCCATGGTTCCGGTAGAAGGAACACCGTTCAGTACGCCCGTGAGGATATTTGATGTGCTCGCGCAGCCGGCAATGATCGCTGCCTTGGCCCCATACACTGCCGCCCACGGGCCGTGCGCTCTTCTGGAACCGAATTCGCTTACCGGATGTGATGTGGCCCTGCAGACACGTGAAGCCTTGGTGGCCACTGCCATCTGGTGGTTCATGATGCAGAGCATCGGGGTTTCAAGCACCTGCGCCTGAATCAGCGGAGCTTCCACCGTGATGATCGGCTCATTAGGAAACGCGATCTCGCCCTCTCTCATGGCATAGACGTTCCCGGTAAATTTCATGTTCGCCAGATAGTGGCGGAAATCGGCATACTCATCACCCGGGAGAAACTTTTCATAGAAATCTTCCGGCATTGAACCGAGATTCTGAATCATTTCGACCACCTCTTCGGTGCCGCTCACTACAGCCCAGTTGTTGTTTTCCGGGGCTTTTCTGTAAAACAGGTTGAAAACTGCCATCTGTTCGCCACGACCCGTTTCCAAGAACGATTTCCCCATAGTGTACTGGTACTTGTCGGAGCAATATGCAAATTCTTTGACTTCCATTCTTAAAGGTGTTGTTCCGGGATCCGCAATGTCGGCCCGGACTTGTTCATATATTATTACAAATGTACAAATTGTGACGGAAAATCACTAAATTAGCGAAATATAAATTCTTACAGAACCTGAATCGGAACATAATCAGATGACACAGACATTAAAGAATCTGTTCGAGAAATACACAGGACAGAAATCTACAGAAATAACAGAGTTGAATTCATCCGGCAGCAACCGGAGATATTTCCGCATAAAAGGAGAGGGCGGCACGTCGCTCGTGGGCGTAATCGGACTGAACCTGAAGGAAAACAATGCCTTCTGCTACCTCAGCCGGCATTTCCTCGAGAAGGGCATCCGCGTGCCCCGCGTGCTTGCGGTCAGCGATGACGGAATGTGCTACATACAGGAGGACCTCGGAGACGAACTTCTCTATGACAAGCTCGCCCAGGGCAGGGAAAGCGGCGTTTACTCTTCCTATGAAAGGTCAATGCTGCGCCACACCCTGGAAATGCTCCCGAAAATCCAGTGCCGCGGCGCCGAAGGGCTTGATTTCAATGTCTGCTTCCCGGAACCGGCTTTCAACGGCAGGATGGTGATGTTCGATCTGAACTACTTCAAATACTGCTTCCTCAAGGCTACCGGAATGGAATTCGATGAGGTCCGTCTTCAGGATGACTTCGAAAAGCTGCATGACGACCTGCTCGGCGAGGATACGGACACGTTCCTCTACAGGGATTTCCAGGCCCGAAACGTGATGATAAAGGACGGTGAGCCGTATTTCATTGATTTTCAGGGTGGAAGGAAAGGACCTATATATTATGATGTGGCGTCATTCATCTGGCAGGCCCGCTCCCGTTATCCGGAAGACCTGAAGCAGGAGCTGGTGGAGACATATCTCAGGGCATTGAAGACATATATGCCGGACATTGACGAGGCTCATTTCAGGGAGAGGCTACGTCTGTTCGTGCTTTTCAGGACATTGCAGGTGCTCGGCGCCTATGGTTTCCGTGGCTATTTCGAGAAGAAGCCGCATTTCATCGCGAGCGTGCCTTATGCCATCGACAACCTGCGCCGTCTGATGCAGTCGCCGTTCGTGCGTTACCCGTATCTGTCTGAGGTCCTGACCAAGCTGACCACGATGGAGCAGTTTTATGTCAATGCCGAGGACAAGCGCCTGCAGGTGAAAATCTTCAGTTTCGCCTACAAGAAAGGCATTCCTGCCGACACTTCAGGCAATGGAGGAGGCTATGTCTTCGACTGCCGTTCCGTGAACAATCCTGGCAAGTTCGAGTATTACCGCCAGTTTACCGGCATGGACAAGGAAGTGATCAAGTTCCTCGAAGATGACGGAGAGATTCTGACGTTCCTGAACAGCGTCTATGCACTTGTGGACTCTCACGTGAAGAGGTTCATTGAAAGGAAATTCACCAACCTTCAGGTCTGCTTCGGCTGTACCGGCGGCCAGCACCGTTCCGTTTACTGTGCGGAGCATTTGGCGGAGCATCTGGCTCGCAAGTTCGATATCAGGGTGTCAGTTACCCACAGGGAACTCGATATAGAAAAGAATTTCTGACAGATGAAGACAATGATTTTTGCAGCAGGGCTTGGAACCAGGCTCAAGCCGTTGACGGACAATCTCCCGAAAGCGCTTGCCCCTGTGGCCGGGCATACCCTTCTGTATTACGTCCTTATGAGGCTCCGTGCTGCGGGAAGTGATGAATTCGTAATAAATATCCATCACTTTGCAGATAAAATCAGGGAGTACGTGGCGGCCGATCCTGAACTCTCTCGGCTGGATATCCGCTATTCAGACGAAACCGACCTGCTGCGTGACACAGGAGGTGGAATCCGTTATGCGGAAAGCCTGTTGAGGTCGGCGGAAGGCCGTTTCCTGGTACACAACGTGGACATAATCTCGGATCTGCAGCTGGACTGGTTCCTTAGCCAGGCCCGTCCCGGTGCACTCGCTACATTGCTCTTGAGCGAGCGTGTCACCAAGCGCTATTTCCTGTGTGACGGGGACAACCGCATTGTGGGCTGGACCAATGTCGCTACAGGAGAGGTCAAGACTCCTTTCCCCAGTCTGGATGTAAGTCATTGTCATAAAGCCGCTTTCGCAGGCGTGCATCTGGTTTCCGATGCCATTTTTGACGTGTTCAGGGACATTGACTCGTCTCCTTCCGACTACCCGCTCTCCGATGCCGCGGGAAACAGGATCGCCCAGTCGGAAAAGCCTCTGGGTCAATGTTTCTCTATCGTCGATGCTTACCTGAGAGCTGCTGCGCGGCACCCCATATATGCAGCAATTCCCTCTCACCTCACGCTGATCGACGCGGGCAAGAGGGAAACACTTGCTGAAGCTGATCGCTATCTTACTGGAGCGTAGCCATAGTATCGCAGTTCCCCTGAGTAGAATTCAGTTCTATCCGGTTCAATGTCCTGCACAGCAGGATGACAATCCCCACGCACACTACTGCCACTACACCGTACTCGAGCGGGCTCATTATGTCGAAGAATGTCTTGGCATCCTTGAACTTGTCAATGTTGCTGAATATCAGCGAGAACGTATTGTTCGTGAAATGCATCAGCATCGTCAGTTTCAATGAACCTGTCCTGTAATAGACATATCCGAACAGGCATCCGAGAATGAATGCCGGCACTGCCTGCCATGGGTTCAGATGGATGAATGCGAAGAAAACAGCAGACCAGAAGATGGCCCATATAGGCTTGGTGCCCGTGGCGGTGCTTCCGTCTTTATTCTTTCTCTTGTAGTTCAACAGTCCGCGCAGAATCATTCCGCGGCAGAGCCATTCCTCGAAGAACGGCGCCATGAGCGAAACGCAGATGAAGTTCAGGAAGAAGTTTCCGCTTGTCATCACCTTGAGCTGATTTTCAAGCCATTGCGGCATTTCCGGCATCTGGGCATTGATGATGTCAGTCAGGAAACTAAGCGCGATGGTGGCTAGTATGACCAGTAGTCCGCAAAGCGCGAATCCGCCTTTGCCGAAATGGGCATCCGAATCGATGCTGCAGCCGCTGTCGAACATCGAGTTCTTCTTGCTGCGCAGGGATGCGTAGATCATTGCCGGAATGAACATTATAGGGTATGACACCAGCATTACGATGTCCTGCTGGGTGGTCATACCGGCCAGGAGAAAACATCCGGCTACTACATTTCCGAGCAGTGCACCTCCCAAGAGGAACAGCAGCAAAGCGAAAATGTCTGCTGCTCCCGGGATGTACCAGCTGAATCCTGACAGAACATTGAAGTTCCGTATCCTTTTGTGTTCAGCCATTTATGTGCTGCCTTATTTGGTGTAAAGCGGAGACGGATAGACTCCCTTGTCTGCAAATTCCTGGAATTTGGCAACAACTGCAGGTCTGTCTTCCTTGTATGTCACGCCGAACCAGTGTGAAGGTGTGGAAAGCACGTCGGTCTGTGCTTCGCCGCTCTTGATCATGCAGTCGATAGCGTAAGGGATGTAGAATTCCTTCTTGAGCTCATTGATGTTATGCTCGAGGAAGGATTCGAAAATCTTCTCGCTCTTCTCGAAATAGTCAGGAGTGAAACCCCACATGTTCATGGAACAGAGATTGTCTGCAACCAGTTCCACGTGTGTCTCGCCTGTGAGAGAGTTGTCTCCATATACCTTTCCGTCAGCCTCTCTGGCGATGTTCAGGTGCTCTACGATGTCAGTAAGATGCTGCTCCTTGTCGTAAGCGCAGATGCCTCTGGATACGCTGCCTGACTCGGAAAGAGTATGGTCGAGCTCGAATCCTACGATACTGTAAACTCCCTTGCTGTTCTCATGTGCGCGGAGCCAGTCACCGAGAATGCGGAAAGAGTCCTTTCCGTAGTAGTCGTCGCCGTTGATGATGGCAAACGGCTCGTGGATGACGTCTTTGGCCATAAGCACTGCATGGGCTGTTCCCCAAGGTTTCTGTCTTTCCGGATTCAGTGTGAAACGTGCAGGAATCTTGTTGAGCTCCTGAGTTACGAACTGGAATTCGAGAGGCTCGCCGTCAATGCATTTCACGTGGCTGTATTTCTGTTTTACAGTCTCTTCGAACTGCTCCTTGAAATACTCTCTTACGATATAGACAACCTTGCCGAAGCCGGCTTGAACTGCGTCATAAATCGAGTAGTCAATAATGGTCTCTCCGTTAGGGCCGAGGCCGTCCATCTGTTTGAGTCCGCCGTAGCGGCTGCCCATTCCGGCAGCAAGGACAAGCAATGTTGGTTTCATTTGTGTATTATTTTGAATAAATATTGAACTCTGTCCAAATCATTCTACAAATTTAACTAAATTTGTCGTGGAATGAAATAAAATCTTGTTATGGAAAAACTTGGACAGATATTGAAGTCGCTGTGGCATGGACCATATGGCGGACAGCTGAAATTCATTTCAGTTGTGGGAGCCTGCTTATTGGTGTTCATGACTTTTTTTGCGGACGACAGCGTCCTCAGATGGATTTCCGCCAAGATGGAAATACGCAGACAAAACGCCCAGATGGAGCAGTATCAGAAAGAAATACGTGAGATGGACAAGCAGATCAAGATGCTGTCCACCGACAGGGACACCCTCGAGGAGTTCTCACGTGAGAGATTCCATTTCGCGGCTCCGGGTGAGGATGTCTATGTGTATGGTGACAAGTAGTCTCTAATCTTCTTCTTCCTTCATATTGCCGGCGTAGTCCCTCCATTTCTTTATGAGGGCCTGCATGTCCTGCGGCAGATCCGAGTCGAACCGGATGAATTCTCCTGTTCGCGGATGGTTGAAGCCGAGCGTCTTGGCGTGCAGGGCCTGGCGCGGACAGAGTTCGAAGCAGTTGCGTATGAACTGTTTGTATTTCGCGTAGATGGTGCCTTTGCGGATTTCTGAACCTCCGTACCTCTCGTCATTGAAAAGCGGATGGCCGATATAGTTCATGTGCACCCTTATCTGGTGTGTCCTTCCGGTCTCGAGCTGACATTCTACCACTGTGACATAGCCGAACCTCTCGAGTACGCGGTAATGGGTGACGGCGTGTTTGCCCTTGTCCCCATCAGGATAGACCTTGAAACGCAGGCGGTCATTCGGGTCGCGGCCGATATTGCCGGTGATGGTACCTTCGTCTTCCTTCAGGTTCCCCCAGACCACTGCTACATATTTCCTTTCAATGCTATGCCTGAAGAACTGTCCTGCGAGGTTCAACTGTGACTCGTCGTTCTTGGCCACCACCAGCAGACCGGAAGTGTCCATGTCGATACGGTGCACCAGGACGCCCATCCTTTCGTCTTTCGCGTCCGGCCCCTGTGTTATCCCGAGATGGTATGAAAGGGCATTGACCAATGTCCCTTCAAAGTGCCCGTGTCCCGGATGCACTACCATTCCGGCAGGCTTGTTCACTATCAGAAGGTCCTCATCTTCATAAACGATATCCAGTGGAATGTTCTCCGGCAGGACTTCGAAGCCGCGCCTTTCATATGGCATGACGAAACGGATGACATCGCCCGGACGGACAATCATGTTCGCCTTGGCCTGTTTGTCATTCAGTTTCACGTAACCGTTCCTGATGGCGAGCTGGACTCTGTGTCTGGACGTGTCCATCAAGTGGCAAGACATGAATTTGTCGATTCTGAGCGGCGTCTGCCCCTTGTCCACATTCATCCGGAAGTGCTCGAACATCCCCTGCTCGTCGCCTTCCGTAACTGCATCTTCATCTGTCATCGGAGTCGCCCCCGAGTATTCTTTCTCCTCGTCTGTCGAGAACAGAATGTCGTTGTATTCCGGTCCTGTCATTTGCTACTTGTCTTCTGAGGCTTTCAGATAAAGGGTGACTGCGCTGCCCATCAGCACGGACATGTCAGTGGCCGCCGGGGCCTGCTTGTAAACTACTGCGTCGAGGGAATCGCTGTAGGAGCGGATGCTCTTGTCGAAATACAGTTTGGCGACATTCAATGAATTGTCATGCAGAGCATCCACGGCTCTCATGTATCTCATCCCTGAAACATCCGGGATGAATGTCTGGTTGTCGGTTCCCAAGCCCACCACGAGGTCGATTTCGGAACCGCTGTCGATGGAGCGGCCTCCACTGATTTCCCTGCCGCGGTAAAGCTGCTTCAGGACATTGTTCGTGGCCATATCGTCAACGTATTTCAGATTTCTGAGTATCAGCCCTTTGGAAAGCAGTTCTGCTTTTGCCTGGCGCATTGACAGTCCTACAAGATTAGGCATAGTGGTCTTCTTCGGCGATACGGAATTGATAGTGAGCAATATACGTCTTCCTTCCTTGACCTTGCTGCCCGCCTTTGGAGTCTGTGAGAATACGAGTCCGCGTCCCATTTTTCTTACATAGACGGAGTCGGTCACGTCGATCCGTATCCCGCACTGTTCAGCAGTGGCCTGGGCATTGCGTACAGACATGTTGGTCATGTCCGGAACCTCGATTTCCTGACCGTGATGTGTGCCGATCCTGAGCAGGAGGCTGCAAGCAATGACAATCGCCGCAACCGCTGCGATTGCGCCCAACAAGTTCTTGACTATCCAATTGCTGAAAAAACTTTTCGTATCCATTGTCCTTTCCTGAAAATTATGTGAAAATCAATTCCATAATGCCGTCCGTGAGCAGGGCGATGCCGATTATGGTGACTATGATGCCTGTTATTCTGTTTATCCAAAGTATCGTGCCGAGCTTGAAATTCTTCCTCATCTTGCTGAAGACCCATGAGAAGAAGAACCAGTAGCATGCGCTTCCTGCGCTCAGGGCCAGGAGAATCGGCGCTACCCTGAAATCGTGAGGCTCCAGTTCAATGCCGAAGAACGCGAACAGCGCGAAGATTACCAGTATGGCTCCCGGATTGGAAATGCCCATTATGAACGCCTGGAAAAAATCCTTGAGCGAATATGAAGGCGTGGCGTCCTCCCGTTTCATTTTCCTGAACGGGTCCTTGAATGTCAGGCTGCACCCGAGGAAGGTGACAATCAGACCGCCGCCCACCATGATCAGAGTGCTGTAACTCTCAATGAACCTCTCGGCTATAGCCAATGCGAAGATGGCGATGACTGCGAACAATGTGTCCACAAGACAGGCGCCCAAGCCGGCGAGAAAACCGGATTTCTGACCTTCGCTCAATGACTTCTGAATAACCAGTATCGCTATCGGCCCCAAAGGGACTGATGCGCAGATTCCTATTATAAATCCTTTCAGAATATCTATAAGCATAACTGTTTCCAAGTAATCGTACAAATATAATATATTTATTCATATCTTTGCCCGATACATTATGAAGTAGTCCTGAATTGATATGAAGAATCAGAATATTCTCTTCGGCATCCTTGTCCTGCTTTTCGTGACATTGATGTCCGTTCCATACCTTGTGCCACATACCGGTTTCCTTGCCCTCATAGGCTTCGTGCCTCTGTTGTGCCTTGAGCGGATTGCGACATTGACAGGCGCGAAACGAGTGTGGCTGTGGCACTATTCTGCATTTCTTCTGTGGAACGCAGTCACTACTTTCTGGGTGTGCAATGCGACCGTGGGCGGCGGTATCTTCGCCTGCGTGGCCAATGCGTTCCAGATGTCACTGGTTTTCGGCCTGTTCAGATGGAGCCGGAAATACCTGCGCGGCTCCCTGCCTTACATTTTCCTGGCTGCACTGTGGATAGCATGGGAAAAATACTATCTGGACGTGGCCCAGATTTCCTGGCCGTGGCTGCTTCTGGGCAATGCCTTCGCACGCACCGTCTCACTTGTCCAGTGGTACGAATGGCTCGGCACTCTCGGCGGCTCCCTGTGGGTATGGGCATCGAACCTTTCAGTCTTCTCCCTGATGGTTTTCCTGTCGGACGGAAGCTGGTTCAGGTTCAATGCCAAGGCTCGTTTCGCTTCCGCCGCTGCCGCACTCCTGATACTTTTCGCACCCGCAATAGTGTCAATGTCAATGTATTATAGCCCTGCACAGCAGGAAGGCGATACCCTGAAAGTGGTGGCGCTGCAGCCCAACATTGACCCGTATCATAAATTCCAGGCATTGTCCCAAAGCCAGCAGAACGTCATTCTCCTCGAACAGCTGAAGTCGGCACTGGCCGGCAGAAAGGACACGTCCGCATTGCTCGCTGTGGCTCCTGAGACATTTACAAATGACATTGTCACAGGCGATTACGAGCGTAGTATGACGTACCGCAGATTCCGTGAATTCCTGAAACAGTACCACAATGTGAATCTGCTTTTCGGGGCTTCGTCCTATTCTTATATCGAGTCTGCCGGGGCTCCGTCATATACGGCAAGGAAAGTCTCGGACGGTCTGTGGGTGGAATCGCATAACTCCGCACTTATGGTGGACGGTACGGATGACTCCCAGATTTATCATAAGTCCAAACTGGTCGTGGCCGTGGAAATGACACCGTATCCTGCATTCTTCTGCAAGATAGATGACCTGCTCGGCGGTGTGATGGGACGCTGCATAGGGCAGAAGGAGGTTTCGCTGCTCTCCTGCAGAACCCGGGATGCTGAGGGAAAAGTGATGGAGGATGTCCCTCTGGGCTGCGCTGTATGTTATGAGTCAGTCTATCCTGAGCATTGTGCAGAATATGTAAGAAAAGGCGCCAAGGCATTGGCCATCATTACCAATGATGCCTGGTGGGGAAATACTCCGGGGTACAGTCAGCATCTGAGCTATGCCTCTCTCCGGGCGATAGAAACCCGCAGGGACATCGTCAGAAGCGCAAATACCGGCATTTCCGCAATCATTGACAGCAGGGGAAACATTGTCTCGAAGACCGCATGGTGGGAGCCGGCTGTCCTGGAGGGAGAAATACATTTGAGCGAAAAGCAGACGTTCTTTGTGGCTCAGGGCGATATCGTAGGTCGGCTGTGCGCGTTCATGGCGGTAATGCTGCTGCTCTTCTGCATTGTCCGGAAACTGTCATTCAGGCAGGAATAATCTGCCCTCAGCAGGAGAACATCATTGTCCGTCGGGCAAGAAACAAAAGAGAGGCGACCATGACTGGCCGTCCCTCTATAGTGCTCAGGCGAACTGTCTATTGGAGAATGTCGCCGTCTTCATTGTAGAATTCATACTGCAGGACACTGAAGTCTTGGACTTCTTCGTGTTTGATTTTGCATTTGTACTTCCTTCTCCACTTTCTCAGAAAAGAATTGAAGCCTCTTGAGATGTAGGAGCCCAGGATCGGGCCGGTCTTCAACAAGAAAGACTTGACACCGTTTTCGGTGTGGTACGCGATTTTTCGTTCAAGTTCCTCGTCAATGACTAGGCTCGGCGCTATTTTTCCCGTACCGTGGCAGACAGGACAGACCTCAGTCGTGTCGATCTGAGTGACAGGTCTTATCCTCTGTCTGGTAATCTGCATTAGTCCGAACTTGGTGAGCGGCAGCACGTTGTGCTTTGCCCTGTCATCCTGCATGAGCTCAGTCATATACTTGAACAGGCCGTTCTTGTGGTCCTGATTGTCCATATCGATGAAATCGACAATCACGATACCGCCCATATCCCTGAGTCTGAGCTGTCTGGCGATTTCTTCGGCCGCGTAGCGGTTCACCTCGTAGGTGTTCTCTTCCTGGTCGTTTGTCTTCGCCCTGATGCCGCTGTTGACATCCACCACGTTCAGCGCTTCTGTGGTCTCGATCACAAGATACGCTCCCTGCTTTATCGGAACCACCTTGCCGAAGGAACTCTTTATCTGCCGAGTGACCTCGAAATGGTCGAATATCGGCTCCTTGTCGTCATAGAACTTGACGATCTTTTCCTTGTCCGGAGATATCTGGGAGATGTATTTCGAGATTTCTTCAAACTCCTTCCTGTCATTGACATAGATATTGGAGAATGTGTCATTGAAAAGGTCTCTCAGTACAGTGGTGGTCTTGCTGTATTCTGTGAAAAGCAGCTGGACGCTCTTGTTCTTGGAAATCTTTGGCCATGCACCTTCCCATTTGCTTATCAGCGATTTAAGTTCTGTTACGAGAATTGCGGCGTTCTTGCCTTCTGCAGCAGTTCTTATGATAGCTCCGTAATTCTGCGGGAGTATGCTCCTGACCAGTGTCTCAAGTCTTTTTTTCTCTTCTTTCGATGCGATTTTCTGAGAAATGCTCACTTTCTTCGCGAAAGGGAGGAGTACAATATTGCGCCCTGCAAGTGAAATCTCAGCCGTGAGCCTTGACCCCTTTGTGGAGATAGGCTCCTTGACGATCTGGACGACTATCATCTGTCCCGGTTTCAGGATCTTCTCGATCTGTCCCTCTTTCTCGAGGACCGGACCGAGTCCGATATTTGAAAACAGCTCATTCGCATTTGTGTTCGAGTTCGTCTTTCTGACAAATTCGTCGAAAGCATTGAAATAGAACCCCAAATCCAAATAATGGATGAATGCCTCCTTTTCGTCTCCGATGTCCACGAATGCTGCGTTGAGTGCCGGCATCACTTTCTTCACCTTGCCGAGGAATACGTCTCCGACTGTGAAACTGTGACCATTGCTTGACTCCTTGTTGAGTTCAATAAGGCGGTGATTGTCCATCAACGCTATCTTGACCTCGCTTTCGCTGACATCTACAATCAGGTCTTTGACCGATTCTTTTTCAGACTCCATCAGGATAGTGCAATATTACTTTAGTTGAATAAAAAATAAAGAGGCCGTCCGGACTACCGGTAGCCTCTCTCTTAGCAGACTGCTAAAATGGCAGACACTGAAAAATTACTTCTTCTTATTCTTATGTCTGTTCTTGCGCAAACGCTTTTTACGTTTGTGCGTTGCCATCTTATGTCTTTTTCTCTTTTTTCCGCTTGGCATAGATAGATGATTTAAAAAAATTATTTTTTAACCGCTCCTACGAACACTTTAGCCGGTTTGAATGCCGGAATATTGTGTGCCGGGATTGTCATTGTTGTGTTCTTGGTGATGTTGCGTGCTGCTTTCTCTGCTCTGTGCTTAACGATGAAGCTGCCGAAACCACGAAGATATACAGGCTCCTCTTTAGCGAGGGAATCCTTTACACTTTCCATAAAAGCCTCGACAACAGTCTGAACTGTCGTCTTCTCAAGTCCAGTTGCTTTTGCAACCTCGTTTACGATTTCTGCTTTAGTCATAATGAATATTTATTTGTATTTTTGTACAATTCAGGGTGACAAAGGTACGCTTATTTTTTTTATTAACAAACTTTTACAAAAAAATATTGCCCTGAATTTTCGTTGCTGCACCGCGTGGCACAGAGATTGACCATATATATTATATGAATAAAAAAACTGTCGGTCGTGACAAAATGGCAGACAGTGGGGGTATATTATGTTTGATGAAAAACAATTTGACTATATGATTGATAAGAATCCGGATTTTTTCGCTCCTGCAGGGGCTGAGGTCAGCATCATACCGGTGATGGCCGGAGATGTTTCCTCCAAGATGGAAGACGCTGCATTGCCTGACACATTGCCTTTGCTGGCATTGCGCAATGCCGTCATCTTCCCGGGTGCGATTTTTCCTATTACCATAGGACGTGAAAAGTCCATGCGGCTGATAGATGAAGCCCAGAAGCGTCAGATGATCATCGGCGCCGTACCGCAGAACGATGTGAGCGTGGAGGAACCTGGCCTTGAAGACCTGTTCCCTTACGGAACCGCCGTGAGGATCATCAAGTCTTTCGAGATGCCTGACGGAACCATTTCCGCTGTGCTTCAGGGACTTAAGAGATTTGAACTCGGCGCCATCATTGCTGAGGAGCCGTACCTGAAGGCTACTGTGCAGTATGTCGAGGATATCGACCATGACGTGCAGAATCCTGAAATCAGAATGATTGCTGAGTCTCTCAAGGAGAAGGCGTCCGCCATTATGCGGAATTCCCCTTATGCCCCTAAGGAGGCTGCCTCGGCGCTGCATTCCATCGAGGACTTCAATTTCCTTGTGAACTTCATAGCCACGACCGTGGATGTGGAGAATTTCCAGGACAAGGTCGATCTCCTGAAGTATGAGGATATGAAGGTAAGGGCAATGAAACTGCTCAATGTGCTGGACACTCAGGTCGAACTTCTGAAGATCAAGCAGGAAATCAATTCCAAGGTGAAGAATGAAATCGACCAGCAGCAGAGGGAGTATTACCTTAACAATCAGCTCCGTACCATCCAGGAGGAACTCGGTATGGACGAGGATTCCGATATCGAGAACCTCCGTTCGGAGGCTGCCGGCAAGAACTGGCCTGAATCTGTTGCGGAAATTTTCGCGAAGGAGCTTGCCAAACTCGAGAAATACAATCCGTCCACTCCGGACTACAGCATCCAGTACAACTATCTGAAGTTCATGCTGGACCTTCCGTGGAATGACCTCTCCAAGGACAATCTGGACCTGAAACATGCCATGAAGGTGCTTGACCAGGACCATTACGGACTGGAGAAGGTGAAGGAGAGAATCATCGAATACCTCGCGGTGCTGAAACTCAGGGGGGACATGAAGTCTCCTATTCTCTGTCTCTACGGCCCTCCGGGAGTCGGCAAGACCAGTCTCGGAAAGTCCATTGCCAAGGCCATAGGCAGAAAGTACGTGCGTATAGCATTGGGCGGTATGCGCGATGAGGCTGAAATCAGAGGCCATAGGAAAACCTATATCGGAGCGCTTCCGGGCAGGATACTGAACGGTATCTGCAGGGCCGGCACGTCAAATCCGGTCATGGTTCTGGATGAGATCGACAAGCTCAGCAGCGACTTCAAGGGCGACCCGTCTTCGGCATTGCTCGAAGTGCTTGACCCTGAGCAGAATGTGACGTTCCACGATAATTACCTGGATGTGGACTATGACCTGTCGCACGTGCTGTTCATCACCACGGCGAATGACATTTCCACTATCCAGCCGGCCCTTCTGGACAGGATGGAGCTGATCAATGTCACAGGTTACCTTGCTGAGGAGAAGATGGAAATCGCCAGGAAATTCCTTCTTCCTAAAGAACTTGAGGAGCACGGCATTGACAAGAAGATGCTCAAGGTGGACAAGGCTGCATTGGCGGAAATCATTGACCAGTACACTCATGAGTCCGGCGTCCGCGGTCTGGAGAAGCAGATTGCGAAAATCGCTCGTGTGACTGCGAAGAAGATTGCTTTGGACGAGTTTTGTCCTCCGGTCATCAAGCCGTCACATCTGAAGGAGTATCTCGGATTGCCTACAGCGTTCCATGACAAGCAGGAGGGAAATGAAGGTGCCGGTGTAGTCACAGGTCTTGCCTGGACTCAGCTCGGCGGAGAGATTCTGTTTGTCGAGAGTTCGGTGAGCAACGGAAAGGGGCAGCTTACGATGACCGGCAATCTGGGCAATGTGATGAAGGAGTCCGCGACCATCGCTTACCAATATATAAAGGCTCATCCGGAACTTGTGTCATTGACCTCGGAGGAGTTCGACAAGAAGGACATCCATGTGCACGTTCCGGAAGGGGCGACGCCGAAGGACGGTCCGTCTGCGGGTATAACTCTCGTCTGCTCAATGATTTCCGCTCTCAGAAACCAGCCTGTGAAGAAGGGCGTGGCCATGACAGGTGAGATGACGTTGAGGGGAAGGGTTCTGCCGGTGGGCGGAGTGAAGGAGAAGATTCTTGCCGCCAAGAGGTCGGGTGTGAAGACGATTGTGCTGTCTGAGGAGAACCGCAAGGACATCGAGGATATCAATGCCAAGTATGTGGATGGTCTGACATTCGAGTATGTGAAGACTATCGATGATGTAATCAAAGCAGTGTTCACCAAGTAATGAACGTCCAGATAGAAGAAAGTTGGAAGAAAGCCCTGCAGGCGGAGTTTGAAAAACCATATTTCACTTCGCTTGCTGAGCGTCTCCATCGCGAGAAAGCAGAGGGAAAGGTCATTTTTCCTCCGGGCAAGGATATATTCAAGGCATTTGAACTGACACCTGTAGATAAGGTGAAGGTCGTGATTTTAGGACAGGACCCATACCACGGATACGGACAGGCTATGGGCTTGTCTTTTTCTGTTCCTGAGGGTGTCCCTGCTCCTCCTTCATTGAAAAACATCTTCAAGGAAATCGAAAGCGAGCTGGGAATCAGGATGAGCGGCTCTCCGGATTTGCGGAAGTGGGCTGAGCAGGGAGTGCTTCTGCTCAATGCTGTCCTGACGGTCCGCGCAGGTGAAGCGGCTTCCCACAGTGCTATCGGATGGCAGCAGTTTACCGATGCTGTAATCAGTTATATTTCTGCGAACTGTGATGGTGTGGTATTTCTTTTGTGGGGAAATTTCGCAAGAAGCAAAAAGCCGTTGATCGACACGTCCAGACATTTCGTCCTGGAGGCGGCGCATCCTTCTCCGTTGGCGAGGGGCGCGTTCTTCGGCTGCGGACATTTCGCAAAAACCAATGAACTGCTCGTCTCGGAGGGCAAGTCCCCGATTGACTGGCAGTTATAAACTTAGTGATTATGAAAACCAAGGCATTGTTCCCGGGGTCTTTCGACCCGTTTACGGCAGGACATCTGAATATATTGAAAAGGGCATTGACAATGTTCGACGAAGTGGTCGTGGCTGTCGGAATCAATCAGGACAAACGCGGCTTCTTCGATATGGACAAGCGTATCGACATCATCAGGCAGGCAGTCAAAGGGCTTGAGGGGGTGAGCATCATCAAGTATGACAACCTCACCATAGATGCATGTCACCAGCTCGGCATCAGGCACATCGTGCGCGGTGTCAGGAATATGATCGATTTCGAGACGGAGCGTTCCATAGCAGACGCGAACAGGAAACTGGCGCCTGAAATCGAGACCATCATCATCCCGACCGCCCAGGAGTTTGCGCATATCTCTTCTTCAGCGGTACGTGATATCCTGAAACATCATGGCGACACCTCTCTTTTCCTTCCGGACGGAGTGGTTCTGCCGGAAGCCTGAACCGTATGAAACTCAAGTCGTTGCATATTCTGCTGTCGGCATTGGCCTTTACCTGGTCAGTGCTTGCGGGCGCGCAGCAGACTCCAGATTCCGCTTCGTTTGCCACATTGGGCGCGAAGTTGGACTCATATATGGAGGCAATGGCTCCTCTGAGTGTGCAGGAACAGGAAAAGGAATGCACGTTCCTGATAGAAAGCTGCACGGATTCTCTTGTGCGTCAATATGTTGCGCTGAAGCTGTACTCCTCTTACATCAATTCGGACGTGATGGGAGTCGAGGCCGTGGCCATAGATATAGCGGACAATTGGTTCTTTAACGGAAAGATCCGGATGAAGAACGACATTGACCTGATGAATGCCAGGATTTATGCTGAATTCAACAGGCGTTCTCTGGTAGGGAAACAGGCCGAAGAACTGACTTTATATACGTCAGAGGGGGATTCTCTGAGTCTTTTCGGCGGAGATGGGCCGAGGCGGCGTTATTCGGTGCTGTACTTCTATGATACCGGCTGCACGGAATGCCTCTTCCAGTCGGTTATGCTTCGGACTTTCCTTGCTTCAACTCATTGGTCTCTCGATGTTTACGCGGTCTATACCGGAGCGGACAGCCTTGCCTGGCAGACTTATCGGAACAGGCGCATGTATGAGGGCTCGGCCAATGTCAGCGTGACCAATCTGTGGGACCCGTCGCTGAACTCTGATTTCCAGCGGAAATACGGCGTGCTCAAGACTCCCCAGATGTTTCTCATCGGTAAGGATGGTGTGATTCTGGGCCGGAAACTGGATGTGCCCGCGCTTGAGTCAATGCTGGCAAATATCTATGCTTCAGATGATTACGTTTTCGGCAGTGAGGAGTCAATGTCCTTGCTTGAAAAGATATTCGGCAGTCTGGGCGATGATTTCGAGGTGCAGGATGTGAATGCTCTGACGGACAGGATCGCCTCGCAGTCGTTGCCTGACGTGGCGGTTTTCAAGGAGACTGTCGGGGATATGTTCTACTGGCTGTCATACCAGGAGGACGGACGCTACAAGGAGGCGGAAAAATACGTCATTGACAAGTATATCTTGTCACGACCTGACATCTGGGATACCGCAGCGGATACTGTCAATGTCATCGGCTACGCGCGCACGATGTCGGATCTGCTGTCCAGGTCGCTGCCGGGCACGCTTGTCCCGGACTTGAGGATTTACGGGACAATGGCCTCTGGCGGAGTCCTGGAATCCATTCTGGAGGCGTCCGGGCTTGAGTCCGGGAAGGTAAAGGTCCGTGCAAGATCCCGCGTCTGGAATATACGTCGTATGCCTTCCGGGACTTATTTGTTCTTTTTCGATACCAAATGCCAGCATTGCAGGGAGTCGCTAATGGCATTGACAAAACTGATGGCGGCCGACCGAAGGATGAAGGTCCTGTTCGTCACTCCTTACGACGGTTCTGCAAGTGGCAAGGGCGTATCAGCGAAAGAAGATGTACTGGATTCGTTTGACTTGCAGATTCTTCCGATGACGGTGAAGGTAGGGGAGAAGGGGATTATACAGGAAAGATATGTGGATTTTGTCCGACTTGCGGCGAAGGCTTTGGACAAGGAATTGCTTGACAAATAGGTTATGGTGAATTATACAAGATTATTGATGGCAGCCATTGCACTGGCGAACGTGACAGGTGCTGCGGCATTTGACATGGGGTCTGCATTGACCCAAACCCCTGATACTACGGGAATTTATGACGGAAGGGCTGACAGCCTGGATGCGACTGTGTTCGTGGGGCGGCAGAACGGCAATTATCTTTCGAGGGGAAAGGAACTCCGTACTGAGGTGATTTCCTCTGCGGGTCTGAAGAAAATGGCGTGCTGCAACCTTGCGGAAAGCTTCGAAAACTCGGCCAGTGTCACGGTCGGATATTCGGATGCCGTTACCGGTGCCCGGCAGATCAGGCTCCTGGGCCTCAGCGGAATATATACTCAGATGCTGGACGAGAACCGTCCGTCCATGCGCGGGCTTGCCGCTCCGTTCGGACTGTCCTACGTGCCAGGCCAATGGCTTGAAAGCATACAGGTATCCAAGGGACTCTCATCCGTGAACAACGGTGCGGAATCCATTACAGGCCAGATAAATATGGAATACCGCAAGCCGACTGACGAAAAGCCGCTTTTCCTGAATGCGTCAGTCATGAATGACACGAAGACGGATTTCAATGTCGCCTCATCCCTGCAGATGGGCGAGAAATGGAGCACCGTGCTGCTCGGCCATGTGTCCGGAAATTTCCGCACATTCGACCACAACCATGACGGCTTCATGGATGACCCTGAGATGTTTCAGGTCAATGTCGCCAACCGCTGGCTCTATTACGGGCCTACCGGTGTGCAGGTACGTTTCGGTCTGCGTGCTCTCCAGGATATGCGCAAGGGAGGACAGTCGGGATATGACTACAAGAAATATACATTGGCCTCCACTTCGCCGTGGGGCTCTGATATCATTAACCGTCAGTTGAATACGTATGTGAAGGTCGGTGTTCCGATCAGTGAGGACAATGCGAAGAACATCGCTTTCGTGGCCGACTATACGCTTACAGACATGAATCTCCGGGCAGGAGCGTCCAAGTATCTGGCCGTGCAGAATTCCGGTTTCTTCAATGTTCTCTTCCAGGATGAAATCAATGATTCCCACAAGTTTACGCTGGCCCTCGGCGGTACGGCTGACTGGTTCGCGGAAGATTTCATGCGCAAGGTGGCGGCTCAGAAACTGGAGCCGGGTAAGAAATCCGACGCTTTCTACAATGCCGGCATTTCCGGAGAATATACGTTCCACGCAGGCGATAAGTTTTCTTCGATTGTCGGACTTCGCGGTGACTGGTTCAATGGAGAAGGGTTCAAGGCCGTGCCTCGTCTGACATTGAAATACAGCCCGTTGGAACAGATTGTCCTGAGGGCGAACGGCGGTCGTGGTCTCAGGCGTGCGTTGCCTGTCATTGACAATATCGGCGTCCTTTCCACTGGCAAGTCATTTACCGGAGCGTATTCCGAACATCTTCTGGAGGATGCGTGGACTTTCGGGGGCAATGCCACCTTCTATCTGCCTTTCGGGGCTTCGGATGACACGTACTTGAGTTTTGACTATTTCGGGACTCGTTTTGCGGAGCAGATGGTGGTCGATTATGAGCATGGACTCAATGCCATCGACTTTTATGACCTTGGCGGAAAACGCTCATTTTCAGATAATTATCAGATTGATTTCAATGTTGAGGCTTTCAGGAGATTTACGGTTTCCGCTACATTCCGTTATACGGATGCCAAGGTGGAACTGGAGGGGCGCGGTCTTGTGGAACGGCCGATGACGAGCCGTTACAAGGGAGTGCTGAACCTGCAATATGCCACAAATCTGAACAAGTGGATTTTCGATTTCACGGCTTCTGTCAATGGCAAGGCACGTGTCTATGAATTTATGAAGGATTTGCGTGGAGATGACGGCAAACTTCTGTATGCTGATGGTTATACGCCGGCGTATCCGCTTCTGTATCTTCAGGTTACCAAGCGTTTCAAGGGCGTGGACCTGTATCTCGGAGCAGAAAATCTTACCAATTTCAGGCAGAAGAACGTGGTAATCGGCACGTCTGTTGATGGCATGTCTTCTCATGTGGACGCATCTCGTCCGGATTTCGACGCGAGTGCTGTCTGGGGACCGATTATGGGAACGAAGTTTTATCTTGGCGTAAGGTTTACGCTTTGGAAATAATATGTTTATATGGGAAAATTGATTTATGCTGCTGTAGTTGCAGCAATGCTTCCACTGTCAATGACTGTCGCTGAGCCTGTCATGGCCAATGTTATGGAAGCTGCTCCTAAAAAGGAGTTGAAGACGGTGGCCTTCAATGTCGGACTTCACTGTCAGAACTGTGTGAAGAAAGTTCAGGAGAACATTTCTTTCGAAAAGGGTGTCAAGTCATTGGATATCAATCTCGAAAAGAAAACCGTGACCATTACTTATGACGCGGCGAAGACTGATGAGGCAACATTGAAAAAGGCTATCGAGAAACTCGGCTATACTTGCGGCAAGCCGGAAGAGAAATAGGCGAAACACGTTAGAAAGCCTATACTTTGCAAATACTTTTGGCAAAAACGGAAAATAGTCCTATCTTTGCTGGGCTGAATTGAGGTATGGTGTAATGGCAGCACAAGTGATTTTGGTTCACTTAGTCCACGTTCGAGTCGTGGTATCTCAACATAAAGGGCGTTTCGGAACAAATAGTTTTGAGACGCCTTTTTTGGTATTACGCGAAACATATCGGCAGGCTAAGGCGGAAACCAACAGCTACCTGTGTGGCGACTGGCGACATTGATAACACTTTAATGTATGAAAAATTTTTCTACACTTGCAGCCGTGATCCTGCTATTGACCGGCTGCACCCATAATCTGTCGTTGAAAATAACCGATATGGGCGCGATGGCTGACCCTGAATTTGACAATGCATTGATTATCAATGCGGCAATAGACAGCTGTAACCGTTCTGGAGGCGGAACGGTCGTCATTCCGGCAGGCCGTTTCATGAGCGGTACCATATATCTGAAGGCAGGCGTGGAACTGAGGCTGGAAAAGGACGCGGAACTCATGGCGTGCAGGGACATTGACTCTTACGGGCATTATGTGACGGACAAGGATATGTCCAGGTACGATACTGGAGTGGGGACTGCCAATCAGAATTGCGCTTCGGATACCATCTGGTCTAAGGCGCTTGTCATTGCACGTCATGCTGACGGGGCAGCTATAACGGGATGCGGCAGAATTGACGGAGGCAGCATTCGAAATCCTCTCGGCGAGGAGGGAATGCGCGGGCCTCATACTGTACTTGTCGCGGAAACGGCCGGTTTTACGATGTCGGGAATCAGCATTGACAATTCCTCAAACTACGCGGTTCTCGGCTATGAACTGACTGACTGTAAGTTCAATGGCCTGAGGATTACCGGCGGCTGGGACGGTATTCATATCAGAGGAGGGGAGAGTGTCAATGTGAGTGAGTGTGATTTCTCTACGGGAGATGACTGCATGGCCGGCGGATATTGGCATGACATGGTGATCGACAGGTGCCGCTTCAATTCCTCGTGCAATGGTCTCCGTATGATCATGCCGTCTGAAGATGTTCGGATTTCCGACTGCGCATTCATCGGCCCCGGACGTTCCCCGCATCTCACCAGATCTGACAAAGGCGGCGATATGCTTCATGCCATGGTTTTCGAACCTGGCGGATGGGGAGACGCACCCGGCACATTGTCAGGCATTTGCGTCAAGAATTGTGTTGCTGACAGTGTCCTGTCTCCGTTTTGCATGACATTGCAGGATGACAATCATTGCACAGACGTCACGATAGACGCTTACCGTGCCACCAACTGCCGCATGGCATTGTCAGTGAAAAGCTGGGGGAGCGCAACTACCGATAAGGTAACAATCTCTAATTCAGCATTTTCATTCATCGATATCCCGGAGCCGGGACTTGGCAGAAAAATCGCGTCAATGCCTTTTGACCGGTGGCCTTGTTTCCCTTCTTACGGCGCGTATTTCCGCAATGTAGCAGATGTCGTCCTGGACGATGTCACCTTCTCCACCATCGGTCCCGATGACCGTGATGACATTTACACCGACAATGTCACCCGCCTGAAACGGTAGCATCTGAAAAAAGCAGTGGGAAAACCTTGTGTGCAGGTATCATTCCGGCAGCGGCAAAGCCCGCTCTGCTCAGGTGCTTCGCAATTCGCCGCTGGCTATGCCGCTGTCCGGCTATGAACTGGTCCGTCCAGAGCTAACTTGCAAGGAAGAAAGTGCTCTCCTGTGTTTCCATTGACTATTGATGTTTGAAAACGCACAGGCAGAGGCCGATCAGCTGCACGGCAAGACATAACTGCGGAGACGCCTGTAAATTTTGGAACCAATGAGCATCCCCATAAAACCGCAAAAATCCTTATAATCTATTGAGCCATTGATTGTTACGCTGACTTTAACCCGCTATCCGACATGCTCACTCCCATAAAAAAATAGGGTGATGAGCATATTAGCAATTCACCCTAAACCTATATAATCAATTGTATATCAATTTATTATATGGGTATCCACAGGCTTCTCGGGATGCTCATTGGTTCAGAATGGCAGGGATAGTGGGCTACGGCGAGTATAGATTCAGACACGCACGATGAAATACTATCGCTGCCTGAATCATTTGATAATGGATGAAAGAATCAAGGCGAGGTACATCGATCCGATGGTGGATTGGTCCTTTAAACGGCTCTTCAGCAGCGAAGTCAACGAAGACATTCTCATTGAATTTCTGAAAGTTATCTTTCCGGAACACGAGATAGAAGACATCACCTCCAAATCATCTGCGAGATAACCGGCTTGTCTTTAGAGGAGGTTACAAAGCTTAAAGACAGTTCAGGGCACTGAATACGCCAGCCTGACGGGATGAGCGAAACGAACCTCCGGCGGTCCCACCACTGACTGGGCGCATAAAAAAACGGCGGGACGCTGCCACGCTAACAGATTTTCTCCGACTCTATCCAGATGCGAAGCATAGGATCTGAGATGGTATATACGTTTCCGGTCTTGGTCACAAGGTCCTCAGACAAAAGATATTTCATGGCTGATTGTATCGAACTGGCGGACTTGAGCCTGTGTCGCTTTATAAATGCCGATGATGTTATGGATGTGGCCTCCTTTTCCTCTACGATTGCATAAAGCACCTCCTTCTGCTGTTCCGAAACATTTGACATCAACTCACGCAGACGCGACCCGTACTCGTGAATGTATGACTTGCAGATGGACATGATATCGGTAACGGTGATACATCCTCCGTGCCCAGTATAGGCATAGGCATCGTGCAGAACCCTGTGGATATGCATTGTGACACCCTCAAACTTATCATATACGTGTGAAAACGCATCTGGAGATAACTGCTTTCCACCATTGCGGAACTGGAGTTCTGCGAATTCCCGATAGACATCCCTATCTATCGGATCAAGTGCAACAGATGTGGCGCTAAGATAAAACGGACGTTTCTCGGAAAAGAACATTTCGGACATTATTCTTCTTTCTGAACCCGCAAATATGAAATGCGTATTGGTCAATTTCTGAATTTTTCCACGCAGAAGCTCCTCCACGTTCTTTTCTGGATACCTGATTATCTGCTGAAACTCATCAATGGCAACAATACATGGCTTGTCGGCATTTTCTAGAAACTGGAAAATTTCATCAAGCGTGTATTGAGGTCGATCGATATCTCCAAGCTTAATGTCAAATGTCGGCGACGCCAACACGGGATCATACCCGAAACTCGCCGACAAAGACCTCAATGCGGCAGCAAACGATTTCATCATTCTTTCGCTCCGACTGGCAACTGCACGAAAACTGACATTGCCAAGTTCCTGGACAAATTCCTTAAGCGATGTCGTGTGCAGAATATCAATGGAGATTTCATAGTAGTTCTGCCTTATGCGCTCCACGTCGAAGCAATGATTGATCAGTCCTGTCTTGCCGATGCGACGTCTTGCCGTAAGCACAATGTTCTCCTGATTGTCAATGCATTTGAGAATGTTTTCCGTTTCGGCAACCCTGTCGCAGAAATACTGCTCAGGAATCCGGCTTGTCAAAATAAAGGGATTCGTTTCCATATCCATGAGTTTTTATGCAAATATAATTATTTTAATGAAATTATGCCAATAAAATAATCGTTGTACCAACAACTCGGGCGTGGCCGCGTCACGCCGCTGGCTAGAACTATTGACAATTTGCCGATAATCCATTATCTTTGCAAAAAGTGACGTTATAACGTGAGTTTTTATGAAACTGAAATTGTATCATGGCTCTGCCAATATCATAGAAAAACCGGAATTCGGACTTGGAAATGCGAAGAACGATTACGGTTTGGGATTTTATTGCACTGAACATATTGAACTGGCCAAGGAATGGGCCTGCGCTGAAAATCGGGACGGCTTTGCCAATGAGTATGAATTGAAAATGGACGGATTGACCGTATTGAACTTGTCGGAAGCTGAGTATCATATACTTAACTGGCTTGCGATTCTGTTGGAAAACCGGACATTTGTAATAGAACGAGGACTCCCGTCGGCAGCAAAAGAATACATCCTTTCGGAATTCCTTCCCGACTACAAGAAGGCCGATGTGATACGCGGCTACAGAGCCGATGATTCCTACTTCTCATTTGCATCTGCTTTCTTGAACAACACGGTTTCACTGGAGCAACTGGGGAAAGCCATGAAATTGGGGAAACTGGGAGAGCAAGTGGTCATTAAGAGCCGGAATGCCTTTGAGCAACTTGAGTATTCCCGTGCTGTCCTTGCAGACAATCAGACCTATTACCCGAAAAAAGCTGCACGTGACAGGACTGCACGTGACACGTTCAGAAGCGAAAGAGAGAAAACAGTGTTGGACGGCACATATGTTATTGACATTGTAAGAAATAATTGGAAGAATGATGATTCGCGCTTACGATAAAACTTATTTGGAAGATGCAATGCTGAATCTGGCAGTGGCTCTGGATTATGGCTCCATTGCATGTGCCGGAGGCATCGATGAGTTTTATGACAGGATGCTTGCCGGAAATGTGATACGCCAATTCGAGAAAGGCAATCCGAAATACGTTTCCGGTTTGTCCGGCATTGAATTGGGGAAAAAGATTATTGAAAGCACAGGCGGCCGTGCCAGGGACTATAACTATGTGCTTGATGACCGTTCTGTCATTTTCTGGACAGGCTGGGTGCTGGCGTATCTTCAGTGGTACACCAATCTCTCATTTGAATCCCTGAATGCAAAAGGTGTTGATGTCCATAGAGTTATGGATATGTATCCTACATTTCATGAGGCAGACATAAGCAAGTTCGTGTATTCAGCATTGAAAATCATGTCAAAATCCGAAACGGATCTTTCCCCGCTGAAACGCCAGCGCAAGTCCGCCGGATTTACTCAGCAGGAACTCGCGGAACGGTCCGGTGTATCATTGAGGATGATCCGCGCCTATGAACAGAACAAGCAGGACATTTCCAAGGCAGAAGCTGCCGCAGTGCTGAATCTCGCTTCCGTACTCGGCTGTTCACCATATTCCCTGTTGTCTAGTCCTGAAATAAGTTTACCGATATTGAACAAGGAGCGCAACCTGTAAACCACTGAGTAACAGAGGTTTAGGCATTTTCAGAGTTGTGAAAATCATAACTCTGATTTTGGTTAAATTCCTGATACACAGCCATTTGCAGGTTGCGCTACAACATCGGCCTTGTGTATGGGTGTAAGGCGGCAGCCTGACGGGATGAGCGAAGCGAACCTTTGGCGGCGTTACCACCCACCGGACTTGTAAAAAAAATCATTAAAACCTAAATATTTCCCCGATTTCTTTCAATTAACATTAAAAAGGTGAAATTTTACGAATCTGGTAGAAAATTTATCGATATTCGTAAAATAGTTTTTATATTAGCGGAAACAACCTGGGACATTGTCCCGAAACATTATTAACTATGATTACAGAATGGTGGACTTCGCTTGACTTGTTCATGAAGATTCTATGGTGCATCGCCATAGCCACTTCATTGACTTTTATTATCCAGAGCATACTTACATTTGTCGGCATTGACTCGGACACCGACTTGGGCGGCGACATTGACCCGGATTTCGGCGGTGGCCTGGATATGCATCCGGACTTTGACGGGGATCCTTCGATGAACCTGTTCACGTTCAGGAACTTGGTGAATTTCTTTCTCGGGTTCAGCTGGACGGCCATACTGATGCATGGCAAGTTCGGTTCTGAAGCATTGGTCCTGCTTCTGGCGTTCGTTGTCGGCGTGGCCCTTGTCACTGTCGTGATGCTGATGTTCAAGTGGCTGGCCGGGATGCAGCAGTCGGGGAATATCAATGTCTATAAATCTGCGGCCGGATGTCACGGAAAGGTCTATCTGACCATTCCGGGGGAGAGACACGGAACTGGCAATGTCCAGATAACCATCAATGGCGCTGTGCGTGAATATGATGCCGTAACTGACTGTGATTCAATTCCTACCGGAGCTCAGATAAAGGTCGTGGAAGTAGTGGATTCCAGTACATTGCTCGTGGAACCGCTGGAACCGCTTATAATTTGACACTATAATAATACCTAATTCATTGTGATATGGAAATAATTATCATCATTGCGATTGCGGTAGTCGTGCTCATCGTCACATTGTCCGCAATACTCCACCGCTACAAGCGTTGTCCGTCTGACAAGATTCTCGTAATCTACGGAAAGACAGGAAGAAACAAGAACGGAGGTGCTTCATCTGCCAAGTGTATTCACGGAGGGGCGTCGTTCATCTGGCCTGTTTTCCAGAGCTACTCTTTCCTGGATCTTACTCCGATTTCCATCGAATGCAATCTTACCAATGCGCTCAGCAAGCAGAATATCCGTGTGGATGTGCCTTGCCGATTCACTGTCGGCATCTCCACTGAGCCTGACAATATGACCAATGCGGCTGAACGTCTGCTCGGTCTCACCATCGAGAATATCCAGAACATCGCCACCGATATCCTCTTCGGACAGCTCAGACTCGTCATCGCGACCATGGACATCGAGGAGATCAACTCCGACCGCGACAAGTTCCTCGCCAATGTCAGTACCAATGTCGAGGCAGAGCTCCGCAAGATCGGTCTTAAGCTTATCAATGTGAATGTCACCGATATCCGCGACGAGTCCGGCTACATCGAGGCTCTCGGAAAGGAGGCAGCTGCCAAGGCTATCAATGATGCCAAGAAGAGCGTTGCCGAGCAGAACCGTTTCGGTGAGATCGGTAAGGCAGAGGCTGACAGGGACAAGGATATCCGCATTGCCGAGACTGTCCGCGACACCAGAATTTCCACTGCCGATGCCAATGCAAAGGCTGTCGAGGGTGAGAACAATTCCAAGATTGCAATCGCCAATTCGGATGCCGTCAGGCGTGAAAAGGAGGCTGAAGCTGCAAGAATTGCGATAGCAGCGGAAAAGGTCCAGGCCGCTATGGCGATGGAAGAGGCATATAAGGCAGAGCAGAGTGCCGAGCTTGCGCGTGCTGCCAGAGAGCAGGCTACCCAGCAGGCAAACATTGTGGTTCCTGCCCAGATTGAGAAGGAAAAGGCCATCATTGACGCCGAGGCTGAAGCAGAAAAGCTGCGCAGGACAGCTCAGGGTGAGGCTGATGCGATTTACGCGAAGATGGCTGCCCAGGCAAAGGGTATCGAAGAAATTCTTACCAAGCAGGCTGATGGTTTCCAGAGGCTTGTCAATGCTGCTGAAGGTGATGCACAGAAGGCTGTGCTCATGCTTATCGCGGATAAGCTTCCTGAACTTGTCAAGACTCAGGTCGAGGCTGTCAAGGGCATCAAGATCGACAAGGTTACCGTCTGGGACGGAAACGGCAAGGGTGACGGCAAGACGTCCACTGCCAATTTCATCTCCGGTATGATGCAGTCTGTTCCGCCACTTGACGAGCTGTTCAAGATGGCAGGTATGAATCTTCCGAGCTATCTCAAGGGAGCAGAAGTGAAGCCACAGTCTCCGGCAGAAGGGGAGGCTACTGAATAACGATTATGCCGATTACAGTTAACATAGATGTAATGTTGGCTCGCAGGAAGATGTCGAGCGGAGAACTGGCTGAGAAAGTCGGTATCTCCGCCACGAATCTTTCCATTCTTAAGACAGGCAAGGCCAAGGCAGTGCGTTTCTCTACTCTGGAGGCTCTCTGCCGCGCCCTCGACTGTCAGCCCGGCGACATTCTCGAATATGTCCCGGAGGACTAGCCGATATTGTCCCACATAAAAGTGGACGTATGTTATTTTTTTAAATTCAATTATGATGAAAAGTTTATTGCTTACAGCACTTTTCGCGGTTTCAGCGCTGTCAGCATCGGCAGATGTGCCGCCGCAACTTCGTGAGGACAATATTCCGGAGGTCGTGGCAGCCATGACACCGGAAGAAAAGTGCACCCTTATAATCGGCGGAAGAGCTGCCAGTTTCAATGGAATCGGCTTTACCAACACCGGCGTTCCGGGAGCGGCAGGCGTGATCAACGGCATTCCACGACTCGGCATTTCTACAGTAGTCCTTGCTGTCGGTCCTGTCATTCCTACAGTAGTCCTTGCTGACGGTCCTGCCGGCCTTCGCATTGCACCAAAACGAAAAGGCGATACCCGGACATTCTACTGTACCGGTTATCCGATTGCCACAATGCTTTCTTCCACATGGAATCCGGAGCTCGTCGAGGAAGCCGGAAGGAATATGGGCAATGAAGTCCTCGAATATGGAGTGGACATTCTGCTTGCCCCAGGCGCCAACATACATAGGAATCCGCTCTGCGGAAGGAATTTCGAGTACTATTCCGAAGACCCGCTGCTGTCGGGCAAAATGGCGGCGGCAATGATCAACGGAATCGAGTCCAACGGAGTGGGAACCTCGCTGAAGCATTTTGCTGTCAATAATCAGGAACTTAACCGTCTGGCCAACAATGCCATCGTGTCCGAGCGTGCGCTAAGGGAAATCTATCTCAAGAACTTCGAGATAGCTGTCCGCGAATCGCAGCCGTGGACCATCATGACATCATACAACTTCATCAACGGGGAACATGCAGCCGAGAGCAAGAGGCTCCTGACCGATATGCTTCGTGGTGAATGGGGCTTTGAAGGTGCGGTGATGACCGACTGGAACGGCGGTTACGATGATGCTGCCATAGTCCGTGCCGGAAACGAGATGATACAGCCGGGACGTGACTCGCGCTATATCAATCTCCTGAACGCCATCAAGGACGGCAGCCTGAGTATGGAAGACGTGGACAGGACAGTGACCAGAATCCTCAAACTGGTCATCAACACTCCGAAGTTCAAGGGTTATGAACCGTCCGAGGCGCCAGATCTCAAAGCCCACGCAAAAGTGTGCAAAAAGGTTGCTGATGAGGGAGTTGTGCTCTTGAAAAACAATTCCGCAGCACTGCCGATGTCCAAGGACAATGAAATAGCTCTCTTCGGCATAACATCTTATGATTTCATCGCAGGCGGTACCGGTTCCGGCGACGTGAACAGGCCTTATGTGGTGGACCTCATGAGCGGACTTTCCAATGCCGGTTTCCGTCTTGAGCCTGAACTGGATGCCTTCTACCAGGATTATATGAAGGCTGAAGCGTTGAGATGCAAGACGATTAACGAGGGCAAAAAGTGGTTCGTTGACAGGGAAAGGGCAATCGAGGTAGTTCCTGAAGACCTCATTGTCAAGTCTGCCGCCAATGCAGATGACGCCGTGATTACGATCGGCCGTGTCTTCGGTGAAGGAAAGGACCGGGACTACTATCACAGCTATCTCCTTTCTGACAGGGAGAAGGAATTGATTTCCAAAGCCTCCGAAGCGTTCCATGCGGAGGGCAAGAAAGTGACGGTCATTCTCAATGTAGGCGGACTTGTGGAAATGGCGTCATGGCAGGACAATGTGGATGCAGTCGTATTGTGCTGGCAGCCTGGACAGGAAGGCGGCAATACCGTGGCATCCGTCCTGAGCGGCGAGGTAAATCCGAGCGGACATCTTCCTGCTACAATTTCTACGGAGTATGCGCTGGAGCCGACTGCAAAGAATTTCCCTCAGGTCTTTGCCGACAAGCCGTTCAACTATTCATACTATCGTCAGCTGACCGACAGGAAACTTCCGTTGCACACCGTCAGGAACATTGACTTTACCGAGTATGAGGAAGGCATCTATGTGGGCTACAGGTATTTCAATACATTTGCACCTAAAGCGGTGGCCTATCCTTTCGGATTCGGACTTAGCTATACCACATTTGATTTCAAGGATATGAAGGTCGAGTCTGCCGGAGACGGCTGGGACGTACAGGTGACAGTCACAAATACCGGAAAGGTCAATGGAAAAGACGTCGTACAGCTTTATGTGAGGGCTCCGAAGGGTGAACTTGACAAGCCGGAGAGAGAACTGAAAGGCTTTGCCAAAACCAAAGAACTCGCTCCTGGTGAGAGCTGTACTGTGACGATCCATATTGCTGAAAGCAGTCTCGCTTCATATAACGAGAAAACGTCCAGCTGGGAAACCGATCCCGGAAAATATGTATTCATGGCATCAAAGGACGCGTCAGACTGCCAGTTGAAGAAAGTCGTAAAGGTATCTGGGACAGACCGATGACTGGGATGCCGTCAATATGACGGGGCACCGGCAATCTTTGTTTGATAAAAAAACACCTGATGCGATTTCCTGCACCAGGTGTTTTTCAAATTATGCGCGAAAGCTTTACAGCGTCCTCTTGATCTCGACAATCTGGAATGCCTCGATGACATCGCCAGGCTTGATATCATTGTACTTGTCGATACCGATACCGCATTCCATTCCGGTCAAGACCTCTTTTGCGTCATCCTTGCCGCGCTTGAGAGATGAAAGCTCACCGGTATAGACCACGATGCCGTCACGGATAAGACGTACCTTGCTCTTGGCAGTCATCTTGCCGTCCTTGACAAGACAACCGGCAATCGTTCCGACCTTGGAAATGTGGAAAGTCTGCTTAACCTCTGCAGTTGCAGTAACTTCCTCCTTCTTCTCAGGCTCAAGCATACCCTCGATACCGTCAGTAACCTCATTGATGGCATCGTAGATGATGGAGTAGAGACGGATTTCGATACCCTCTTTCTCTGCGAGGTTTCTTGCATCAGCAGAAGGACGTACCTGGAAACCGATGATGATCGCATCGGATGCAGTGGCCAGCATGACATCGGACTCGGAGATTGCACCCACTGACTTGTGGATGACATTGACACGAACCTCTTCGGTAGAGAGTTTGATCAATGAATCTGAGAGTGCCTCCACTGAACCGTCCACGTCACCCTTGACGATGATATTGAGTTCCTTGAAGTTTCCGATGGCGATACGGCGACCGATTTCCTCGAGAGTCATATGCTTCTGGGTCTTGATGCCCTGGATTCGGATAAGCTGCTCGCGCTTGTTGGCGATGGCCTTGGCCTCCTTCTCGTCGTTCATGATATTGAACTTGTCACCGGCGCTCGGAGCTCCGTTTAGACCGAGAATGGAAACAGGAGTTGAAGGACCGGCTGTCTCTACCTTCTGTCCACGCTCATTGAACATGGCCTTTACACGTCCGTAGTAGCATCCGCTGAGCATCATGTCGCCGGTGTGGACTGTTCCGTCCTGCACAAGAATTGTCGCCAAGTATCCGCGGCCCTTGTCCAGAGACGACTCGATGACTGTACCGACGCCAAGTTTCTTAGGGTTCGCCTTGAGGTCCATGAGGTCGGTTTCGAGAAGGACTTTCTCGAGGAGTTTATCCACATTTAGACCCTTCTTGGCCGAAATCTCCTGGCACTGGTATTTTCCACCCCAATCTTCTACGAGAATGTTCATCTGAGCGAGCTGCTGGCGGATTCTCTCCGGCTGAGCGCCCGGTTTGTCTATCTTGTTGATGGCGAACACCATAGGAACGCCTGCCGCCTGTGCGTGGTTGATGGCCTCGACTGTCTGTGGCATGACCGCGTCATCGGCGGCGATAATGATAATCGCCAAGTCGGTGAGCTGAGCGCCACGGGCACGCATGGCTGTAAAGGCCTCGTGACCAGGAGTGTCGAGGAAGGTAATCCTGCGTCCGTCGGGGAGTACCACGTTGTATGCACCGATGTGCTGTGTGATACCTCCGGCCTCGCCTGCGATTACATTGGTCTGTCTGATATAGTCGAGGAGAGATGTCTTACCGTGGTCGACGTGTCCCATCACGGTGATGATCGGAGGTCTTGTCACGAGGTCCGCCTCGTTCTCCGGCTCGTCATTCTCCTGATTGATCTCATTCTGAAGGTCTGCAGTGACGAATTCCACCTTGTATCCGAACTCTTCTGCGACAAGCACAAGTGCCTCTGCGTCAAGTCTCTGGTTGATTGACACCATGAGACCGAGACTGAAGCATGCCTCGATGACTTTGTTTACAGGAGTATTGTTCATGAGGGTTGCGAGGTCATTGACAGTAACGAACTCAGTTACCTTGAGAACCTTCTTCTCAGCAGCCTCCTGAGCCATCTCCTCCTGAAGTTTCTGGGATGCGAGCTCCCTCTTCTCCTTTCTGTGTTTTGCACCGAAGTTGTTCTTGGACTTGCTGTCGTTCATCCTTGCGTAGGTCTCTTTCACCTGCTTCTGGATTTCCTTCTGCATCTCCTCCTGCTCGGCTTCTGTCATAGCAGGCTTGAACCTGTCATTGCCACGGTCTCTGCGGCGTTTTCCCTGTCCGGGCTGGTTGTTGCCGCCCTGACGGAAATCCTTCTTGCCATTGTTCTGACCGTTGTTCTGACCACCGGCATTGCCCTGACGGTTTTTCTTGTTGCCGTCCTTTTTGTCGTTGCCGTCAATCTTGTTCACATCGACTCTCTCGCTTCCGCCTTTGGCAATGCGCTCCCTCTTGTTCTTGCTCTTCTTGGGAGCTTCGAATTTGGACAGGTCCACTTTGCCCACAATCTTCAGGCCTCCGGTAGAAACAGGCTCATCCTCATCATTGCTGGAAGCGGCCTTCTGGAGTTTGTGCTCGGCCTTGAGCTTGGCCTTGTCCACCTTAGGATTGAACTCTTTCTGATTCTGAGTCTTGTCGCCTTTCTTGATGTCAGCCTTCTTGAGCTGGTTCGCATGAGCCTGTTCCGAAGGGGTTTGGTCGGTAGGCTCTGCAGCTTTTGGCAGTTCGACTTCTTCATTCGATTTTACTTCTACAGGCTCGCTGTGCTGAGGAGTAGCTTCCTCTGAAGGTTTCACTTCAGCGTCTGGCTTGGCCTCCACAACCGGCTCGGCATGAACTTCTTCCGTCTGCTGAGGAACCTCTGTAGGCTTGGTCTCTACGACAACTTCCGGAGCTGTCTGTACTTTCGGCGCTTCCTGGACTTCAGGTGCAGACGTCTCTTCCACCGCCGGTTTTACCTCCTTCGGAGCTTCCTCTACAGGCTTCTGTACAGGTTCCTCCTTCGTGAAACCACTTCCTGATGTTCCTCTGATGATGACGGTGCTTCCACCTGCAGCCTCTTCTTCCTCGTCCTCTTTCTTCTTGGAACCCTTTTCAATGATTTCCTTTATCTTAATCTGAACACGCTCTGACTCGTCCTTCGCCTTGGCATCCCCGCCGAAGGCCTTCTGAAGTTCAGGAATGAACTCGTCCGACACCTTGGCATTCGGATTCATCTCGACATCGGCGCCTTTCGCTTTCAGGAAATCCACCAATGTCTGAAGTCCCACATTGAATTCTCTTGTCAGTTTGTTTAGTCTGATTTCTGCCATATAAACCCCTTTTATTTAACTATTCTTCTTCAAATTCAGCGCGCAGAATGTTCATCACATCCTCCACGGTCTCGTCTTCCAGGTCAGCGCGCTTGGCGATGTCCTCAGGATCCAGAGCCAGTACGCTCTTGGCCGTATCACATCCGATGGACTGCAGCCTCTCGATGACCCATGGATCGATTTCGTTGCTGAACTCAGTGAGGAGTACGTCCTCATCATCCTCAGCCTCGTCTTCCTTAGGCACCTCACGCCATACCTCGATTTCGCGGTCAACAAGCATTCCTGCAAGCTTGATGTTGCATCCGCCCTTACCGATACCCTTCTTCACCTCGTCAGGAAGCATGAATACCTTGATCTTGTCGTTCTCGTCCGTACCCATGTCGATAGATGAAATCTTCGCCGGGTTCAATGCCCTCTGGATGAGGAGCTGGGTATTGTTGGTCCACTGGAGAACGTCGATGTTCTCGTTTCTCAATTCCCTTACGATACCGATGATACGTGCACCCTTGACACCGATGCAGGCTCCGATAGGATCGATTCTGTCATCATAGGACTCCACAGCGACCTTGGCCCTTTCGCCAGGTATGCGGACTACCTTCTTTATGGTGATGAGTCCGTCATAGATTTCCGGAACTTCCTGCTCGAAAAGCTTCTTGAGGAATTCGTTTGAGGTTCTGGAAAGGACAATGTAAGGAGTCGTGTTGTTCTTCATCTCCACGCTCTTGATGATGGCGCGTACAGTGTCGTTCTTCTTGAAATGCTCACCCGGAATCTGCTCTGACTTAGGCAGTCTGAGTTCATTTCCGTCCTCATCGAGGATAAGCACCTCTTTTGCCCATGTCTGGTAAATCTCTCCGGTGAAAATCTCACCGATCTTGTCAGTGTACTTGTTATAGAGGTTGGCCTTCTCTATGTCCATGATCCTTCCCTGAAGGTTCTGTCTGATATTGAGGATGCCTCGTCTTCCGAAATCCTTGAGCTCCACTTTTCTGGTGAAGGTCTCGCCGAGTTCGTAGTCGTCTCCGTTCCTGTTCACTTCAGCAAGTGCAATCTGAGTGTTGGGATTCTCCACGTTCTCCACCACTTCGAGATTCTGGTAGATCTCACAGTCTCCCTTATCTACATTGATGATGACGTCGAAATTGTCAGCAGAGCCGAAAGTCTTTGCCAACTGGGTCATGAACACATCCTTCAGTACACCCATCATCACCGGGCGGTCAATGTGTTTTTCGTCCTTGAACAGCGCGAAGGCTGCCTTGAGGTCGAGCTTTTCTTCTTCCATAACAGTTATTGTTTTTTATATTTTTTTCTATTCGAATTCAATGTGCGGAGTGACGCTGTTCACGTCCTCGTAAGCGAAAGTGTCCACGTGTCTGACAAGCTCCTTCTTTTTCTTTCCAGGGACAGCCTCCTTTACCTCGTAGGCAAGCGTAAAGCCTTTCTCGTCAGCGCTTTCCAGTGTTCCGACAAGTTTCTTTCCGTCTCTTGTCAATGTCTCGACTTTGGAACCGACAGCCTTGATGTACTGCTTGAGAATCTTGAACGGCTGGTCAAGCCCTGCAGAAGTCACAGTAAGTGAATAGTCTTCCTTTTCCTGGTCGAAAATCGAGAGAAAACTGTCATTTACCGCGATGCAGTCATCCATTTCCACAGTGCCGTTTTCCGATTCAATGGCTATGACAATGTCATTGTCCCTGCTGATGGAAACATCGGTAATGAAACATCCACGCGCTTCCACTGTCTTAGTCATCTCTTTGTAAATCAGCTCTTTACTTATCATATTATTCTAAGCTTTCTTAAAAAAAGATAGGAGACGCATCCGTCCCCTATCTCATCTCACTTTGCAAAGGTAATCAAAATTTCCATAATAACCGAATTTCCTTAAAAAATATGAACAACGCGATTTTCTTGCTAAAGTAATGTAAATGTGTTTACTTTGCAAAGCAGATGTTGCGTCGTACCGGATTTGGTATGTGAAATACGTTGAATAAAATAGTTTGAGAATATGGAATTTTCAGCCAAACAGCTGGCCAAAGTTTTGAGGGGAACCGTGGACGGGGACCCGGAAGTGAAGGTGACTTCATTCGCCAAGATAGAGCACGGAAAATCAGGTCAATTTTGCTTCTATGCAAATCCTAAGTATGAACATTATGTATATACCTGCAAGGCCAGCATCCTGCTTGTGAATTCCACATTCGAGCCTAAGGAAAAAGTCAGCTGCACCATGATCCGTGTTGCTGATGCGTACACGGCAGTTGCGGAACTTCTCAAGTATGTGGCTACCCAGAAGCGTAAGGACCGCAGACACAGGGGCTTCCGCTCATCCTGGTTCCTCACCACCAAGTTCGGCAAGAAGGTATATCTCGGCAGCCATTCCTACGTGGGACATCACGCTGTCATCGGAGACTATACCAAGATATATGAAAACGTATATATCGGTGACAATACCGTAATCGGTTCACACTGCATCATTTACCCTGGCGTAAGCATCTATCCGGGAATGGTCATCGGTGACAATGTCATCATCCATTCAAACGCTGTGATCGGCTCGGACGGATTCGGAAATGCGCCTCAGCCTGACGGCACCTGGGAGAAGATCGAGCACATCGGCAATGTGATTATCGGCAACAATGTGGAGATCGGAGCCGGTACCACCATTGACAAGTCCGAGATGGAGTCCACCATCATCGGCAACGGCGTGAAAATCGACAACCTCTGCCAGATTGCGCACAACGTCGTAATCGGTGACAATACCGTTATGGCGGCGCAGTGCGGCATCGCCGGTTCAGCA
>HF996035.1:54236-127680 GCA_000432515.1 Bacteroides sp. CAG:545
GTTCAGCAAAAATCGGCAAGAACTGTATTCTGGCCGGCCAGGTAGGTATCGCAGGACACATTGAAATAGCTGACAATACGACTATTGCGGCTCAGGCCGGCGTCATCGGCAATGTGAAGAAATCAGGTCAGGTGCTCTTGGGTTCACCTGCCATTCCTATAAAGAACTATATGCGCAGTTATGCTATATTCCGTCAGCAGGGAAAAGAATAATTAGTATATTTGCGTGATTAAAAGATAATTTGATGAAGCAAAAAACACTTAAAGCCTCCTGCAGTTTCCAGGGAAAAGGTCTTCATACTGGAAGAATTGCTGAGATGACGGTAAATCCCGCTCCGGAGAATACGGGAATTGTTTTCAGAAGAACAGACCTTGGAGAGGGAGCCGTAGTCAGGGCATTGGCCGAGAACGTATCCAACACAGCGAGGAGTACTACCATATCTGAAGGGGAAGCTTCAGTTTCCACGATAGAGCATCTGATGTCGGCATTGACCGGAATGGGCATTGACAATGCCGTAGTCGAGCTGAACAATGTCGAGGTTCCTATTCTGGACGGCAGCGCCCAGCCGTATGTAAAGGCCTTTTCTGAGGCCGGTCTGGTCGAGCAGGATGCTGATAGACAGTTCATTGACATTCCTGATGAAATAGAAATCAAGGACGAGAAGACAGGTTCCTGGGTGAAAATCAAACCTGCTGCCGCTCCTTCCTACGATATTACGGTGGATTTCAATTCCAGAGTGCTCGGCGTGCAGTCTGCCGCATGGGACTTGTCCAAGGATTATGCATCTGAAATCGGCCCTTGCCGCACTTTCGTGTTCTTCCATGAGGTCGAGTTCCTTCTGGCGAACAACCTGGTGAAGGGAGGTGATGTGGACAATGCCATCGTGATTGTGGAGCATCCGGTTACTGACGAGCAGGTGGGACGTATGGCGGACCTGTTCAACCAGCCTAAGCTTGGCGTTACACCGGAAGGCTATCTGAGCAATCTGAAACTGCATTTCCCGAACGAATGCGGCCGTCACAAACTTCTGGACATGATAGGAGACATGAGGCTTGCAGGCGGTTATCTCAATGCTGAAATCACCGCTTTCAAACCTGGACACACGATAAATACTAATGCTGCGAAGGCTCTGAGAGCCCTCCTGAATAAAACCAAATAAACTATGAATAAGATACATCCATTGGCTACAGTAAGTCCTAAGGCCGTACTCGGCGACAATGTAGAAGTAGGACCTTACGCATTCATTGATGAGAATGTACAGATTGGCGACGGTTGCAAGATACATCCTCACGCAGTCATTTTCCCTTATGTGAAAATGGGCAAGAATTGCGAAGTGTATCCGGGAGCTGTCGTAGGCGCAGTGCCTCAGGACCTCAAGTTCGAAGGTGAGGTTACCTATGTGGAGATCGGTGACAATGTTACTATACGTGAGTGCGTGACCATCAACCGTGGAACCAAGGCAAGCGGCAAGGGCATTACCAAGGTCGGCAGCAATACTCTGATCATGTCCTATGTACATATAGCTCACGACTGTCATGTCGGAAATCACTGTATCCTTGTAAGTTACGTCGGCATCGCCGGAGAAACGGAGGTCGATGACTGGGCTATCATCGGTGGTGGTGCGAAAGCGCATCAGTTCACTAAGGTCGGCTGCCACGCAATGGTAGGCGGCATGTCCAAGATCAACAAGGACATCCCTCCTTACGCAATGTGTGGCCGTGATCCTATCTGCTATGCCGGTGTGAACATCGTCGGACTCCGCAGAAGAGGATTCTCGGCAGAGACTGTAAGAAATATCAAGGATATCTACGATACCATCTATTTCCAGGGATACAATATCTCTGACGGCTGCTCCAAGGTTGAGGCCGGTTTCCCTGATTCAGAGGAGAAGACCACCATATTGAACTTCATCCGTTCTTCCAAGCGTGGTATCGTAAGAGCCAATACATCCGGAGAGAAAGGCGATATCGACTAGTTATGTCAATGCTTTTGGACATGGCTTTCTTTCCGCCTGTATCCTATATGGCGGCAATAGCTGAAGAGTTTACCCTGTCATCTGACGGGGTAAATTCGTATGTGCCGGCAATTGTCTATATAGAGGCCTGTGAGAATTATCAGAAACAGACTTACCGCAACCGTTGCCGGATATATGCTGCAAGCGGCGTGGAGGCGCTTTCCGTACCGATTGTGCATGAAAACGGCACTTATGCGCTTCCTGTCAGGAAACTAAGAATCGACTGGAGCAAGCCGTGGCTGATGAGGATGAAGCGGGCTATCGTGTCCGCCTACGAATCTTCTCCGTGGTTTGACTATTACAAGGACGATCTGTTCGCCATTCTGGACAGGCAACACGAATTCCTTTTCGACCTGAACATTGACCTGCTCCGATTCTTCCTGAAGAAGACTGGTATAGAGGCGGACATCCGTTTCACGGAGGAGTTTACGCCGCATGGAAGTACGGTGTATGGCCGTGACCTGCGTGGCGTAATCCACCCGAAGCGGCAGAATGACATACTTGAGCGTCTGGGACTGAAAAAGCCATACTGGCAGGTCTTTTCCCTGAAGTATGGCTTCATATCAGATTTGTCCGTCATGGACCTGTTGTTCAATGAAGGTCCGGATTCCATCTCTTACCTCAAGAGGCTGAAATAAATCCCCGAATCATTTTAGAATCTCCATCCGAAGGTGGCGACTACATCGTAGAACCTGGCTCTGTTCCTGATTTCAGGAGACAATTCACCGTCAATGTAGGAGTCATAAGGATATACGTACTCGTAAGGGTTCTTTGTCCATCTGAAAGCGAGGTCGCAGAAGAATGAACCTTTGGATGAATATCCCACTCCGGCAGCAAGCGAGTGCTTGTAGGCCTTAGGAGTCATCTTCTTGCCGGTGAGGTCGTCAATATATCTCTCCGGCGAGGAAGTGAAGTTGTAGCCTGCCCTTATAGCGAACTGCGGAACAGGTTTGACTTCAGCACCGAGTCTCAATGCATGTGCTGCTCCGGTGAAGTTCTTTATGTCACGGTTTACGCCATTGTCGAAAACGGTGTTGTCGTTGGTGTCGGTTTCCTTGAATTTCATCGTGCTGTAGTCGCAGATCTCATAGTCGGCACTGACAAGACCCCAACCGCCGAATGTGTAGGCTACACCGAAATTAGCTCTGAACGGTGATACGAATTTGTATTTGTATTCACCCTTAGGAGATGTCGCATTGGCATCGAACACATTGCTCTGGTACCAGGTTTCTCCGGCGTGCTGCCAATGTTCCGTTATCCAGTTTGCCGTAGGAGTCTGGATGGCCGCACCTATGCGGAGCCCGTCGATAGGGACAGCGATTATACCGAATTTGGCATAGACGCCTCCGCCCTGCATGTCGTAAGAGTATCTGTATCTCAGGCTGTTGAAATATGTCTTGGAAACGCCGCCGGAACCATTGTCGAATTCGACGCCGAATTTGTCAGGATCCACTGCGATTTCCTTTAAGTACTCGTTTCTGGTATAGTCCATGGACACGATGCCCAAGTTTCCTCCGATATAAACCCTGTCAGAAATGTTGAGGCCGACATTGAACAGCAGATCATACTTGTTGCCATGGGACCTGCGTCCGTAAAGCTGGTCGATGGCGTCAGCGAGCTGAATGGTCTGTCCGCCTTTTCCGTCGTCAATGAGTTTCTCTGTCGCGCCTATGTACTTGTCATTCGCAGAGCCATAGGTGGACACCATTCCGGACTGCCAGCCGGTCACCTGATTCCATGGAACATTGGCATTGCCGTAATATCCGTTTTCCCCGTTCAGGAGGCTGGAGTTCACGCCGGTCATCATCGAAGCCAATGAACCTGCATAGGATGTGGCTGTGTTTCGTCCGCCTGCCGCCATGTCGTCCAGGTAGTTTGCTGTGGCATTGGCAATGAATCCGAATGTCACTCTTTTCAGCCCGCGTCTGGCGTTGGTGTCGAAATTGAGGGTGAAACCGACATTAGGCAGTGTGAACCTGGCTGAACTGTTGTTTAGGGTGCTGCCGTATGCCGTTGACTGTGAAGGCATTGCATTGTAATCGCTCGTGGTGGACACGATGCTGACGTTCGGGGTGAACGTGACCTGTGAAAAGCTGTTCACGGCCGAGCCGGCAGGGTTGAGGTTTATGGAACCCAGATCTCCTCCCAGTGCGGTGAACGCATTGCCCATGGAGATGGAGCGCGCTGTGCCGTAGTAATTGTTCTCGCTGAATCTCAGAGCGTCCTGGACGTTCTGAGCCGCAGCATTGACCGAGACTGCCGCAAGCAGCGTCAACGGAATAATCTTTTTCATCTTCATATCTATTTCAGGTTTCTAAATTATCTTCTTCTTACGCTGCCGCCGCTACTTCCGCTCGAACGGGATGCTCCACCGGAATATCCTCCGCCTGAGAAGCCGCTGGATGAACTGCGGTATGAGGAACCGCTGTTGTATGAACTGCTTGACGAGCTGCGGTATGACGAACTGCTGGAAGAACTCCTGTATGAGGAGCTGCTTGACGAACTTCTGTATGAGGAGCCTGAATTTCCGCTGCCATAGTTGTAGGAGCTGCCGGAATTTCCGTAAGAAGATGAACTCCTGTAGCTTGAGCCTGATGACTGACCGGAAGAATGGCTTGTGGCAGCCCTTCTGTAAGCAGGTGCGGATGCTGTCCTGTTAGATGAGGAAGCACTTGAAAACGTCCCGGCAGACCTTACTCCGGATGTGCTGGCCGTTCTGTAAGCGGTGTTGCCTGAGGTGCTCGTGCGGACGGACTGTCCGGAAGCCGCGCTGCGTACCGCCTGGCTTGAGCTGCTGCGTATCGTCTGGCCCGAAGCTGAACTTCTTACCGCCTGTCCTGCGGAAGAACTTGTGCGGATCGCCTGGCTAGAAGATGAGCTGCGGACAGCCTGGCTGTTTGCCGAACCGCTGGATGTGCGTACTCCGGACGCTGAAACCCTTCTGACAGAAGTCATTGACATGCCATTGCCTCTTGTCGATGTCGTCGCTGTGCCGGAGGCTCTCCTGACTGATGATGACGAGCCGGCACTCCTTCTGACTGTGGAAGATGCGACGCCCATTCCGTTTCCTCTGCTGCTTTCGGTCAGGCCTCTGTTGCCATAGTAGTAACTGTCCCTTCCGTGTCCTAAGCCATGGTCGTACCAAGGACCGCACCAGTGGTCATGGTAATAATGATGGTGATGGTAATACCACGGGTCGTGGTACCAGCTGTAGCCCCAGCTGTAGTAGCCTGGACCTCCCCAGTACCATGGATTGTACCACGGGTCTCTCCAGTACCAGTCGTCCCACCATATGCTTGAGTAGTACCAAGGATCCGCGCCCCAGTACCAGCTGGACCAATAAGGGCGGTAATACCATGAGCCCCAATATGTTCCAGGCCAATATGATGATGACCATCCTGCCGCATATCCTGCTGCGAATCCGTCAGGGTACAGTGAATATGCAGGTGTGTTGGTGACAGTGACTACGGTGCTGTTGTCCTGTTTGTTGAACTTCAATGTGGCTGAAGTGTTTTCCGGAATGAACAGCGTGTCTGTTTCTCCTGCCTTGAGGAACAATGTCGAGTTCTCCGTCTCCTTTACGAGTTCGTTTACTTTGTTGCGGGACGCAAGAACATCCGCTTTAGTTTCGGTTTTAGCAGGTCTGCTGTAGAATCCGTCCTGATATTGCTGGCTTGAAGCGTATTGCGATGCGGAACCGCAACTGGCCAATGCCAGGAATGCTCCGGAAAGAACCAAGATGTTTGTTTTCATAATCGGACCTCCTAGTTATATAAATAATTTGTATCTTTGTGCGCTGCATTGCAGCGATGGTATGTCTGCAATATTCATACCTCGCCGATGCTCGCATGTTAAATGCAAATATATGAATGTTATTGCATAAAGAAACCAAAAATTAAAATAAACTAACAAAAGATGGCAGATCAGATAACCAAAAGGTCAGACAACTACTCTCAGTGGTATAACGACCTGGTAGTTAAAGCGGACCTTGCAGAGCAGTCACCTGTAAGGGGATGTATGGTAATCAAGCCTTATGGCTATGCTATATGGGAAAAGATGCAGCACGTGCTGGACTCGAAATTCAAGGAAACAGGCGCAGTCAATGCTTATTTCCCGTTGTTCATTCCCAAGTCTTTCTTCAGCCGTGAGGCTGAGCATGTAGCAGGCTTTGCGAAGGAATGTGCGGTAGTGACACATCACAGGCTCATGAATGACCCTGAAGGCAATGGCGTGGTAGTGGATCCGTCATCGAAACTTGAAGAAGAACTGATAGTGCGTCCGACATCCGAGACCATTATCTGGAGTACATACAAGAACTGGATCAAATCATGGAGGGATCTTCCTATCATGTGCAACCAGTGGGCCAATGTCGTCAGATGGGAGATGCGTACCCGTCTGTTCCTCCGTACCGCAGAGTTTCTCTGGCAGGAAGGCCACACGGCTCACGCTACATCACAGGAGGCTCAGGAAGAGGCAGTGAAGATGGTCCATGTCTATGCTGACTTTGCCCGCAACTATCTGGCTCTCCCGGTCATTGTAGGCCACAAGAGTCCTAACGAGAGATTCGCCGGCGCATTGGATACCCTCACTATCGAGGCGATGATGCAGGACGGAAAGGCTCTGCAGTCAGGTACTTCACATTTCCTCGGCCAGAACTTCGCCAAGTCGTTCGATGTGCAGTACACCGACAAGGAAGGCAAGCAGCAGTATGTATGGGCTACATCCTGGGGCGTTTCCACCCGTCTTATGGGTGCGCTCATCATGGCTCACGGCGATGACAACGGTCTGGTTCTCCCTCCGGCTCTGGCTCCGATTGAAGTGGTGATGGTTCCTATCTACAGAAGCGAGGAGGAGCACAATGCCGTTCTCGACAAGATGAATGAAATCAAGAAGGCTCTCGAGGCTGCCGGGCATACTGTGAAGATCGATGACCGTGACACATTGCGTCCGGGCTTCAAGTTCGCTGAATGGGAACTCAAGGGAGTGCCTGTAAGGCTTGCCCTCGGTGCACGTGACCTGCAGAATGATACGGTGGAGGTACACCGCCGCGATACACTTGAAAAGAAGACGGTTTCGTTGGAGGGCATTGACAAGTATATCGAGGACCTGCTCGTGGATATTCAGAACAATATCTATCAGAAGGCGTTGGATTTCAGAAACTCTCGTATCGAGAAATGTGATTCCTGGGAGGAGTTCAAGGAGAAGATCACTCAGGGCAAGTTCCTGCTCTGCCACTGGGACGGTACTGCCGAGACTGAGCAGAAGATCAAGGATGAAACCAAGGCTACCATCAGATGTATTCCTGTAGATAGCGTCGTATGTAAGGAAGAGGGCACGGATATCTATTCCGGCAAGCCTTCACACGAGAGAGTTGTATTTGCAATCGCTTATTAGTGAATATTTTATGAGGAAGAGAATCCTTTTGATGTGCTTGTCCGCATTGGCATTTACATCTGTATATGCACAGGATGTCACCGATGCGCAAAAGGCTGCTGAAGAGGCTGCCAAGGCGATTGCGGGCGCTCCTGAAGCTGTAGTCAAGACACCTAAACCGAGATATTGGACGAATTCCCTTCTTACGAAACTGGATTTCGGACAGACAAGTCTGACGAACTGGGCTGCCGGCGGTTATAACAACGTGACCCTGAAGTCTTTCATTGACGCGAATGCTAACTACAAGAAGAACGACCTGTTCTTCAATAACCGACTTCAGCTCGATTACGGTTTCCTGTATTCTGAGGACAAGCCGTTCATACAGAAGAGCGATGACCGTATGTATTATGAGGGCAAGTTCGGCTACAAGGCTTTGCAGACATTGAACTATTCCGCTCAGTTCAACTTCAAGTCGCAGTTCTCGAACAGTTACAACTATCCTATGCCTTCCAAGCCGGCCGGTGCTGCGGACGATTGGGAGCCTGGCAAGTCCGACTGGAAGCAGAGCAGGAAGCTCAAGTCCGGTTTCTTCGCTCCTGCCTATACCAACATCGCGCTCGGTATTGACTGGGTTCCTACCAAATGGCTTACTGTCAACGTCGCTCCTCTTACAGGAGGTTTTGTGGTCGTTACGGATGAGAGCCTGAGGAAGTCCTATAGTATGGAACTCAAGAAGAAATACGAGAGTCTGAATGAACTTTCCAGTGCTGATGCAGCTGCTCTGGTAGGGGACGAGAAAGCACGTTACGAGGCCTTTGTCGCTGCCAAGACTTCCGGTGACGCTTATCGTTCGGCAAGATTCGAGTTCGGTGCGCAGATAAAGATCGATGGAAAGCTTCAGATCAATGACAATTTCAAATATACTTCACAGTTGGTGCTGTTCTCTGACTATCTCGACAAGCCGCAGAATATCCGTGTGAACTGGGATAACAGGTTTGACTGGCAAATCGCCAAGTATTTTTCATTGACAGTGACCACCAACCTCATCTATGACGACAAGGTGCTTGTGAAGACTGAGAAGACATTGAAGAAATATCCTGAAGGACGTAAGGCGGTACAGTTCAAGGAGTCATTGGCATTCGGCTTCTCATATACGATCGCTTCAAGACCGAGGTAACAGGCAATATGATGATTCAGAAATCATTTGACAGAACGATAGTGGGGCTGGTTCCGGAAAAGGAAACAGCCCTTCTTGCAGTAAGCGGGGGCATTGATTCCATATGCCTTGCTTCATTGTTCCTGAACAGTTCCGCAGGGAGGAGGTTTGCTGTGGCGCACTGCAATTTTCATCTCCGTGGTGAGGACAGTGATTCGGACGAGGCGCTTGTGGCTGCCTGGTGCGGGCGGAACGGTGTGCGTTACCATAAGGCGGATTTCGATACGGAACAGTACGCTTCGTCCCATAGTGTCAGTATTGAAATGGCTGCGAGAGAACTCAGATATGACTGGTTCGCGTCGTTGTGCCGGGAAAATGGATACTATGGAGTGGCTGTCGCGCACAACGCAAATGACAATGCTGAGACATTGATTTTGAATCTTTTACGTGGAACAGGGATGCGCGGAATTACCGGTATGCAGGTGGAATCCGTAGTTCCTGTGACCAGAGATGAATTGTCAGGTGTGCGTCTGTTGAGGCCGATGTTGTCTTTCAGTCGTAAACAGATTGAGGAATATGTGGCTGCCAACTCTCTGGAGTATCATGATGACAGGACCAATGCGGAAACTGTCTATAAGAGGAATCGTATAAGGCATCTTGTCTTCCCTGTTTTTGAGAGTCTGAATCCGTCGTTCCTGACGACTTTTGCCCGGGAGATGAATGCGTTTTCCGAGGTGCAGGAGATTGCGGATGATTATTTCCTTTCTGTGCGTGATGGTGTCTGCGAGCCTGCCGGAAAGGATGAACTGCTTCGTGTCAATGCGGTAAGGCTTTGTCATCTGAAGCATTATAAATATGTGCTGTACAGGCTGTTGGAAGCGTATGGCTTCAGGGACAGGCTTCTCGAACCGGTGGCGCGTCTGCTTGAAAGCGGCAAGACGTTTTCCGGTAAGATCTTCGAGGCGCCGGGCTACGAACTTATTACGGCAGGGGAGTGCCTGATTGTCAGAAAGGCCGCTCGGGTAGTGACGGAGAGCGCTGTCATAAGCGAACTCGCTGATGCTCATGGGGATAGGGCTAATGTGCAGAGTGATCTGCGGGGTGGTGTGACGGTTGGTACGCCTGTCGGTGTGCAGGTCGGTAAGCGGGGCAGTGTGATGGTTGGTAAGTGGGGAGGTGCGCAGAACGGTGCTCAGGTTGATAAGCAGGGCGGTGCTCCGGGAGGTGCTCAAGTTGATGAGCAGGGCGGAGAATTTTCGCCGGTTGCGTCAGAGAATCACGTCTTGGGGGAGTGCTTTGGATTGGTCGGTCGAGACTCGGCGTCAATCACGTCCTCTTTTGTTGGGTCCGGCTTGTCATACAGCGGATTGGCCGGACGAGTCTCTGCCCGCAGGTCACGCGGTACGTTGACGATCGGCGGAACAGTGATAAACGAGAATGAGGCCTGCTCGGTGGTCCGCACGACCGGCGAATATGTTTTCGATGATTTTCGTGTCAATGTCTCTGTTTCCGAAGCAGGCGCGGACCCGGTAGCGGATGCCAAGTCATTGGCCAGAGAGGGGATTGCGGCATTTTCGTCAGAAGCATTGACATTACCGTTCCTGTTGCGCAGTTGGCAAAATGGAGACTGGATGCGTCCTGTCGGGCTCAATGGCAAGAAAAAGCTCAGCGATATCTTTACAGGTCTGAGGTTGAGCATTGAAGAAAAGTCCCGTGCTCTGGTCATTGTCCTACCCGGTTCGGCATGCGAGGGGGCGGGGCGTGGAGGCTCGTCCAGTGATGTTTCGGATAGCGGTGCTTCGGATGTTTCGGATAGCGGTGCTTCGAAGAAAGGGGCGGATAGCATTGGCACTGATGCGGTTCGCGGCGTGCGGGTGGCCGGTGTCTGCGGCTACGTTTCCGGTCGGTTCTTTTTCCGCGTCGATGAGTCTGTCATGGTTACTCCGGCCACTGCTTCTATACTGAAACTATATCTTCGCGCTCCGGAGAACGTTTGATGTGGAATGTGGTGGGGAACGTTTGATGTGGAATGCTCCAGAGAACGGTTACGTGAAATATGGTGGATAACGGTGATGTGAAATATGGTGGATAACGGTGACGTGGAATGCTCCAGAGAACGGTGACGTGGAATATGGTGGAGAACGGTGATGTTGGGGTGCAACGCGTAATCCTCTGATTATCAATAATTAAGCCACTTTCAGAGTTGGTGTTTTTGTAACTCTGAAAGTGGCTATTTTGCTGAGTATCAGTGCTTTGCGCGCTGCGCCTAATGTGCCGCGCTCACCTCTCCTCCATCATTTTCACACTCTTGCTTGCCACTCCACGTTCCCACCAGTCACTCCACGCTCTCACCAGTCACTCCATGCTCCCACCAGTCACTTTCATGCTCCCACCTGTCACTCCCACCTGCCTCCCCATTAAGCCCTCTGCACGCGCATCACCGGTATCCTCACGCTCACATTGAAGCCCAGCCGGAACTGGGCACGCGCCCTGGCTACAACTGGATTTCGTAGATGTAAGGCATTCTGGCGAACGTCCTCTCGGATGTTTCCCAGTTCCAGCCTTTGAAAGCCTTTTCAATCGAACTGAACGGCGTTCCTGCGAATGCGGAAGTGGTGCCGCCGAATGATTCGAGCAGCATTTCCATCAATGTCTGAGGCTTCGGCAGGCAGTCCACGCTGTAGCTTTCACTCTCGTCGATGCCAGCTGCCGTGAGCGCATATCGGAACGCATCTGTCAATGTGCCGATTTCATCTACCAGACCTATCTTGAGGGCGTCGGAACCGGTCCATACACGTCCCTGAGCGATATTGTCCACTGCGTCTGTAGTCATATCTCTGCCCTCTGCCACATTTTTAAGGAAGGCATCGTATATATCATTGACAGACTTCTGCATATAGGCGGTCTCCTGAGCATTCAGCGGCCTTGTGAGCGAATACATGTCACTGTGCCTGTTCGAGCCGACAGAAGTTACATTGACATGGAAAATATCCTTGGCGGTCTTGCTGAAATCAGGAATCATGCTGAACACGCCGATAGAGCCTGTCAATGTGGACGGGTCGCTGAAGATTTTATCGCAACTGTTTGAAATCCAGTAACCTCCGGAAGCGGCGTAGTTGCCGTAAGAAGCGATTACAGGTTTCTCTTTCCTGAGCAGGTCGATCTCCTGCTTGATTTTCTCTGATGCAAGAACGCTTCCGCCCGGAGATGAAACCCTGAGCACTACGGCCTTGACAGAAGCGTCTTCCCTGACCTTTGAGATTATGGAGGCGAAACGGTCACCTGCCACCTGCTCCTTGGCATCGCCATCTACAATATTGCCGTCAGCAAAGATTATCGCCACCTTTGTCTTGGCCACTTTCTGAACTGAGGCATTGACCATAACGTAGTCGCTGAACGGAATCATCTTCAAGTCCGAAAAACTGGATTCTACAGCCAGGTCAGTAAGCTTGCCCCTGAGCTCTTCTTTTGTAAGCAGCTCATCTACAAGGCCGTTGCTTCTGAAGTCTTCCGGTGTCGTCAATGTCAGGTTGTCAACGAGAGAGTTCAGCTTTTCTTCAGTGATGTCACGGCTGCTGCAGATTTCCGCGGAAAGATTGCCCCAGATGGAATTTATCATTTCCTGGTTCTGGAGCATGTTCTCCTCACTCGGACTGCTCTTGATGTACATCTCGCCGGCAGACTTGAATTTGCCGTGCCGGATCAGCTGGACATTGACCCCAAGCTTGTCAAGCAGGTCCTTCAGGAAAATGAGCTGGGTGCCGACACCGGTCACCATGCTGGTGCCGCCGCAGTAATTGCCCATATAGACCTTGTCCGCAACGGACGCCAGATAGTAGGCGCCTGTGGTCGGGTTTTCGATATATGAAACCACGGCCTTGCCGCTTGCCCTGAAATCAGCAAGAGCCCTGCGGAGTTCTTCCATCTGGGCAATGCCTGACTGCAATCCTTCCGGACGCAGGAATATGTATTGTACGGCAGGATCAGCCGCTGCGGCCTTTATCGACTGCACCGCATCCCACAATCCTATTGTCTTGGTTTCATCGCCCTGCATTATGGCAACCGGATTGATTTCCTGCCCCTGCTCGGCAAGAATGATTTTACTCAAGTTCATGTCCAGTACCCCGGATCGCGGAATTACAGGAGTCTCGTTCCCCAATGACGCAAGTGCGCCCACGAAGCCGAAGAACAGGATAAATCCTACCACTCCCATTATGAACAGGCCGCATATTACGGCCAATGTCATTTTGACAAAATCTTTCATATTTATCAAAAATTTAGAATAATCAGTTTTGCTAATCTGTAGTAATCCCTATTGTCAATTCCTAATGCCGCATCAGGATTCCACATTACGCAAATGTACAAAAAATATATAGACGTGCATTTTTTTAATCATTACATATTTGTTAATTTTGCTGACTTAATTTTAGATTGCTATGGCACAGAAACCGTCTATACCTAAGGGGACAAGAGATTTCGGTCAGGAAGAAATGGCCGCGAGGAATTACATATTCGATACTATCCGTTCTGTTTACAGGACTTATGGATATGTCCAGATCGAGACTCCTGCCATGGAGAACCTTTCCACCCTTCTCGGAAAATATGGCGACGAGGGCGACAAATTGCTTTTCCGTATCCTTAACAGCGGTGACGCGTTCGGCCGCATTGACATTGAAAATTACAAGAACGAGGATGGTACGCTGAACAGCGGTAAGATTACCTCGGAAGTGTGCGAAAAGGGATTGAGGTATGACTTGACGGTTCCTTTCGCGCGTTACGTGGTGCAGCATCAGAACGAGATCGCGTTCCCGTTCAGGCGTTTCCAGATACAGCCGGTATGGCGTGCGGACCGTCCGCAGAAAGGTCGCTACCGCGAGTTTTATCAATGCGATGCCGACGTTATCGGAAGCAAGTCGCAGCTGAACGAGCTTGAACTCGTGCAGATTGTGGACACTGTATTCACGAAATTCGGTATCAATGTCGCCATCAAGATCAATAACCGCAAGGTGCTCACCGGATTGGCAGAAATCAGCGGCTATCCGGACAAAGTTACCGACATTACAGTCGCAATTGACAAACTGGACAAGATCGGACTGGAGGCCGTGGAGGCGGAGATGATGGAGAAAGGCCTTGACGAGAAGGCAGTTGCAGTGATTGAGCCGATTCTGAAATTGGAAGGTACGACGGAGGAGAAGATCGCCGTAATGCGCGGCCTGATGGAAGGCAAATCCGCGTCCGGCATTGTTTCGGAGGAAGGTCTCAAGGGACTCGACGAACTTGCCGAGCTGTTCGGGTTCATTGCCAATGCAGGTGTAAGCCAGAAGGTGGAAATGGATCTCTCGCTTGCCCGTGGCCTGAACTATTATACTGGTGCTATTTTCGAGGTGAAGGCTCTTGATTATGCTATCGGAAGTATCTGTGGCGGAGGACGTTACGATAACCTTACCGGTATCTTCGGCCTGCCTGGAATGTCTGGTGTCGGCATATCTTTCGGCGCTGACCGTATCTATGACGTGCTGAAGGGTCTGGACAAATTCCCTAAGGGTCTGGCCGGTTCCGCTACAGTATTGTTCGCCAATATGGACGCTTCCGTGCTTCCTTATATCGTTCCTGTAGTCAGGACTTTACGTGAGGCAGGGGTGTCATGCGAGATTTATCCTGACCAGACCAAACTCAAGAAGCAGTTCGATTACGCGGAGAAGAAGGGGATTCCGTTCGTTTCCATCAATGGCGGTGACGAGGCTGCCGCCGGCAAGGTCAATGTGAAGAATCTTTCGACGGGAGAGCAGATGTCTTTTGCCAAAGAAGATGTTGATGCGCTCGTGACGTTCATTTGCAAGTAATTTTTTTCGGATTCATATAATTGCCGTTCCTTGGGAAACCTTGGTGCGGCAGTTGTCGTCAATACAGTTATGGAAAACAAGAATATTTTTTGGGGATATGTTGCGGGTATTGTCGCAGGTGTTACCTATGGCCTGAATCCGCTTTTCGCCAAGCCGCTTCTCGAGATGGGAGTATCAGTGGATACAATGCTGTCCATCAGATACTTGCTCGCAGTTGCGATTCTCGGAGCCTGGCTTCTGTTCAAGAGGGAATCCTTCAAAGTGAACAAGGCGCAGTTCCTCAGATTGTGCATACTCGGGGTGCTTTTCGGACTCAGCAGTATGCTCTTGTTCGTGTCTTACAAATACATTCCGGCGGGTCTTGCCACGACCATAGTATTCTTGTATCCTGTCCTTGTCGCATTGATAATGGTGTTTCTCAAGGTGTATCCGACATGGCAGGTCTGGCTGTCGATTCTGATGACCTTCGTCGGAGTCGTCATATTGTGCAAGCCTTCCGGCAGTCTTTCATTGAACATGACGGGGCTTCTGTTGGCGGGAGCATCTGCGCTCTCCTATGCGCTGTATCTTGTGGTAGTGAACCGTAGCCGCAGACTTCGTACCGTGTCCAATCTGGTTCTGACCTTCTATGCGCTGCTTACTGGATCTCTGTTGTTCATTGTCCATAATGCGTTCAGCGGCGGCGGATTCCTAAGCGGCGTCCACGGCTGGTTCTGCTGGGCAAACCTTGCTAGTCTGGCGATTTTTCCGACATTGGTCTCGCTTCTGACGTTGGCGATCGCGACCCGAGTGATCGGCGCCACCAAAACATCAGTGCTCGGAGTCTTCGAGCCTGTAACAGCTATCGCCGTCGGCACCATATTCTTCGGCGAGTCGCTCACTGTCAATGTAATAGTCGGCGTGGCCATCATATTGGTAGCCGTGACCTTCATGGTCGTCACCGCCAAGAAATAGTCATCAGAGTGATTTTGCCGAGCATGGGCTATGAGTCCGGAGTCTTGCAGGGTAAGCCTCGTGGATTCATGGTAGCAGTCTAAGCATACAGGTCGGAATATGGTCGGGAATGCTTCGTGGATTCATAGTCGCAGTCTGAGTCAATAGATCGGAGTATTGTCGGGAAAGCCTCGTGGGTTCTTGGTAGCAGTCTGAGCCGACAGGTCGGAATATGGTCGTGAAAGCCTCATGGATTCTTGGTCGCTGACGTTCACGTAAGATGAAAATTGAAAATTATCGGAAAAAAAGGTCAGCAAAAGTTTGCAATATAAAAAATAATGCTTACCTTTGTAATCCAATAACACCGCGGGGTAGAGCAGTTGGTAGCTCGTCGGGCTCATAACCCGGAGGCCGGAGGTTCGAGTCCTTCCCCCGCTACCAAGAATACGGATACTGAGAAATCAGCGTCCGTATTTTCTTATATTGCTACCGGAGATTGTAAATTGGTTTGTAATTTCAGAAAAGAGTCGTATCTTTGCAATGCATTATTTAGGTAGTGTATGACAAATAAGAGCAGGCATCCTTTCCCTAAAAGGGGTGTCTGTTTTTTTTAGGCTTACCGAGGGGGTACTTTGCGTAGAGGATATTGTTCGTTCAGTCATACATAAATATACCTAAATAATAATGCGAACAATTAAGTTTCTTGCGATAGTCACCATTGAAGTGGAGATTATCAGGCTTGTCAAGGTACGTGCGTATAAGCGTGTACGTAACGGCAAGATAGAGAAGGTAAGAAGCCACTATAGGGGATATTAGGGTGTCTCCCATGGAATAGCTGAATACCGGATGCCGTAAGGCTGATTTCTGCTTTACCCCTCGGTTTTTTATATGTTTTCCAATCATCACAGCGCGGATGTCTCATAGGAGGAGTCTATAACTCGGGCGAAGTCATTGTGTTTCTTTCGGAAACTTGGCTTAAGAGGGAAAGTGAGGCTTAGGGAAAAACTTGTGAGGCGACGGTAACTTGTCCGTGAAAAATAGGAACTCGTCCGTGATTTGCTTGTCTGTGAAATACGGGAACTTGTCCGTGACTCGCTTGTCTGTGAAAAATGGGAACTTGTCCGTGAGAAAACGTTTTAGCCCGGACAAGTTGTATTTTGAACTTACTTGTCCGTGAGAAGGCGGGGTACTACGGACAAAATCTGTCCGATTGGTAAACTATTATCAGGATTAACGTTTCATTTGTCCGTATTGATGAGAGTCGTTGTAAGCGTCTCCGCGGTTACGTCTTGACGCGTTAAGTTTTCAGTATGTTTGGCGCACCATGTAAAGTGTTAAGTATCAGCGATTTAACTGTTTTCAGAGTTGCCGAAACCACAACTCTGAAAAGCGTTAAAGTGCTGATTTATAGTGATTTGCGCGTCACGCTAAAGTGTCCTTGACCTGGACTACAGTTTGATGCTCATCAAGCACACGGATTTGGATTTGGAGACAGTCATTCTGCTGGACCGGGTGCAGAAGCACAAGCCTATATCGGCCGAGGCGGTGAAGATGCTCCGCAGCAAGCAACTGGTGGAAGGCAGGAAGAATGCGCTGATTGTGGCCAAATCCATTGCCCAAGCGACGGAGCAGGAAGCGGAGTATAGCAAAGCTAAAGGCTTTAGTAAGGAATTCTGTTGTAATCTGATTCTAAAAGCATTGGAAGAACATGATGGCCTTCCGAAATTCAAGATTAACCAACTTCTTTTTGAATATCTTCCTCAGCATCTAACCGAGGAACAAAAAGATTGGAAGGTATCCAGACTTTTGACAACACTACGAGATTCCGGTGATATTTTTTTGGATACGGGTAAAATCTGGCGAAAATCCAAATAGGATCACAGGAAAAAACGCAGGAACTTTAAGCGAAAAACGCAGGAACTTTAAGCGAAGTTCAAGGCGTAAAAAAACATCAACTGGCCTTCTGTGCGGCTGAGTGGTAGTTTTGCCCTTGAAATTTTAAGTGGGCTTTAAGTGAAAAACGCAGGAACTTCGCAGGAAATCTACACGAACTTTACATGGACAGCCAGTACGTTCAGCTTTTCCACGGCCGTATTCGCACAAGCGAATCCAATGACGTGAGCAAAAGGAGTGTTTTTAAGTACCTTCGTACCACTTGCCGAAAACGAAAAACCAGCCTCAGGAGAGACTGGCCATATATTATCAATCAACTTGGTGCTAGAAATAGTAGCGGATTCCTACTGTAGGCTTGATGCCGAGACTGAATTGTACAGCTGAAGTGGTTGAATAATTATCGGAATCATCACCTTTAATCTTCAGGTAAGCGTAGTCAAGTGACAAAAGATTTACACTCAGCCCGAGATGTGCTGTAGGCCTGAACTCAAACTGGCCGATGGCGAAATTCATACCGAATCCTGCAACTCCATTTTTCTGGAATTTAGATGAGGTGAGGTCTGATTAATGTTGTCCAAAATAACCGCAGATGCCGAATTCCGGTGTGTAATACAGATTGCCGGTTACGTTAAGATAGTAAGCTATACTTGGTCCGATAGCAAAAATATTCGTGTTGTCTTTCAGCCACTTGCCGTCCTTTTTGCTGGTAGGGGATGAAACCAGTTCGTAACCGAGCGATCCGCTTACTCTCCAGTTGTCTGCAAAGAAATACCCGAATTCGCTGGTCAGATTGAATTCAGTATCTGATGGCGTGGAATCACCTTTCATGGTTGTCGAGCCGACTGTAACGCTGGTCTTGCTGGATCCTCCGGAAGCGCCTAAAATTCCACCCACATACATGTCGCCCCTATTCTGGGCGAACATTGCGCCGCATGTCATAGCTGCGGCCGCTAACGTAACGATAATCCTTTTCATTTTCATTTTTGCTTAAAAAAAAGTCCTCCTAAGATAGGAATTATTTTGAGAATGTATAGTCAAAGTTCAGAATTTCCTGCTTGCTACAACGTCTCGAGAATCTTCTTGGCGGCGTTGATTGCGTTGGCGGCATAGTCTTCGGCGTCGGGGTCTTTGGTCAGGTGACGTATGAAGTCAATGTCCGGCATTACGAACAGGGACAGTGCCTGATTCAATTTCTGAAGAGACTCCGAGTCGCCGTTTTCTGCGAATTCTGCTTTCAGCACGGCGATTTTACGGAATGCGGTGATGCCGGCTTTAAGACGCTCGAACCTTATGGATGAGATACCGTCAGGGTAAACAAGATAAGTGTCGCCGGCCGCCCAGCTGGTGAAGCGGCTGTCATTCATAGGGTCGGCAGGCCAGCTGTTGTACGCCCATCTCAGGTAGCCGTCCAAACCTTTTGCCGCAATGTACCAGCTCATCCATTCTGCCTGCGCAGGGCCGCTGAACGTGAATGTGTTGGGCCAGGCCTCCGCACAACTTGTGTACCAGGTGGTAGTCATACCGTTCTTTCTGCGCCTCTCCACTGCACCCTCAGGAAAATTCTGCTCCATCGGAATACAATAGTAGTCGAGTACATCCAGCAGTTCCTCGTGGCAGTTTCCGGCGAATGCAATCTTGAAATCAGAGTCAGCCTTTTTGATTACACTTACAGCATCGAGCATATGCTGCATCGGACGCTCGTCCATAGCTATCATGGTGATGTCAAACCATCCTTTCTCCTTGAGATGAGAGGCGAATGAACGGAGCATGACAGTCCAGAACTGCTCATACTCAGGCTCTCCAGGTTTTGCGCTCAGGAATCGGAAAGCATTTGCCGCCTGGTCGAAGTACTGGAACGACAGCCTCCACGGAATCATTGAATAACAGTTTATCTGGCTGTCCACACCTAAACTCATCATGAATTCCACCCATTTGTCAAACACAGTGTAGTCGAACCACCATGAACCATCTGCCTTCTTCAGCCAAGTAACCATACTCTCGAACGGGTCGTAAGTCTGGCCGTTCCACGGCTTGTGCATGATTGAAGTCGTGATGACCTTGCCGCCGGCATCAGCGTACTGCTTCATAATCGGCCGCATAAGAGCAAAATGCTCATCGCTGAAAGGTTCCACGTCATAATATCTCGAAACAGCATAAGGATTCTGCCAGAGGTCGAGATGGAACGGGTTTTCGGCAGGAAGCGTATGCTCTGATACCTCAATGTCGATGTTCAGGTCTGAAACAGACTTTCCGCCGGACATAAATGAAATCTTTCCCCTGTATGTACCTGCCTGCACATCACGCGGTACATTTATCTTGACCCAAACCGGCTGGGCACTGCCCTTTTTCATTGACAATGAACGCTCTATGTAATTTATCGGGTCGGCAACATAAGACGAGTCGAATTCGGAATTGATCCTCTCACCGCATCCTCCGCAACCGTCCTTGTTGATTTCATCCGTCATCACGAATCCCACAAATCCGGTCTCGACAGCGCTTGACGGAATTATAGTCTTGCCTGACCTCAGCTCGCCGGCCTCAACAGAAAGACAGTCAATGTCCTTTTCAGAACATACCAGAGCCTGCGCATAAACCTCTTCGCCCCTCCATGCTGACAGAGTCAATGTCCTGGTCAAGACAGACAAGTCACCGATTTCGGAATAATGCTGAGGGTACCTGGTATCGGTATTTCCCCAGCCGACAGCGATCTGCCCAGGTATAGGGGAGACGATATCAGACAGTCTTACATAATATGGCAGCCTCTCTATAGGAACATCGGTCTCTATCACGCAAGGGCCGACGTGTATATCGCCCCTGTTCTGGGCGAACATTGCGCCGCATGTCATAGCTACGGCCGCTAACGTAATGATAAACCTTTTCATTTTCATTTTTGCTTTAAAAAAGTCCGCCTAAGATAGGAATTATTTTGAGAATGTATGGTCAAAGTTCAGAATCTCCTGCTTGCTACAACGTCTCGAGAATGAGATTGCGCAGCGCGTAATCTTCTGAATGTCAACGATATAACCATTTTCAGAGTTGCGAAAATTACAACTCTGAAAAGTGCTAAAGTGCTGAGTTATAGCGACTTGCGCGTCGCGCTAAATGACCAGCGATCATAGTCCGATAAGCGTCTCCGCAGTTACGTCTTGTCCGCCCCTTTGCCAAACTCCAGGAATCATCTCCCGCTGTCGCCCTTCCGGGGTGACAGCCATTTTGCGGCACTCCAGAAGTTGCCACCACGCTGAAGCCTGGCACCAATACCTGAAATCAAGGTGCCGAAAACGAAATGCCAGACTTTTTGGCATAAGGAATGCACACGAAAAAATTCGGCCGGAAGGCGACAGAAGCCGTGTTGGCTAAGGTGTACACCGGTCCGACCGAATTTACGAAGAATGTGGATGCAGTCAGTCAGTTTAAGACTGAGCTGGTAGCCGGAATGCTGGAATGAAGTCCAGGCAGCCGCAGAAAATGAAGTCCAGACAGCCGCAGAAATAGAGAACTGCGAAGGCGGCGATGAGAAGGAGGATTATGACTATAGGAAGCCATATCTTCCACGCCGCAGTCTTCTGCTTGTAAGGGTCCGCGAGTCTGAGTTTCGGATATTTGGCAATGCTTGTGAGCTTGCCGCCGAATACTACATTCACGAGGACCTTTGAGTTTATGGCCCAGCCGTTGGCGTTGAGGACAGGTCCGAGATTGCGCTTGCGGAGCTTGGTCCACGCGATGAAGCAGGACGGGCCGGAAATCACGAGCAGAAGTCCGAGCGTCATCAGCAGGAGCTTTTCGCCAGGAGTCGAGGCAATGACCGTCGCAATATCGGTGATGGCCGTGCTTATGTATCCCAATGCCATGCCTAAGGCAGCGAAAATACCGGCGAACTTGGCGATGTCGAATATCTGTTTCTTGTCGATCGGGGCAGCGGCTCCGGCAGCGGCAGGCGCTGTAGCAGCGACATTCTGAAGCTGTCCCTGAAGCTCAGAATTGATCTTGGCATCCTTGTCGGCAGCCGACTTGTTGATGATTCGCTCGCAGAACTCCCAGGCCTTGCGGTATGGAGCCCAGAATGCATGCTTGATGCTTACTGGATTGTCCACAACCTTCGTGATGACGGCATCGTAATCGTTGCCCTGAAGATCGTAGAAAATACCGTTCTTGCCAGGTCGCAGGTCATTGATATCACCGTCTGTCATCACTGCTACCGCGTCCATCGACTTTCCGAGTTTTTTGGATGAACACTTGAAATAAATCAGGAAAATGCCGCTGAGCTTCGCCATGTCAGAGTGCTTGGACATATCTGCAACCCTGATGCACAGGTCGCAGCATCTCTGGTCAATGTAGAGCTGGCCGAGCTCGAACACGGCACGCACACCCGGCGCTCTCGAATAGAAATCAGAGAAAAGCACGAAATTCTTCAGGAGCCTGTAAAGGTCTCTGTAGTAGAGCATCAGCTTCTTCACTTCATCGATTGAGTCGGACTCTGCTTTCACTGCCTTGTCCTTTTCCACAAGGGCAAGCAACTCGTCTTTTCTGTTCTCCTTCAGAATCTCCTCCACTCTTTCGATACCGAGACTTTCCACCTCACAGCCTGCCTTGGAACCAATCCAGGAAGCATAAGCATTGAACTTGCCGAGAATGGCATTCCATTCTTTCTCATTGATTCCCTCCTTGTTTTCAGGGGTGAAGTCCAATGTCAATGCGAGGAACTTGTCGAATGCAGGCTTCCAGGCAGGGTTGATTCCACCGAAAGGAAGAATTCCGTTCTCTGTCGGCTTGGCTATCGGGCAGGAAGCGATCGAGTCAATGTCAGTTACAGCCACATTGACAGATTCCGCTACGGTCTTGTCGAAAGACAGAAGTCTGCATCTTGTGAAAAAGTCCGATATCTTGTCTTTTACGGCATTGCAGGCCTCGTATGCCGCTGCGGTATTGTCACCGAAAGGTAGAATCTCTGCATTGGCCTGGTCCTTCCACTGGGCGTACTCGGCGCAAGCATTGTAGAATTTCTCGATCAGTTCCGCAGTGATTCCGGACTCTCCGCTTCTGTCTGATTCAGAACCGATTGTGGCAATGCAGTCGGCGATTGTCCGTGCCTGAGCCTCGTTGTCAGCAGTTACGGATGTGATAATGCCGTCGCCATTGAATTTGGTGCCGGTGAAAATCGCTTTTGTATCCAATGCATCCTCTACGCTGATTTCCTGCTTGTCCAGTCCGAGATTCCTGAGAATCTGGCGGGTAGAGTCGTACAGCTTTTTGCCGTTTTCATTGTCAGTATTTATCTGATCCAGACTCAGTACGCTGTCGCCTTTAAGTATAAGGTCTTTGTCCTTGATGACGGAGGTCAGCCACTGCGCGGCCTGGACCACCTCGTTCACCATTATTTTTCCATCGTGTTCTGTGTCAATGAGATCGAGCGTCTGTCTGTCGAATTCGAGTCCGTCCACAGGGCAGCTTAGCACGGTCCAGAGTTTCTGGTCCAACTCGCCGAGATGGGCGATGTCTTCTCCGGATGCGATTTTTACGCGGATTGCCCCGCCGAGGGAGCAATATTGCCAATCGTATGATGCCATAGTTATGTAGTTTTTTGATATTTTCTGATTCCGCAAATTTCATATAATTATCTGAAAATACAAGGATTTTACTATATTTGCTCGATTGGAGTATTATAAATTATTTTTAACCGGCGACAGCAGATGGCGAAGTACGCGGATACAGAAGAGAAGTGCAGACAGATCATAACGGATGTCAGGAACGGGGTGTTCGCTCCGATTTATCTGCTTATGGGCAGTGAACCGTATTATCCGGAACTTGTTTGTGGAGAGATAGTTAAAAATGCATTGACCGAAACTGAGAGGGACTTCAACCAGTCCATATATTATGGTATCGACGCGGTGGTGGATGATGTCGTTTCGGAGGCGAGGAGCTATCCTGTCATGGCGGAGAGGCGTCTCGTTGTCCTTAAGGAAGCACAGAATGTGAAGGAGAGGGATATGGAGCCGCTCGCACAATATGCGGTCGAGCCGATGGACAGTACTGTCCTGGTGCTTCTGCTGCACGGAGCGTCGCTGGACAAGCGCAAATCCCTGTACAAGGCCATTTCCAAATGCGGTGTGGTGCTGGAGTCTGAGTCAATGCGGGATTACGAAATGCCCCAGTGGATTACATCATATTACAAGAAACTCGGACTGCAGATAGCCCCTGACGCGGCTGCACTGTTTGCGGAATATGCCGGAGTGGACATTGACAAGATAGTTCTCGAGACCGACAAGCTCCGCAGAAGTCTTCCGGAGGGAACAGTGGCGGTGACTGCGGCTGACATTGAAAAGAATGTGGGCATCAGCAGACAGTTCAGCGTATTCGAATTGACCAAGACATTGGCCTATAGGCAGGCGCCGAAGGCTTTGAAGATCGCGGCGAATATCGGGTCCAGTCCGAAGTTCGTCATGTTGATGACTACCAGCGCATTATATGCGTATTTCTATAAAATTCTCAGACTGCACGCTGCATTGATGAAGAATCCGAGACTCTCCAACGGGGAGAAGGCCAAGCTGCTCGGAGTGTCACCTTATTTTATGGATGAATATGAGGCGGCTGCACGGAATTATCCTGTGAAAAAGTGTATGCAGATAGTGTCTCTGCTCGAGGAATATGACTTTAGAGGAAAGGGAGGAGACGGAGAGAGTGTTCCGCCGGCCGAACTGCTGATGGAGCTGGTTTCCAAGATATTGAACTGAACAACTGAAACTACTTATATAAATGGCATTAATTGAATGTAAGAACGTCTGCAAGAACTTCGGGTCGAAAGTGGCATTGGACAATGTCAGCCTCGATGTCCCGGAAGGCAAGATCTATGGCCTTCTCGGTCCTAACGGAGCGGGCAAGACCACTATGATCAGAATCATAAACAGAATCACTATACCGAATTCCGGCGAAGTCCTGTTCAACGGCCGCCCTATCACCCAGCGTGATGTGGAGAAGATCGGCTATCTCCCTGAGGAGCGCGGACTTTACCGTAAGATGGAGGTCGGCGACCAGGCCATGTATCTGGCCCAGCTCAAGGGGATGAGCGAGAAGGATGCCCGCGCGGAGCTGAAGAAATGGTTCGTGAAATTCGGCATCCAGGACTGGTGGAAGAAGAAGGTGGAGGAACTCTCCAAGGGTATGGCGCAGAAGGTCCAGTTCATCACCACTGTCGTGCACAAGCCGTCGCTGATGATATTGGACGAGCCGTTTTCCGGTTTTGATCCTGTCAATGCAGAGCTCATCCGGAAAGAAATTCTGGAACTGAAAGAGCAGGGGGCGACCATCATCCTTTCCACCCACAATATGGAGTCGGTCGAGGAACTGTGCGACAATATCGCATTGATAAACAAGTCCCATCTGGTGCTTTCCGGCGGAGTGGATGAAATCCGCAGACAATACGGAAACAATCACGTGGAACTCATCTATTCCGGAGAAAACGCATTGGCTCCGGTCGAGGGCCTGTTCTCGGTCATTTCCGATGCTGATGACAACGGCCGCCATACGGCTGTGCTTTCGCTCGATCACGAAGGGCTTGGCAATGAGGTGCTTACGGCAGTGATAGGCCAGGGTCTGCTCGTGAATTCATTCAAAGAACTGCTTCCGAGAATGAATGACATATTCATCAAACTGGTTACAGAGGGCAAATAAAATCGGGAAATCATGAACTTGCATATAGTAAATATCATCATAAAGCGCGAATATCTGACGCGTGTCAAGAAGAAGTCGTTCATCGTCACCACGTTCCTCGTGCCGATACTGTTCGCGGCCCTTTGCATGCTGCCGTCCCTCATCATGGTGATGGCGAAAGAGGAGTCCAAGAAGGTGGCGGTAGTGGATGGGTCCGGGATCGTGATGCCTTTCCTCAGTAATACGGAAACCATAGAGTTTCAGCAGTTTGAAAATGCTGATCCGGAAGTGCTGAAAATGAAACTGGACAGCGTGGGAATGGATGCGTTGCTGGTTATCAGCCCTCTGGATTCAGCGAAAAAGACTGTGTCAGCGGTTTCATATGCGTCCAAACCGCTCGGTATGGAGACCTCCGAGTCGATCGAGCATAAGATCAATGATGCTGTCGAGGACTACAGAGTCAAGTCCTACAATATAGAAGGACTCGAGAACATAATGGAGCAGGTAAAGCCAGACATCAGTCTCGTCTCATACAAAATCGATGAACAGGGCAAGGAAACTCTCAATGAATCAGGACTTTATATGATTCTGTCAATGGTCCTCGGCATGATTATCTACATGTTCATCTCGATGTTCTGCGGTATGGTCATGTCTTCGGTCATTGAAGAGAAAGCCAGCCGTGTCGTGGAGGTGCTGGTGTCTTCAGTGAAGGCCACCGAACTCCTGTTCGGAAAGATTATAGGCGTCGCCCTTGTGGCATTGACCCAATTCTTTATGTGGATTGCATTGACAATGCTGATTCTGGCGGTAGTCGGCGGAATTGCCGGGCCGGAGTTCTTGAGCGGCGCTGCTTCGGCGGACCCGACTGCGCAGATGGCGATGGTGCCGGGAATGGATGCCGCGAGCGCGCCTGTGCCTTCGGAGATGTCAGCGATTCTTTCCACCCTGGGCAGTATCGATTATGTGCAGCTTATTGTGGTGTTCGTCCTGTTCTTCGTCTTCGGCTACCTCCTGTATGCGTCGATGTTTGCCGCTATAGGTTCGGCTGTGGAGAATGAGGCTGACAGTCAGCAGCTTGTGCTGCCTCTGACGATTCCTCTGATGATAGGATTCCTGATAGCGATGTTCGCCTACAAGTCGCCTGACAGTGCCGTGGTGTTCTGGGGCTCGATGATACCGTTCACTTCTCCGATGGTGATGCTGACGAGGGTGCTGTTCGGTGTTCCGACGTGGCAGATTGTGCTTTCGGTGTCGATTTTGGTGCTGACATTTGTCCTGTGCGCCTGGCTGTCTGCAAAGATTTACAAGGTGGGTATTCTTATGTTTGGTAAGAAATCTACTTTCAAGGACCTTTGGAAATGGTTGAAAATGAAATAGATATGAGTGTGAAAAGATTCTTCGTCGCTTTTGCGGCCCTGATTGTGACCTGGTCCGTGTCCTATGCGGACGGATTCCGGGTGGAATGGAAACGGACGGCTATGGACCGTTCGAGAACTGGTGTTACGGTAGCTTCTGCTGATAATGTAAAAGAGGCGATGGGGGAGGTGCGCTGCGGAAAATACTATGCGCCGAACGGCAAAGTGTTCAGGAAAGGCGTTACGAAGAAGGTGGCTTCCGTCATGATCGGGGCGCAGCCGAAAATGGCTGACGTCAAGCAGGTTGTGGCCTATTCCACCAGCCATATGGTAAGTCATGCTCCGGAGTCCGCGCTGTCGGACTGGTTCATTGACCTCCTTATCTCCAAGTGTTCGGAACTTACCGGAAAGAGGGTGGACGTGGGCTTTGCCAATTTCGGCGGAATCCGTGTAGAGATGCCTGCGGGCGATGTCCTGCTGGATGATATCTTGTCAATGTTCCCGTTCAAGAACAAACTTTGCTATCTGGAACTGAAGGGCCGCGATATTCGTGTGATTCTCCAGCAGATGGCATCGGAAGGCTGGCAGGTAATCGGGGGAGTGAGATGTGTCGCTGACAAGGCCGGCAATCTTGTTTCCGCCGAGGTAGGTGGTGAGCCGCTGGATGACGAGAAGGTGTACGGGGTAACGACTGTGGATTTCCTGCTCGACGGTGGAGACGGCTTTCATATCGGTCGGAATGCATTGGATGTGCAGATTCTGGATAAATATGTGATAGACGTGGTGCTGCCTCATGTGAAGTCTCTGACTGCGGAGGGCAAACCTATTGAATATCAGGTGGACGGCAGAGTAAAAATAGTAAAATGACGATAGTATGAAACATATAATTTCAGTTTTGGTTTCCATATTGGCGGCTTGCGCCCTGGGATTTTCGCAGGACCTTGTAATCCTTCATGTCAATGATACCCACAGTCACGAGGAACCGCTTCGTGACGGCGGAGCGCAGGGTGGCATGGGCGGAGTCATCGAACGTGCTGCCTATGTGGACAGTGTACGTGCTGCAGTGGGCAAGAAGAATGTCCTTCTGCTCCATGCCGGCGATTTCAGTCAGGGAACGTCGTATTTCACGGAACTCGGAGGTGATATCGAGATTGATCTTATCAATGCGATGAAATATGATGTGGTGACGCTCGGAAACCATGAGTTCGACAACGGTATCGATGAACTCGCACGCCGTCTGGGCAATCTCAAGTGCCCGGTGGTCTGCGCCAACTATGATTTCTCGGAACTTGTTCTCGGCAAATACGTAAAGCCTTATACCATAGTGCGTAAGGGCGGCATGAAAATCGGCGTTATCGGTCTGCTTACGGATGTCACGCGTGTGGTTCAGAAGTCGATTGCCGACAAGATGAAGCGTTTCGATGATATCGAAGTGGCCAACAAGTGGGCTGACTATCTGAAGAACGAAGAGCATTGCGATATGGTGATAGCATTGACCCATATCGGCTTCGACAGCGTGGGAATGAACGATCCTGCTCTTGTGGCTGGCACGAGGAATATCGACCTTGTGGTCGGCGGCCACTCCCATACTTTCCTGACCGATGCCGAGTACAGGGACAATCTGGACGGCCGGCCTGTTCCGATAGTCCAGGACGGCTGCTGGGGCTTGTTCGTGGGACAGGTGGATGTTTACCGGAATAAATAACTTGCTATGAACAACAATATTTCTGAGCAGGAGCTGCTGAAGTCATTGTCCGAAAGGCACAAGTCTATTCTGAATATCCTGCAGTTGCAGGGCAGTGTCTCCGTTTCTGATTTGGCGGAGCGCCTGGAGGTTTCCGAGGTTACCATAAGGAAGGACCTTTCCGCGCTCGAGAAGCAGAACAAACTTTACCGCACCCACGGCCGGGCAATTCCTATCAGTCCATATATCGGCGACCGTCATATCAATGAAAAGGAAAAGCAGTTCGTGCTCGAGAAAAGGGCGATCGGCAAGGCTGCCGCGGCTCTTGTCAATGAGCATGACTCTATCCTGATGGCGTCCGGCACATCCATCCTGTATGCGGCTAAGGAGATCGCTGAGAAGAAAGATATAACTGTCATATCTGCTTCAGTGTCAGCATCTTCACTCTTGTCCCAGAACAAGGGTATAGATGTGGTTCAACTTGGCGGACTCGTCCGTGAGAGTTCTGTGTCCGTGGTCGGTTCGTTTGCCGAGGACATGCTCAAGTATTTCAACTGCAATCTTCTGCTGATGGGTGCCGACGGAGTGGACCTGGAGTTCGGTGTCACTACGACCAATATGATGGAGGCCAATCTGAACAGGATGATGATGCATACCTCCCAGCAGACCGTGCTGTTGGTGGACAGCAGCAAGTTCGGCAAGAAAGGCTTCAGCAAAATCTGTGACGTCAGTGAGATCGACAGGATCATCACCGACGAGAATATCCCGCAGATGTATCTGGAGAGTCTTCAGGATTTGGGAATAGAGGTGACTGTGGTGCCTATAGCCATTTCATAGACAATACGAAAAACATCCTCGTTTAGAGGATGTTCATTGACTGTTCGCGGATTTTTTCCAGTTCGTCCTTCATCCGTACTACGATTTTCTGGATGCCGGCGTGGTTTGCCTTGGACCCCGTCGTGTTTATTTCACGGCCCATTTCCTGGATGATGAACCCGAGTTTCTTGCCAGGGAACGCTTCGCCGTCGATGGTGTCCATGAAGTATTTGCAATGCTGGCGGAGGCGTACCTTTTCCTCATTGATGTCGAACTTCTCGAGGTAGTAGATCATTTCTTCCTCAAATCTGCTCTGGTCAGGTTTCAGCATGAGTTCGGCGATGGCTTTCTCGATTTTCGCCCTTACTGTGGCGATTCTTTCTCCGTCGAACGATTCCACTTCATCTTCGAGCTTGAGAATGTTGTTCACTCTGCTTGTAACGTCCTTGTACAGAGCTACTCCCTCGCGTGACCTGTAGTCGTTTGTGTTGTCTATGGCCTGGTCGATGGCTTTCTCCACAACCGTCCAGTTCTCGTCATTGATGATATCCTGTCTGGTATTGTCGATGACGTCAGGAAATCTCAGGACAGTGTTCAGGAACAATGCGGAGTCTGCATTGACCCCGAGCTTTTCTGACAATGCGCTGATCTGTCTGTAATATTCTTCGGCGAGGCTCTGGTTGATGTGCTTTGCGGAGGATACTGCATTGGCCTCGAATGTGACGAAAAAGTCGATGGTACCCCTGTGCAGCTTGTCTGCAATCTTCTGTCTGACAAGCAGTTCCTTGTCCTTAGGCAACAGCTGTGACTTTATGTTGATGTCGGCAGTCTTGCCGTTCAATGTCCTCAGTTCTATGGTGATTTTACCTGATTCGAGCTGCGCTTCTGCCTTGCCGTAACCTGTCATTGACTGTATCATACCTAATTTATTTTAGTGGTCGTTCAACATTTTTCCGAACGGCAAAATTACTACATTACTCACAAACTTTCAAATACTATTTTTCTACGACTTCCAGACTCGTCTTTTCAGCCATAATGCGAGTATAGGGTCTGAAATTTCGAGTTTTTTGGGAGCAGTCATCATTATCAAGTCCTTTTCGGTCAATGCTTTCTTTAATCTTGATATGTTTGCTGCTGTCCCAAGTTGGTAAGTGTCAAGAATTTCACTCCTTGTGAAACCGGTATGGATGCCATTTGCCAGCGCCCGAAGAAAGTTCATCTGGTATGCGGACAGGCTTTCCGTCTGCTGTATGAACAGTGGTTCGCAGGCATCGAGCATGCGGTCAATGCCGAATTCAACATCTTCTTTTGTCGCATGTTTGTCGGTGCGCAGCCATACTAACCAAGCGAGCTGCTGAACATAAGATGAGTATCTGTCTGTTACAGTGCATATTTCAGAAGCAAGTTCACGGGAAATTTCCTTGCCTGTCACTCTGAATCTGTCACAGATATATTCAACCCAATCGGTCTCCGAGATTTTGTCCAGATAAAATAAATCTCCAAATCTGTAGAAAGGATGACTCTGGCTCTGAAACATCTTCTCCATCATGTGCTTTTTGCTTCCGTAAAGGCAATACGATACGTTGCTCTGGAGTTGCCAGACGCTTCTGAGTTTTTTCTGAAATGTGATAGAATCCGGAAAATCGGCAATTTGCTGGAATTCATCTATGCAGATAACGATTTTAATTCCTTTCTGCTTTGCTATAGTTTCCGGCAGTTGAAGAATGTCTTCCGTTACAGTGTTTGCACGGTTATATTCCAAAGCGATGGAAAAATCCGTAAGAGGATCTTGTCCTATGCTTATCTTTGGGATGAATCTGCTAAGAAATGTTTTAGCGTTTTCCATCCACTCTTCCCATTTGCTGGACGTGGCCCGCACTACAGCAGTTGCGAACGCATTTATGAAGTCATTCTCGGACCTGCAACCGAAGGCGTCAATCTTGGCTATTTTCAATGTGTCGCTTTCCACCAGGGAACAGACTTTTTCCACCAAAGAGGTTTTTCCCATTCTCCTTGGAGATATCAATATGGTATTCACGCCATATAGGAAGTTCATCTTCAGGCGATTTGTCTCTTCTTTCCTGTCTGTGAAAGTGTCCCCTTCGACTCGCACTCCGAATACGAAAGGTGCCTCATTTTCGTTAGCCATATCTTCTATGTTTTTTGCAAAGATATCAAATTTCTCCAAAATTTAACAACCTTGTTTAAAACAGGTCTGTTAAATTTCCGCCAGGGAGACGAGTTTGGTGGCGCTGGTGAAATATCGTCTGCTGTTATAAGAGCCCTAACAGGCGGCTGCGCGATAGCATGCAAGCTCCTATCGGGCCACCTTTCTTTCCGAGTTTTGAAAATTTGATGCTTGTGTCCTTGCTTACAATGATAAGCGAGTGGCGGTTGATGGCACTCTTGATAGGTAGCATCAGGTAGTCTTTTGCGATAGCCAGCCTTCCGCCGATTACTACAAGTTCCGGGTTGAAGATATTGATCAGTCCCGCAATTGCCTGCCCGAGAACAGAACCGATTTCTTCAACGCATTCAATTGCGAGCACATCTTCTTCCATCAGTGCGTTGAGGATATCATCTATGTCGATATTGTCCGGATTCTTGACTTTTGTGGACACTGATGATGCTTTTCCTTCTTTTATCTTTTCGACAAAAATTCTGTGAAGGGCGGAGCCGGAAGCGCCCGTTTCAAGACAACCGATTTTTCCGCATTGACAAATCTGTCCGTTGTTGAGCATTGGAAAATGACCGATCTCTCCCGAGAATCCTGATTTACCGTATGATAACTTTCCATCGGTAATTATCCCCATTCCAAGTCCCCAACTCAGATTGATGAATAACATGTCCTTCTCATTGTTGGCTTCTCCACAGATGTACTCGCCATAAGCCATTGCGCGAGAATCATTTTCGACAAATACTGGTGCGCCAAGTTCTTTTTCAAGCACTTGTGATAGCGGTTTGTCCTCTCCGATGAAATATGAGAAACTATAACCTGTTTCGTGGTTTACCCGTCCTGTCAAGTTGATTCCATATGCGAGAATCTTCTCCTGAGGTATGCCCTGGGCGGTTGTGTGCTTTCTGAGCAATTCTGCCAACTTGAGCAGAGATGCTTCATTGCCTTCTAGCACGAAGGGAATATCCTCTTTGTAATCGACAAGTTTACCTTTGAAATTGGTGATGGCAATGCTTATATGGTGTCGCCGTATGTCGGTCCCCACGAAGTATCCTGCGGATTGGTTCAGTCCATAAATGCTGGGGCGACGTCCTCCAGTTGTTCCTGTTTTGCCGAGGTCTTCAAGAAACCCATCGTCAATGAGTTCTCCAATCAGTCTTGTGACCGTGGGGATGCTGGCATTCAGTTCTTTGCTTAATTCTGCGATGCTGAAATCTCCATCGTTTATGCAAAGACCGAGGATTTTCTGCTTCATAATTGCTCCCTTGCCCTCTATATTGTCTAGAAATGAGTTCATTATAAAGTGTTGTTTGTGTGATGAATATTCTTTGTAATGGACTACAAAGATAATAAATTGAACAATCTAAATGGAAATGAATTATTAAAAATAATTATTATTTGTGCGGAATAATCTAATTAGAACCCAAAAAAAGGTACGTTGTCATTAGATTTATAAGGAAAGTGTCTATTTTATTCTGGCGATGTTGGTTGGAATTTGGATAAAAATGCCTTATATTTAAATAAAATTAACAATAATTTAACAATAATTAAAAAATTTAATTATATTTGTGTTGTGATTAAAATATTAAAAAAATCTATGGACGCTATTAAAAGGATGCTTTTAGGGGCTAATTTGCTGATGTTGACAATATTGGCCTCTTGTTCGAGAGAATCGGACTATGTGGAGTTGTCGCTAATCCCTCCTGGGACTATTACGGATAAAGTAGATCTCGATGTACGTGCCGGAATTGTGAATAAGGGGACCTCTGCGGAATCATACAATATATATATGTATCTCGGAGATCCTTCAGAAGAACGCTTGCTTCTTAACGAGTCTGTTACCTTAAATCCTGGCGAGAATTATCAGTCGAAGTATATCTTGGAGACTGAAGGAATGGTCGGAAAAAACGAGGTGTCCCTGAAAATCGTGACTGCAGATGGTAAGGAAATATCGAAAGCGTCAGAATTCGAAGTTGTAAAATCAGATATCCGCTCAACTCGCCTGATTGACGGAGCTTGGGCAGGTCTGTATCATTGGAGTGAAGAGGAAGGAAAACTTTGGAATAAAGATATAAAGGAACTGAAAGAAGATCAATGGCGGGACGTAGTAAGATCGATGCATGAGATAGGAATGGACGTCATAGTTGTTCAGGAGGCGTTTAGGAACAATGATTATGTCGGTCAGCATCAGACAACTGTTGAAAACTATAAGGGCCGCGCATTTTATCCGTCAGAACTTTACCCGGGACGAATGCCGATAGCATCAAAGGATCCTATTGAAGCGATACTTTCTGAAGCTGATGCTCTTGGCATGTCTGTAATGATGGGCGTTGGAATGTTTGCGTGGTTTGATTTTACGGAGCAGTCATTGAAATGGCATAAAAATGTTGCTGAGGAATTGTGGAACAGATATGGACATCATAACTCATTTTATGGATTCTATGTGTCTGAAGAATGTGCCGGAAATCTTTATAATTCAGAACAGACAGATGAAATGAAGGCTAAGCGCAAGAAAGAAATCGCTGATTTCTTCCGCGAGTTCAAGAAATTTACGCATACGATGGCTCCTGATAAACCAGTCATGTTGGCAACCAACAGTATGGGAGTTATGGATGGTGCTGATGCTTATCCGTCTCTTCTTGAAAATCTTGACATCCTCTGTCCATTTGGGTTTGCGCGTATGCCGGAGGGAGACCTTACCAGTAAAGAAGCGGCAGACTTGCTTCAGTCTTTCTGCGATGCTGCCGGTTCTCACCTTTGGTTTGATCTTGAAGCTTTTCTGTTTAACCCGGATATGTCTTTGTATCCACGTCCTATAGACGAAATCATAGGAGACCTCAATCTTTTGGATAATTTCGAGAAGGTTCTGTGTTATCAGTTCCCTGGTGTATTCAGTGATCCGTCTTGGTCGTTCTGTCTGGGAGAGGAACGTACTAAACAGTTGTTCAAGGACTATAAAACCTATATGGATAAGGTTAAGTCAAATAGAAATTAATAACCAATAATATTTATAGCGATGAAATCGATAGTAAATGTTTTTTTGCCGCTGGCATGCTTGTGCTTGTTGGCTTCGGCATGCAAAACAGATGGTTTTGGGGCGAATCCATATGACCCTTCTACACCTGTTACCGTGTCGGAATGGCCTAAGGTCTTGTCTTTCTCTCCTGAAAAAGGACAGGCGGGAGATGTTGTCACGATTAAAGGAATTAATTTCGGCACCGCCTCGAAAGTGACATTCGGAGGAATGACTGCGGAGTCATTTGAAATCATTGATGATGGAACTATTTCTGCTGTTCTTGGCCCTTACGGAAAATCTGGAGCCGTCGCTGTTACGAATCACAAAGGAGAACGTTCTCTTCAGGGATTTACTTATATCTGGCCGGTCAAGCCTTCTGAAAATCCTAATCTTGCGATAGGAGCCAAGGCTACCGCTTCAGAACCATTTTCAGGTTTTTCTGCTGCCAATGTCAATGATGGTAACGACAAGTCATGTTGGGTAGCGTCCGGTAATGATCCGGCAGCTAGCCGTTGGGTTATGATCGAACTTGAAAAGCTCTCTGAAATCAATATGGTGGTAACCAAATGGGATCCTAATGCCGCAGCTACTGATTATAAACTTGAGGTATCCGAGGATGGTTCGGCATTCACTGTTATTGCAGAGGAAGTTGGCTGGCTGTCCAATGGCGTGGACAATGGCGTAAAGAAAATCAAATTTGCTCCTGTGAATGCAAAGTTTGTCCGCTTGTCGTCCATGTATAATAGTGTGACACCATACAACATGACTCTCGGTGAGTTCGAAATTTACAATGCTCCGGAGCCCGTCAATGTGGCACTCCAGAAGATCGCAGACGCTGATTGCGAAGCTAATCCTGATTCCAAGTTCCATCTTGTTGACGGTAAACTCGCGAATATGTGGCAGTGTGATAAAACTCATGAAACACATTGGGCTACAATCAACCTCGGCGAAGCTACTGAAATAAACAATATCATCATATCTATGGACGGAGGTGCTTACGCTAAAGATATGAAGATAACAGTTTCTGAAGACGGGGAAACTTTCGAGGAAGTCTATAACGTGACAGACTGGTCTGCTGCGTCAGAGCCGAGGGAACCTGGTGAGACTGTCTGGACCAAGGTTGTTATGAATGTGACATTTGCAGAACGTAATGTAAGCATTATCAGACTTGATTTTGGAAGCGCAAGCGGACCTTGGGGAATTGGTATTTATGAAGTGGAAGCATATAGACAATGGTAATGTTTATGGGACTGTGTTCGAAAATAACGGCAACGCTTGCAGCAATCTGTGCGATGTCTCTTTCGTTCTGCTCGTGTGAATCGTCGAGTACGCTGCCTCCTCCTAATAAAGAGGATAATGGATCGGCCGAGTCGGACATGACAGAGATTTATGATTATGTCCGTTCTTATCAGACTGCCTATATCCGTTCTCTACAGCTTCCTTCTGGTGCGATTAAAGATAAAGGTGTGGATAATAGCAAGATTACACCATATTTTGCGCATTTTGCCGTGCTTGCACTTTTGACGGAACCTACGGAGCAGAATCTTTCCGTTGTTAAAAACTACATGTCTTGGTATTTCAGCAAGCTCAATGGTTCATCTACTGAATATAATAGCAAGGAGATGGAAGGATCGGTATATGATTATTTTGCTCCTAATGAGACCACAAAAGGAACATACGATTCTGTGGACTCATATGCTGCCACTTTTCTTGAGATAGCAATTCGATTTGCTGAGGTTTCTGACGGATGTGCGACCTGGCTGAAAAATCATAAAGAGGAGTTGAGCAAAGTTACTTCTGCTATGGTGAAAACAATAGACTGCGCTGAAAATACTTTGCCCGGAGAAAATGCGAATGATGGATTAAGCATTGCCCATTATGGCTATCCTGTCAAGTATTTGATGGATAACAGTGAAGTCAATATGGGATTGAAGGCTGCTATTAAACTTAAAAGCAAGGGCCTCATTGAAATTTCATCTGATTTGGATGCATTGCTTGCAGAAAACACAAGCAGTATCCGCGGACTTTATGATGAATCCAAGTCGAATTATAATTATGCCAAGGGTAATGCGTCGTCATGGAGCAAGTTTTATCCTGATGCGACAGCTCAGCTTTATCCGAGCCTGTTCGGCGTCGTCCCGGCAAGTGATCAGAGGTCCAGACTTGTTTATGACAAGTTCAATTCTTCTTTCCCGGATTGGTCTACGGGTAAGATGTATGGTTCTTTTCCATGGACAATGATTGCATATTCCGCCGCTGTAATGGGAGATAAGGAAAGGGCCGATGCTTATGTGACTCACATTTATGGCTTAAATGTAAAAGGCGAGCAAAAAGAGCATTGGTACGATGCGGAGGCTGGAGCATTACTGCTTGCAATAGATATTATCAGAAAAAAATAACACTAATTAATAAGGAAATGAAAACACAGATAACTTCCAAAATGCGGTTTCTTGTGACGCTTTTCGTTATGCTTGTTCTTGCGATACCTATGTGGGCGCAGAAAGGAAACAGGATAACTGGAAAAGTCGTGGATGAAAATGGAGAACCATTGCCGGGAGCGGTGGTGATGCTTAATGGACAGACATCCTCTGCTGTGGAAACGGACCTTGACGGACTGTTTGACATAGTGGCTTCTAAAGATAAAAATGTGCTTACTGTCAGTATGATAGGCTTCGAAACATTATCTGTTGAGGCCCGTATTGGACAAAGACTTGAGCTGGTTGCTCATGAAAGTGCGTATAGTCTTGATGGTGTAGTATTTACTGGATATGGTTCTATCGCCAAGAAGGATATGACCGGAGCTGTCGGAGTTATAGGCGGAAAGGAGTTGAAAGCGATGCCGGTAACTAGTGTGAACAATGTTCTTCAGGGCAAAGTGCCGGGTCTAACCATTACTTCGACCAGTGGAACACCTGGAGCCGGGAGTGTGGCGAGAATTAGAGGAATCGGATCCATCACAGGAAGTACGACTCCACTCTATATTGTGGACGGATTGCCTCAAAGTGGAATCGATTATCTTAACCCGAATGATATTGAGTCGATAGCCGTTCATAAAGATGCTTCTGTGGCAGCCATTTATGGATCAAGAGGCGCAAACGGAATCATTGTCGTAACGACTAAGAATGGACAGCATAAAGAGCGTATGCAAATAGCTTACGATGGATATGCTGCATGGCAGAATCCATGGAAACGCCCTCATATGCTCAATGCTGAACAATATATTCAGTATAAGAATCTTGCGGCGGATAATGCGAATCAAGAAAGAATTCCGGCATTCGCCACCCAAGAGAAGATAGATGCGGTTCTTGATTTTGTCAGAAAGAATACGGGAGAGAATGGAACAGACTGGTGGAATGAGATTATACATCAGAATGCCTTCATGCAGAATCATAATGTCAGTATAAGTGGAGGCACGAAAAATGTCGGAATAATGTCAAGTCTTGCCTATACCGGGCAGGATGGTATAGTCAAAGGTACCAAGTACCAGCGTGTTTCTTGGAGAAACAATTTTAATGCAAAAGTCTCTGAACATATATCATTGACGGGAAACTTCAGCATTATCAATGAGAAAAGAAATCTTGTTGACGAGAACAACCCTTTCACAGGTACTATTTTTTCAGCGATGGGCGCTGATCCTATCACACCTGTTTTCAGAAATAATCTAGTCGATGTGCCGGCTCTCTTGTCTCAGATTAAAGATGGCTACGAGGCTGATAATCTCTACTCTCAGTATTCGGGAATTCTTTTCTCCAATAAGCGTAACCCTGTTGCACAGATTCAAAGGATGAGGCAAAGCGATTATGATTACCTCTACATTATGGGAGGTGCGGATTTGGAAATCAAGTTCTGTGATCTGCTCAAATTTGACTCGAGATTCGGTATGAATCTTTCAAGAAGTTCTGTGGATGGATTGCAGCCTAAATACAGGTTGAACGCAAACGATTACTCAAATGAGAACAAAGTTATTGCCAATAATTCACGTTCTGATTACTATGTTTGGGAACAGTTGCTTTCATATAACCAGAGTGCCGGCAAGTTTAAATGGGGCGTGCTGTTGGGAACATCTGCGGAAGTTACAAATGTCTCTTTTGTTGATGCTTCCATAGAAGGGCTGCCTAATAATGACAAGAATATGGCGGTTTTAGCAGCCGGTACAATTAATGCAAAGGTTGGCGGATATCCTTATTCCAATTCGTTGCTTTCATTCTTCGGCGGTCTCAACTTTGACTACGATGAAAGGTATCTTCTCTCGGCAAATCTCCGTTATGATGGTTCTTCGAAGTTCGCCAAAGGACACAAGTGGGGAGTTTTCCCTTCTGTTTCAGCAGCATGGCGTTTTTCCGGAGAAAAATTCATGAAGTCTGCCAGTCGTTGGCTCAGTGACGGAAAGATTCGTGCCAGCTATGGCCATATCGGCAACCAAAATATCGGCGGCGGAGCGTACATGTCGACTTGGGGAAGCACAATCTACGACCGTTATAATTTCGGCAGTCCTTCAACGGCTGTAATTGGAGCGGGCGTTACCTCTGTAGGCAACCCGGAACTTATGTGGGAAACCTCACGTCAGTTTGACCTCGGTCTTGATTTGAGCTTCTTTAATGGGAGTCTCGATTTCGTAGCGGATTATTTCGTGAAGAATATTGATAATATGTTGATGATGGAACCTCAGCCTACCACCCTTGGCCTCGCTTCCTACCCTTATGCCAATGTCGGTTCAATGAAAAACGAAGGATGGGAGTTCGGCATCAACTGGAGAAAAGGTTTTGGAGACTGGTTCTTCACAGCATCTGCAAACATATCCACATATAGAAATGAAGTTACCTCACTCGGAAATGGCGATGCCATATATGGATATGCATATAATAACAACGTAGTCACTAAGACTGAAGTTGGAAAGCCGGTAGGTTACTTCTACGGTTATGTTACTAATGGTATTTTCCAAAATGCCGAACAAGTCGAGGGAAGTCCTCAGAGAGAAACAGCGGTTCCTGGTGATGTGAGATATAAGGACTTGAATAACGACGATATCATCGATGATAAGGATAGAACCAAGATTGGAAGTCCTTGGCCGGACTTCGTTTACGGAATTACACTCGGAGCTGCATGGAAAGGATTCGACTTCAATGTGTTTATCCAAGGCTCTCAGGGTAATGATGTGATGAATATGACTCTTTTGGACTTTGAATCAGGAACCGGATATATGAATGCCAAGTCTGATTATCTTTCCAGAGCTTGGAATGGAGAAGGCTCGACAGATCGTTATCATAGAATCTCCGCTGTTCAGGGCGATAACCTTCTGGTTTCAGATTATTTTCTTGAAGATGGCTCATATGCGAGAATCAAGAATGTCCAACTCGGTTACGATTTCTGTAATTGTTTGATAAAGAAGAACAAGATAATCAGTCAGTGCCGACTCTATGTGAGTGCCCAGAATTTATTTACTTTCACTAACTACTCAGGGCTTGATCCGGAGATCGGTTCGTCAAATGCCACTGTCAATGGTATTGATTCCGGATTTTATCCGCAGGCCAGAGTTTGGACTATCGGTTTAAACCTTAAATTCTAAAGACAATCATGAAAAAGATAAAACTTATATTCGGAATGCTGTCTGTTGTCACTTTGGTATCGTGTTCAGATTTTCTGACCAAGGAACCTAAAGGGACCATGGATGAAGACAGATTTTTCACTACGCAAGACGCTGGATTCAAGAGTCTGATAAAATGCTATCAGATGTTGAATGACTTCTATCGCTTCGAGAGACCGCGCATGGATTTGTATAATATTTCGACAGATGACGCTGAAAAAGGCGGCTCTGATGCTGGTGACGGTCAGGCTGCTGCCGAGCTTACATTCGGCAAGCCTTTAGCCTCAAATACAGACCTTTATAATCTTTGGGAAGGAATGTATATGGGAATTGCACGCTGCAATACTCTGATAGAAAAAATTCCTGTAGCGGATATGATTGATGCTGCCGGATATCCGCTTACGAAGGAGGTGAAAGCCAGATATATGGCGGAGGCAAGATTCCTTAGGGCATTCTATCATTTTGAGCTTTGTAAAATTTTTGGTGGCGTTCCAATCGTGGATAAAACATTGACGGTAGCTGCCAGCAAGAGTTTGGTCCGTGCGACTGAGGCTGAAACTGCTTCTTTCATAATCGATGAACTGAAAGCGATTGCAGATGATGAAAGTCTTCCTTCTAAATTGACGCTGTCTTCAAGTGAACTAGGCAGGGTTACTCGTGAAGCGGTTTGGGCTATGCAGGCGAGGGTTTATATGTATTTTGCCAAAGATGACGAAAAGTTGTGTGCTGATGCCAGAGACGCAGCTAAAAGAGTAATCGATTCCGGGAATTATGAACTTGAACCAGACTATCAAGATTTATATCGTGCAAATGGATATCTTTCACGTGAATCCATATTTGTAAATATTCGTGGCGACGTGCCTTCTGAATATGTATATGGCTCTTTTCTCCCTTGTTATGCAAGTCCTAGATCAACAGGTGCCTACGGATTTGATCAGCCGACCCAAAACCTCGTAGATGAGTTTGAAAATGGTGACCCTAGGCTTCTTTATACCATTATTGAACCTGGAGATAAGTTCCCGACTGCGTCAGGATCTGAAACTCTTGACTTTTCTACATATCCTAATACTGGATATCATAGCCGTAAAGTCTTTTTGATAGAGAGCCGTCGTGGCCCGGGCTGGGGTGATGATGCGTGGTCTTTCCATCATATCCGTTATGCAGATGTGTTGCTTTTGTATGCAGAGGCGTTGATTCGCACTGATGGTGATAAGACATTGGCTGTCAAGTATATTAACGACGTAAGAACACGTGCTGATAATTCTCGTAATGGTGACAAGGACGCAGTTTCAAGAGTCCGCAAGATTGCGAACAAGCACCTTGTTCCAGTTAAAGTATCTGACGATCTTTTGGCTGCAGTCAAGCATGAGCGCCGTGTGGAACTTGCTATGGAATACAATCGTTTGTATGATCTCAAGAGATGGAATTGTTATACGGAAACGATGAATGCCTTCGCGGTTCAGCCTTATGCCAACGGCCGTGGAGCTGCATTCCGTAAGGGCGTGAATGAGGTGTTCCCTATTCCGCAGAGCGAGATAGACCGTACCGGAGGTTCCATAAAGCAGAATAACGGATACAATTAAAAAAATCGCAAATAAGTGCTGGACGCAATAGCTTTCTGTTCAGCACTTTTCTAACAATAATTTTGACAATAATAAAATTGGCAATAAATGACTAATGTAGATTTTAAACAGATTTCTTCTCGTTATAAGAGAGAACTTTTGGAAAACTGTCTTCCTTTCTGGCTTGAGCATTCTCAGGATAAAGAGTACGGCGGATATTTCAGCTGTCTCAACCGTGACGGGTCGGTTTATGATACGGACAAGTTCATCTGGCTTCAGGGTAGGGAAGTATGGATGTTCGCGATGCTCTATAATAATGTAGAGAAAAACCGGCAGTGGCTCGATTGTGCAATCCAGGGCGCTGAATTCCTGAAAAAATACGGACACGACGAGAACTGGGACTTCTACTTCTCCCTTGACAGGAAAGGAAATCCGCTCGTCCAGCCTTACAATATCTTTTCCAATACATTCGCCTGCATGGCATTTGCCCAGCTCGCAAAAGCCACTGGCAATGATGAATATGCGCTGATTGCCCGCCGTATCTTCGGACGGATTCTCGAAAGGCGTTCGAATCCTAAAGGTCAATGGTGCAAGGCATATCCTGGAACACGTCCGATGAAAGATTTCGCTCTTCCTATGATTATCTGCAATATGGCCCTCGAAATCGAGGATATCCTCGAGGACAAGTCGGTTCTGGAGCAGACTATCGACACTTGTCTGCACGAAGTATTCGACGTGTTCTATCAGCCGGAACTCGGCTGCATGCTGGAGAATGTATCTTCAGTGGACGGAGCTCCTGTTGATTGCTTTGAAGGAAGGGAAATCAATCCGGGCCATGACCTTGAGGCTCTGTGGTTTATGATGAATCTCGGAGTGCGTCGAGGCGACAAGGCATTGATAGAAAAATGTGTGGAAATCGCTCTTCGCGTCATTGAACGCGGCTGGGACAAGGAATTCGGTGGGATATACTATTTCCTTGATGCCAAGGGAGTTCCGCAGCAGAAACTTGAATGGGACCAGAAACTCTGGTGGGTGCATATCGAATCTGCGATTGCCATGCTCAAAGGCTATCAGCTGACCGGAAATGAAAAATGCCTCGAATGGTTCTTGAAACTGGATGCGTATCTCTGGGATAATTTCAAGGATAAGGAATATCCGGAATGGTTCGGATACCTTAACCGCCGTGGCGAGGTCCTTCTCCCGCTCAAAGGCGGTAAATGGAAGGGCTGTTTCCATGTCCCGAGAGGACTTTACCAGATTTGGCAGTTGGCTGAAAAATGTGGACAGCGTAAATAATTGTGAATATGACCGACAGACGGCACTTTTTAAAGTCTATGGCAGCGGCAGCATCTACTGCTGCTGTGGCGTCAGTACTTCCGACTGCTTGTGGAAGTACTGATGACAAGGCGATTGACGGGAGCTTGGCCTCCGGTTCGGGTCTCATTGTCCCGAAAGGGCAGGGCCTTCGTATAACAGGAACATTCCTCGACGAGATTTCTCATGATATACCTCATCAGAATTGGGGCGAGAAAGAATGGGACAGGGATTTTCGCTATATGAAATCAATCGGCATCGATACGGTGATCTGCATCCGCTCAGGTTATCGGAAATTCATTACTTATCCGTCTCCGTACCTTTTGAAAAAGGGCTGCTATATGCCGTCGGTGGACCTTATCGACATGTTTCTCCGACTTGCGCAGAAATATGGGATGAAATTCTGGTTCGGACTGTATGATTCCGGAAAATATTGGGATACCGGTGACTTGTCATATGAAATAGAAGACAACAAATTCGTGATTGATGAAGTCTGGGAAAAGTATGGCCGCAAATATGACAGTTTCGGCGGATGGTATATCAGTGGAGAAATCAGTCGTAGAACAAAGGGGGCAATCGATGCGTTCCATGCTATGGGCAAACAGTGCAAGGAGGTGTCAGGCGGGCTTCCTACCTTCATCTCCCCGTGGATTGACGGTAAGAAGGCCGTGATGGGCACTGCTCTCAAGACGCGTGAAGATGCTGTTTCCGTTCAGGAACACGAACGGGAATGGAATGAGATTTTCGACGGAATCCATGATGTGGTGGATGCGTGTGCATTCCAGGACGGGCACATTGACTATGATGAGTTGGATGCGTTCTTCTCTGTGAACAAGAAACTTGCGGACAAGTATGGAATGCAGTGCTGGACAAATGCAGAGACTTTTGACCGTGATATGCCTATCAACTTCTTGCCTATCAAGTTCGACAAGCTTCGCATGAAACTTGAAGCGGCTGCTCGCTGTGGCTATGACAAGGCGATTACTTTCGAGTTCTCGCATTTCATGTCGCCCCAGTCGGCATATCTTCAGGCCGGTCATTTGTATGACAGATATAAAGAGTACTTCGGAATATGAAAAAAGAAAACTTCGGATATGTAGTGTTCCTCTCGGTTGTAGCAGCAATCGGAGGAATACTTTTCGGATATGATACTGCAGTGATTTCCGGAACGACATCGATTGTCGCTACGCAGTTTGGACTTGATACCATTCAACTCGGATGGTATGTGGGCTGCGCTCTTATCGGGTCGATAGCCGGTGTCGCTTCGGCGGGTGTCATAAGTGACCGTTTAGGACGTAAGAAGGCAATGTTGTTTGCTGCATTCATGTTCAGCCTTTCAGCAATCGGTTGCGCGATTTGCGGTTCATTTACGGAACTTGTCGTTTACCGTATAATCGGAGGTGTGGGTATAGGAGTAGTCTCTATTGTCTCTCCTATCTATATCTCAGAGGTCGCGATGGCAGACAGGCGTGGGGCGCTTGTGTCTCTTTATCAGCTGGCGATTACCATTGGTTTCCTTTTCGCCTATTTCATAAACTGGTGGATACTTTCAGTGGCTGAAACGGCGGCACTGGACCCGGCAGCGCGTTTTGTGTCTGATTTTATGAACAGGACAATGGTTGATGAGTATTGGCGAGGAATGCTCGGTTCTGAGACAATACCGGCTCTGCTGTTCTTCTTCATCATATTCTTGATTCCGGAGAGTCCTCGTTGGCTAATCGTCCATGGAGAAGGGGCTAAGGCGTCATCAGTGCTGCAGAAGATTTATCTTTCTCCTGATGAGGCTTCCCGCCAGAAGTCCATTACTGAAGATTCTATAAAGGGTGAGGTTAAAACAGAGTGGAAAGCGCTTCTCTCTCCTGGTATCCTGAAGGCTGTCCTTATCGGCTCCGCCATTGCAATACTGGGCCAGTTCATGGGAGTCAATGCAGTTCTGTATTATGGCCCTGAAATCTTCAAGGAAGCCGGTCTTTCGTCTGGAGATGCCTTGTTCTCACAGGTCCTTGTGGGCTTCGTGAATATGGGAACTACAGTCATTGCATTGCTCATTATCGATAAAGTCGGACGAAAGAACCTTGTTTACTGGGGCGTTTCCGGAATGATACTCTCGCTCTTGATGATAGGATTCTACTTCATCTTCCCTGAGCAGCTTGGCAGTATCTTCATGTTGGTGTTCTTCCTGTTCTATGTGTTCTGCTGCGCGATTTCCATCTGCGCCGTCGTATTTGTACTCCTGTCGGAAATGTATCCGAACAATGTCCGGGGTATAGCAATGTCAATCGCAGGTCTGGCTCTTTGGATAGGCACATACCTCATAGGTCAGCTGACTCCATGGCTTCTTGCCAATGTTCCGCCTTTTGCTCCAGCCGGCACCTTCTTCCTCTTTGCGCTGATGTGTGTCCCATATCTGCTCATCATGTGGAAGCTTGTCCCAGAGACCACCGGCAAGACGCTCGAGGAAATCGAACGTTACTGGAAAGAACGCTAAGCCTTTCTGCTTGTCTCCATCATTTGCGTGCATTTATTTCCCAACCGTTTCTATTCCTGGGAACTATTGACTGAAAATCTACAACTTGTCCGGAAAGCCCCGCCTTCTACCGGATAAGTTGTTAAAAATAAATAACTTATCCGTGAAACCCCACCTGCTTACGGACAAACTGAGCATTTTGAGTCAACTTTTTACAGTAATAAGGTCCGTGGAAACCTACCATCTCACGGACAAATTGCGCTCAGCGAGGTGGCAATGCCAAGCGGATAAAAGAATGTTAGTCAACAGAATGATATTCCGCCTGGTTGCCGTTGTCATTCAGGATGGCTGTCCGGTCAGCGTCGGCTGTGCCATATCCGCTGACGTGGCGATGGTATCTCTTGATGGAAATGACATCTTCACCAAGCACAGTCTCGATGAATGAGATTGTGCGGATTGTAAAATTGTGAGTGCCGCTCATCCATTTGGATATTTCAGCTTCTTTCTTTCCTGCCGCCTTTGCGAAATCTGCCTGGCTCCATCTTTTGCGCTGAAGAATTTCCTTTATTCGTCCAGCAATCGCGAAAGACCTCTCACTTTCACGTCTCGCTTCCTCAGGCACAGCGTTGAGCATTTCCGCAAAAAGAGGATTGACACATAGCCATGAAAAACAGACAAAAAATCCGGCCGAGACGACCGGAGAGAGATATAAAATTGAAATTTTGATGAGTCGGATGCAGAAATTGAAAGGATTTTCTGCTGCTTCGCTCAGATTGAAAACATGAAACGACAATCCCTAATTACTCACCAATTTCAATATCGAAAGTAGAGACGGGGAGGCCTGTGGTCCCGGTCAGGTTCGCATCGGTCCAGGGATCCCAGGCATATTTCACCTTCACGATGGCTGTTCTGCTGTCTGCCTTTGTGTTTTTGCTGTCGGCTGCGGCGTCGGGTCTGCCTGCATCCAGGGAGAGAATCACAGCGTCAGATCCTGAAATCTCCGCCGATGCAGGGATTTCGCTCCCATCTTCGAGGCAAATCCTGAATCCGCGCACGGGCATTGTGCCCGGGACTGAAATGGGCCTGTCGAAAAGTACGGTGACATTCCCGCTGTCATTCAGGAAGGCTTTGGTGGCTGCTGGGGCGAGGCATTCGACCTGTTTCCCGTAGTCATTCCTCAGTGCGAGCCTTGCAAGTCGCTCTCCCACAGGTTTCTTCGCCCTCGGATGCACGTCAGTGGGGTGACCGAGGTCTGAGGAGACTGCCATCCCGCAATGTGGAATCTCCAGCGAGAGCAGCCTCTGGCTGTTGCGGAACTCCGGCCAAGTCGGACGTTCGATGCTTGAAAGCTGGACAAAGTAGAAAGGCAGGTCGGGATTATCCCAGGTCTGCCTCCAGCAGTCCACAAGGGTCCTGAAAAGGATTTCGTGCAGTGGGATGTTCTCTGCGTTCGACTCTCCCTGGTACCAGATTGCCCCTTTGATTGGAAATCTCTCCAGTGGACGGATGCCGTTTTCAAAAAGATATGCCGGCATAAAAGGATGCTGTATATACCCTCCTTTGAAGGATGACATATTCTCCCGGGCTCTTCCCCTTGCCCATTCCATCACGGATTCATCCTCAAGCCATCCGTCACAGAATCCCGGAAGAACCTTCTCCAGAGCACTGCGGCTGATGAATGACTCGGTGGTCGTCCCGCCAACGGCATTGCAGATCAGCCCCACAGGTACATTCAGACTATCCCTGAGCATTTTGCCGAAGTAATATCCCACTGCTGAAAATTCCCCGGCAGTCTTCTCTGACGAGCAGTTCCACCGTGTCCTGTCGTAATACTTTCCCTGTGCAACCTTCTCCGCATCCTCTTCGCTCCAGACCAGCCCCCAGGTTTTCAGATGGCTTTTCATGTCGTAGAACCTCAGCATCGGGTCAACCAGTCCTTCCTTGCTGAAGGTGTCGGCACCCTTCAACTCAAAAGCCATATTCGACTGCCCGGAGCAGAGCCAGACCTCACCGGCTGCCACATCGCTGAAACTCAGGGTGTCCCGTCCGTCAGTTACGGTGAACGGTATTCCTGTCCCGGCCTTGAGTGCCGGCATACGGATCTTCCATGTTCCATCCTGTGCCGAACGACATTTCCTTGTCGATGGCCCCAGGGTGACCTTCACTTCAAGACCCGGTGCTGTCCTTCCTGAAATTTCAAGAGGTACGTCCCTCTGGAAAATCATATCGTCGGAGTAGATTTCCCCGACGGACAGCCCTGAGGGAACGGGAATGCTTTTCACAATGTCACTCAGCCTGACCTGCTGGAAGACAAGGTGCGAGGTGCTGCCTTCATAGAGGATTCCCACCTTGTCATTCCCGATGGAGGTGAGGCAGGAATATCCCCAGCCTTCCTCCTCGTCCAGAAGCAGACAGTCAAGCGGATTCCAGGTCATCCCGGCATCGAGGCTCGCCTTTATGCAGATGTGGTTCCTGCCTTTTCCAGGGGCGGAAACCGGATTTGAAAACAGGAGGATATCCATTCCGTAGATGTTTTCGGAAGCCGGAATATTCAGCAGCCCCGCCATGCAGACGGGTTCCACGAGGCTTCCTGATGAAGGGTGGGTCTTCCAGGTTTTCCCCAGGTCATCAGTCACGCAGACGACCCTGCCCTGACGAAGGTCGTTTCTGCAGTTCAGCATCAGTACTCCCGGAGCAATCTCGGCGACCTGGGCCTCGGTGGTGCGCTCACAGGCTCTGGAGTGGCAGTGCCAGGTTTCGCCCCCGTCTTTGCTGTACATTATTCCTGAGCTTGGAATCCCTTTGCTGTCAAGGCATTGCATCGGGAAAACCAGAGTCCCGTCCTGCATCGTGATTCCCCGTCCCGGCCCCTGGAGGGTTATCCTCCAATCGGGGCGCTTTACCTGACGGGTGATGTTGACAGGCTTGCTCCAGGTCTTTCCGTCGTCGGTGCTTTTCACCAGAACCATCTGTCCTGTCGAAATCGGTTCGTAGCCTTCTGAGGCAAATGAGAATGCGTGCCTGTTGCCAAGGCCGTGCGTCCACAGAGCGCAGACGAAAATCGTTCCTGTGTTGCTGTCCACAAGCACTGAAGGATCTCCGCATCCGTTCTGTCCCTGCGGAAGTCCTCCCCATTCGCCCATATCGATGATTGTTCGCATCTTCTCCCAGGTCCGTCCCCCGTCGGTACTCCGGCTGGCACCAACGTCAATGTTGTCCTGAAGGTCGTTCCCGGAGGTGTGCCTGATGTCGTACACTGCAATCAATGTCCCTTTAGGAGTGGTGACCAGTCCGGGGATTCTGTAGGAGAAGACATTGTCATCCTTGTAGTTGCGCAGTGCGATTCCGAACCTGTGACCCTCAAGGGAACCTTCGGACACGATTCTGGCCTGACGAAGTAAAGAGCCGCTCCCGTCCTGCACCGGGCATCTGAGTTCCACGGACTCCACTGCCACCCCGAAAGTCCCGCTCAGGTCCACTTTCCGCGAGTCCACCTCAAGACTCAGGTAAAAATAATTTCTGTCCCTGACAAGGCTTTTCCCCGGTTTCAGGACGATTCTCCCGTCTTTCCCCGCCTTGCAGGATGCTGTCTGAACAGCAAAGGCAGGATGTCTCCAGGTGTCCTGCCCCGCGCCGATTCTGCGGAACTGGTCTTTAAGTATGTAGGATGTGGTCCGGGAGTATATTGCAGAACTGGTTCCCGTGTACATCAGCCTGGCATTCCGGATGGCCGATGGGTCAATTCCCGAGACGGTGACCCCGACACTCTCCAGTACGTCCTTCCCGGAAAACGACTCCAGGCAGATTTCGCAGATGATGTTGTGCTCCCGGTCCACTATGGTCGGGATGGAGGGAGTGAGGATTCGTGCCACTGGGGCGAACTCGAATGTGGTGAGGACTGCCTTGTGGTCCGTCGGCCACTTGCCTGTCACGGGGATGATGTCAGAATGATTCTCCTCCATGGTCCTTTTTCCCCGGACAATCGAACCTGCAGGTCCGAATACCTTGCTGTCCACAGGTTTGAGGGACCCTTCCCCGTAGTAATAGATGAAATCGATTCTGTCCCTCTCGTCGCTTTCATGGGCCCAGGTCAGTTTCATAGGGTTACAGTCGGAGTTGTCGCTCGGGAAGGTGAAGCCCGGGGAGGACACAGGGTCAGGATTCACCACCCGGAAGGAATCCTCAAAACCGCCTTCGTAAAGCATTGTGGAGCAATCCCAAGGGATGACTGCTCCATTGTGGTCCCAAAGGGAGGCTGTCTGCGCGGTCCAGTCCAGATGCGACGGCTCATTGAAATCCCCTGCCAGAATCACGTCGATGCCCTCGTCGATGTCGGCTCTGCTGAGCCTGATGAAATCCCTGATGGTGTCGTCCCTCCCGGAAGCCCGGTTCATTTCCAGAATCTTCTCCACTGAGGTTTCGGGAGCAGGTAACTTCTTCCAGGTGTTCCCGTCGTACCCCCTCGGATAGTAGCAGGCATAGTTCGTATAGTCCAGATGAGCGGAATATAGTGCCACCGGATGCCCTCCGGCATTGATTCTGACTCTCTGAACGGACCCGCAGCCTTCCCATTTCCTCCCGTCCTGCGCGAGTGGGAACCTGCTGATGACTCCGCTGTCACAGGTGGTGTCCTCTCCGTAGAATGTCACGCCCCTCAGGGCGAGAGCCTCAATCAGTCGAGGAATGAACCTCCGGCCTCCGTAATTCCTTATTTCCTGCATAAAGACCACATCGGCCCCGCTTTCGATGATATTGTCCACAAGAGCGTCAAATCCTCCCGGGACGCACGTACCTTCCTGCCAGACGTTGATTTGAAGTACTCCGATTCTGTCCTCTCCCTTGGCAAGTAGGGAGAACAGGATGAGAAGGATGACGGTTATCAGTTTTATACGTTTCATAAGAGATGAATTATTTAGATGACAAAAATTCAGAATGACAAAAATACTGAATTATGCTGTGTTTCCATTTGGCTCACGGAACAAAAGGAGATATTTCGGAAAATTTTCTACCTTAGCCGATTAAAAACGGAATATTTTTATAGAAACACGCTTCCTCTGCTTATGAAACGGATATCTGCAATGAATCTCCTGCGAGCCCTGCTGACTGTGGCACTGACTGTCCTGCCTTGCATCAATGCCTTCTCCTCCGAGGTTCTTTCTTTCCGGAGTATTCCATCCAAGCTCTTGCCTACCAATGCGGTAAGGGTGCTGTTTAGTGACAGTGAAGGATATGTCTGGATTCCGACCTACAGCGGCCTTGTCAGGTATGACGGGTCTTCGACGGTGGTGTTTGGAATGAATGAATCGGATGGGGAGAAGTTTGACTGCCACATAAACGTGGTTTGCGAATCGGAGGGGAACAAGCTCTGGATTGCATCGGAAAAAGGCGTTTACACCCTGGACAAGAACAATGGTCAGATTTCCTTTGCAGGACCAGACCAACGGATGGGAACGCTCAATGCCTCGGACATTCGCTGCTCCAACGGGAGGGATGTATGGGTAGGGGGAAGTTCCGGACTGTGGCACATCGAGGCTTCCACAGGTGAATTCACCCCAATCCTGATGGATGGCAATCCCATTGAAGGGGTGTCCTCAATCTGCGAGGATGCGGAGGGATATCTATGGGTGTGCTGCTGTGAGCACGGGCTTTACAGATATGACACGAAGACATTCTCATTCCGTAAATATTCAGAAGATTGTCTTTACTGGTCGAATGTGGCTTACAAGGACCTCAAAGGCCGCCTCTGGGTCGGCACTTGGGGAAAGGGACTGCTCCGGATCGATGCTCCCTACGGCCCCGGGAATCTATCCTGCACCGTCTATTCCAACACGCCGGAGGCCGGATCCCTTCTGGATGATGTGATCTACGACATCGGACAGGATTCCGAGGGGAGACTGATGGTGGCTTCAAGAAGCGGCCTGAGCATTCTCGAAGACATTTCGGATCCTCTCTCTTTCGTCAACTACGCTCCGGGAGAACCCGGTCACGACCTGCCTTACAATGAGGTAAGCTCTATCCTCAGGACAGACGACGGGAATATCTGGCTGAGTATGTTCTGCGGAGGGGTCTTCAAGGTGGAAAATCCCGATGCCGACTTCAGGACAGATGCCCTTGAAAACATCAGGAAGTCTCTCAGGACCAATTCGGTACGCAGTATATTTCCTATGCCTGACGGTCGTCTCTGGCTTGGAATCATCGGTTTCGGAATGGTGCTTTACGACCCCTTTGACGGCAGTTTCCTCTCTTACGAGAAATATCCGGCTTTCAGGGATTTCCCCTACACTTCGGCCGTTGATGTAATATCGCGCAGACGCAGTACTTCGGAAATCTGTTTCGGGACTTACAGTCAGGGGCTATGGCTTCTGGACCCGTCCTCCCGAAGCGGTGCCCGGAGGGTTATTTCTGAGGAATATCCCGATTTTTCTCATCTGGGAGTGACTGCAATCGCTGAAGACAATGCATCGAACCTCTGGATCGGAACAAGGAAAGGCGTTTTCGTGATGACACCCGGGAACAAGGTTTTTTCAATTGCGGATTATCTGCCGGATGCTGCCCTGGACCCTCTTTCGGATGTGATTGTGACCGACCTCAAGTCGGCTCGTGACGGTTCAGTCTGGATTGCTACCAACTACAACGGAGTGTATCGTCTTTCCCCTTCCGACGGCAGTCTGGTCAGATGGTCCCTTGGAGAGTCTGACAATGTTTCCTGTCTTTTCGTGGATCCGGCCTCGAATGTCTGGGCAGGGTCCTCTTTTGACGGGCTGTATCTCTACGACAGGAAGAAAGGCGAGTTCAGTCAGATCAACAATATCTCCGCCCTATATAATAAAGGTATTACAGGAATGTCCTCAGACATCACTTCCCGACTGTGGGTGACCACTTCCGATGCTGCTGTCTCCTTCACATACTCCGAAGGTGACAGAATCGGAGACGTGGACTATATTTCACTCTCGGATCACGATGCTTCGATGTCATTCAATGCCAGCACTCTTGTGAATCTGCCTGACGGGACGGTTGCCGCCGGTTCTTCCAAGGGAATCGTCTATTTCCCGCTGCGCAGCCAGACCCCGTCTTTCCCCGTGAGGGAGAATCTCTGCCTGACTGACTTCCGTCTCGGAGAGACTTCTTTGAGGTCGATGTCCCCAAAACAGCGCAGGAAAGTCTGCGAAAAGGATATCAACTATGCCGACCTGGTCAGGATAGACCACACGGTGCATTCGTTTTCAATAAGTTTCGCCCTTCTGAACAAGGGCGCCGGAAAGCAGGACATATATTCCTACATCCTCGAAGGGTATGACCGGAAAGAGGTGATTGATGCCGAGGGGAGACACACTGCAAGTTATGAAAACGTACCGCCGGGGAACTATGTCTTCCGCCTGAAGACCCTCGGAAGGGACAAGACCCACGAGCGCATCCTGAGAATCAAGGTGTTGCGCCATCCTCTCCTGTCATCCTGGGCTATTATGGCATATCTGCTAGTCTTTGCTGCTCTGGCCTACGGAATCTGGAGATACACCTATGACCGCATCAAGGCGCGTGAACTTGTGAGGCTCAGCAGGATGGAGAAACAGAAGGCTGAGGAACTCAATCACCTGAAACTCCAGTTCTACACCAATGTCACCCACGAACTGATGACCCCTCTGAGCATCATCAATGCATCGGTGGAGAGCCTGACAGGCGGAAAATGGAATCCGGACCTGCCCAAAGTCCTGTCTGTCAACACAACCAGGCTGACCAGACTCCTTCAGCAGATGCTCGAGTTCAGAAAAGTCGAGAGCGGGAATCTGAAACTGTCAGTCTCCAGGGGAAATCTCACGAAGTTCATATCTTCTTGTGTGGAGGCTTTCAGCCCTCTGATTGCCGGCAAGGCCCAGAACCTTTCCTTCACGAGTTCCCCGGACCAGATCGAGGGCTGGTATGACACGGACAAGGTTGACAAAATAGTGTACAACCTGCTTTCAAATGCCGCGAAATACACTCCGAAGGGCGGGGACATAAGCGTGAAGGTTTCATCCCAGGCCGACGGAATGGTGATGATTGACGTGGTGAACACGGGGGATATTATGTCCGAGAAGACCATCAAGGGGCTTTTCAAGAGATTCTACGAAGGTGACTACAGAAAGCACAACACCATAGGAACAGGCATAGGATTGTCTCTGGTCAAGGACCTTGTCACTCTTCACAAAGGTGAAATCACTGTGTCAAGCAGTCCGGAACAAGGCAATGTCTTCTCTGTCCGGCTGCCGATCTCGGAGGAGGCCTATGAAGAGGATGAAATCGGAAAGGACACCTCCCAGGACAGTTGTCCTGTCCTGAATACTGCGACAGTGGTTCTGGAGCGTCCCGAGGGACTGTCGAATGACTACACCATTCTTTTTGTGGATGACAATCAGGAACTCTGCTATCTGGTGAAGAGTATGCTTGCGGAGCATTTCAATGTGCTGACGGCAGGGGACGGGAAGGAAGCTCTTGAAATCCTGGAACATTCGGATGTCTCGCTCGTCGTATCCGACGTGATGATGCCTCAGGTGGACGGACTGGAACTGTGCAGGACAATCAAGTCCAGGTTTGAATACTGTCACATCCCTGTCATCCTTCTGACCGCAAAAAGTGCCGAGGAAAGCCAGATTGAAGGCTGGCAGGCTGGAACCGACGGGTATGTCTGCAAGCCGTTCTCGATGAAACTTCTCTATGCCCAGATTGTCGAGTGTCTGAGGAAGATTGAACGGAAGGGGGCTGACTTCCGGAAGCAGATTGTCCTGGATGTGGACAATATGGAGTACACTTCAATGGATGAGACTTTCCTGAGAAGAGCCATTGACTGCGTAAATGCCCACTACAAGGACTGTGATTTCGACCTTCCGGAGTTCGTCTCTTCAATGGGAACATCCAAGACTGTCCTGACGGAGAAACTCAAGGCCCTTACAGGGATGTCGCCGGGAGCATTCATCAACAATGTCAGGATGACCGTCGCCTACAAGGCATTGACCGAAAACAAGGATGAAGTGAGGATTTCCGACATTGCTTTTTCAGTCGGATTCAACGACCCGAAATATTTCTCCGCCTGCTTCAAGAAGAAGTATGGGATGACGCCGAAAGCTTATCTGGACAGCATTCGAGGGTAGGTTCTCTGACAAGTGGAGTTTTTGTGAACAATTATCGACCTTACATAGTCTGTTGCTGAGTTAAATTTGCCGAAACCTAAGTTAATAGCAAAGCTAATGTCAAACGGATTTTGCAAAGGCTCACTGCTGATTATTTTATCAGCACTGGTCATTATCTCTGGCTCTTTCAATGCATCCGCCCAGACCGTGACGGCAACCGGAACGGTCGTGGATTCCTCGACAGGGGAACCTCTCATCGGAGCGGTCGTGCTCTTGAAAGCCAAGTCTTCAACAGACCACGTCATCACTGATTTAGACGGCCGGTTCAGCCTCAGGGCACCTGCCGGTTCGGTCCTTGAGATTTCTCTGATGGGATATGTAACTCTTGAAGTCAAGGCTGCCGCATCGATGGGCAAAATTGCTCTCGTGCCGGATGTCCATACTCTTGATGAAGTTCAGGTCATCGCCTACGGAAAACAGAGTAAGCTCTCCATCACCGGAGCCATCACTTCAATCGGCACGAGCGAACTTCTGAAATCTCCAGCGGGAAGTGCAGCAAGCGCTCTTGCCGGAGCCGTCACCGGAATTTCCACCGTCCAGACTTCCGGACAGCCGGGTGCGGATGACCCTCAGATTTTCGTGCGTGGAACCGGTTCGCTGTCCAACACGGCTTCCAGCCCTCTCATTCTGGTGGACGGAGTCGAGAGGTCGTTTTTCCAGATGGACCCGAATGAAATCGAGAGTATCACAGTTCTGAAAGATGCCTCTTCGACGGCAGTGTTCGGAGTTCGTGGCGCCAATGGAGTCATCCTCGTGACCACAAGGCGAGGCACCGAAGAAAAGATGAGCATTTCGGTCTCAAGTCAGTTTGGCCTGACCCAGGCGTTGCGCAAGCTTACCTGTGTGGACAGCTACAACTACGCGACCCTCTTCACCGAAGCCCAGAAATCTGATGGTGTCTCCGACAAGAACCTCATCTTCTCCGACTATGTGACCGAGAGATTCCGCCAGGGCGACGAGCCGATAATGTTCCCGAATGTCAACTGGCAGAAGGAAATCTTCAAGGATTTCTCCTGGCAGACACAGCACAATGTCACCATGTCCGGTGGCGGGAAAAGATTCCGCTACTTTGTTTCATTGGGCTATCTGCACCAGGACGGTGTCCTGAAGCAGAATTATGAGACCTTCAATTCGAACTTCCGCTACGACAGGTTCAACTACAGGACCAATGTGGATGTGAACCTCACGAACACGACCTTGCTCAAACTCAACATCGGAGGCCGTCTGGGCAGCCGCAAGGAACCTCAGAACGAGGACCTCTGGAGGACCGTGATGTGGTGCGTGCCATTCTCGAGTCCGGGTTTCGTGGACGGGAAACTCATCCAGAACGGCTTCAATCCCTACATCCCGATCGGAGAGACCAAGTCTCCTTACGACTATTACTACAACTGGGGTCTTTACACCACTAACCAGAATGTCCTGAATCTCGATCTGGCTATCGAGCAGAATCTCGATTTTGTCACAAAGGGCTTGAGCGCACAGGTCAAGGGAGCCTACAACACTACCCACAGCGTGACAGTCCTCCGTTCTCCGACGGGTACCGACAGTACTTGGATTCCGATTTACAAGGGCTCAGTCACACAGCCCGGAATGGATATTTCCGACCCTCGTTTTGACAACACTATCGTTTACCGGACCGAGGGCATCAGCAACCTCAAAGAGCCTCTTTCCTATTCCGAGACTTCTTCCGGCCGTGCCAGGGACTGGTATCTCGAGGGATCAATCAATTACAACCGCACTTTCGGAGACCACGCTGTCTCGGGTCTCTTCCTCTACAACCAGAGCAAGAAATATTATCCTTCCTCATATTCCGACATACCAACGGGATATGTGGGATATGTCTGGAGGGCCACATATTCCTACAAACAGAAATATATGCTTGACCTCAATGCCGGCTACAACGGTTCCGAGAACTTCCTTCCCGGCAAGCGTTACGGTTTCTTCCCTTCCGTTTCGGCCGGATGGGTGGTTTCGTCCGAGAAGTGGATGAGCAAGGCCGAGGTGATTGATTTCCTGAAAATCAGGGCTTCGTACGGAATTGTCGGCAATGACAAATATTCCGGAGAGCGTTTCCTCTACCTTGGAGGCTGGAACGGCAACCACAGTGCTGTTGGTGATGGAGCCTATGGCAGTTGGCAGTTCGGCATCAATCCGACCATCGGGATGCTGCAGGATGCGGTCGAGAGCCGCCAGGGCAATGAGAACGTGACCTGGGAGAAGGCCTACAAGCAGAATTACGGAATCGATTTGAAAATGTTTGACAACCGCCTGTCTTTCAACGGTGATCTCTTCTTTGAACACCGTAAGGACATTCTCTCCAAAAGGAAGACATCCCCGTCGGTGACAGACTACAAGCTCCCTCTTATGAACCTGGGAATCGTGGACAACTGGGGATATGAACTCTCTCTGGGATGGAAGGACACGCGCCCGAGTCGCAAGGTAGGCTACTGGATAACTGCGAATATGTCATATTCCAAAAACAAGATCATCTTTATGGATGAGGTGACTCCGAACGAGTGGTATATGGCCCAGACGGGACGCCCTACCGGACAGAGCTACGGTCTTGTGTTCGACAGGTTCTACCGTCCGTCCGATTTCGACTCCGACGGAATTCTGCTTAAAAACGACGAAGGCAGGTACTTTCTTCCGGAGCAGCCCGGAACAAACAAACCGGGTGACCCTCTGTTCAAGGATTTGAACAATGACGGGAAGATTGACGGGAACGACTGTACCTTTTACGGTTACTCCGCCCGTCCTGACTATGTCTTCGGTCTTGTGGCGGGACTCAGCTGGAAGGGATTGTCGGTTTCTATGCAGTGGACCGGGGCCCTGCACGCATCGAGGGTGCTTTCGGGCGAGTACCGCACTCCTTTCGGAACCCAGAACTCCCGAAGCCTTCTGACCTATCTGGCAGACGGCAGGTGGACCGAGGAGAATATGGACAAAGCCCGTTTCCCGAGACTTACATTCGTGAACAAGACCCAGTACACCAGAGATTCCGACCTCTGGCTGATGGACGGTTCCTATCTGAGGCTCAAGACGGCCGAGGTCGCCTACACATTCAAGGACAAGGCCCTCGGGAAAGCCGGAATCTCATCTTTCAAAGTCTTCCTGAGCGGTTACAACCTTCTGACCCTGTTCTCTGAACTCGAGCAGTATGACATTGACCCCGAAGGCAGCACCGGAGACGGGACCTACACCTATCCAAACAACAGGATTTTCAACTTCGGCATTAATATAACGTTCTGATGATGAAAAAGATATTTACAAATATAATGGCTGCTGCCGCGCTCTTTGCCGCTTCTTCCTGCAGCGACCTCAAATTCGGCAACGCCTTTCTCGAGAAGGCGCCTGGAGCGGATATGACCCTTGAGCAGATCTTTTCGTCGAAGTTGTATGCCGAGAGAGAACTCATCGGTGCATACGCCTCGCTCCGTACCTGTCTGACAGTCCATTCCAACAACGGAAATTACGAGTTTCAGAACGGAGGGAACAAGATTGGCTGGGACAATCTTGACACAATGACCGACCTGATGCAGAGCCACTGTACCTGGGGAGGTGTTATCAAGACCTACTATGCAGGCACCTACAATGCCGAGGCGGAGAATGAGGGGTACGGAAAATTCGGATTCCATCCGGATCAGGAAGGCGCCTGGACAGGAATCAGGCGCGCGTGGATTTTCATCAACAATGTGGACAGGGTCCCCGATATGACTGATGAGGAGAAAAAAGTTCGCAAAGGTGAGGCAAGGATGATCATAGCCCTTCAGATGCACGAGATGCTCCGTCATTTCGGAGGAGTGCCGATTCTGGATGACTATGCCACCCCGGAAAATGAAATGACTGCGGACTATTCCCGCAGAACGGTAAGACAGTGTGTGGATTTTATTGTGAATTTGTGCGATCAGGCAGCGAAAGAGCTTCCGTGGACTGTCGCAGATGCGGACAACGGAAGAATGACCGCTGCCGGAGCACTCGCACTGAAGGCAAGGGTGCTTCAACTTGCGGCCCGTCCGCTGTTCAATGCATCGACTCCTTACCTTCAGGCACAGGAACCGACGGCAGCCAACAAAGCTTCCGTAAAGGAGGATCCCGGACTGATGACCTGGCTCGGATCCTACACGCAGGAGAACTGGCAGGCCGTGGCTGATGCCTGTGAGGATTTCTTCAAGAAGAACACGGAAAACGGTGATGCCTACAGGATGGTGATGCCTCAGACAAATGACGCCGAGGGCTACCGTCAGGCTTTCAGCACCTGCTACGCTGATAGGGAATCCCCGGAAATCATCATCCACACCGGTAGGGCCATACCGACCTACTCCAACACCTATCACAGGTTTTATTTCGGTCTGACCGACCAGGGACAGGCAGGAAGGGGATATGGCGGAGGCTGCGTGACCCTGAATTTCGTGGATATGTTTACCGCTGCCGACGGCACACCTTCCGATTACAGAAAATGGCTTTCCGACCATGGTCACGACGGAACGGTTTACAACAATCCTTTCACGGGGAAGGACCCTCGTCTTTACGAGACGGTGCTGATAGCCGGTGACCGTTACAGGACACGTTGTGCCGAGACCTGGATTGACGGTCTGGAACACGGAAGTTCAGCCAATCCGAAATGTGCCACGGGCTTTATTATCAGGAAGTTCCTTTGGGATTACAATGACGAGTTCCTCAACAAGGCCACCAATTCGGCCTATATCCGTCTTCCTGAACTCTATCTGATGTACGCTGAGGCTCTGAACGAGCTTGGCCGTTCCGAGGAAGCCCTTTCCTGGCTCAACAAGACCCGCACAAGGGTGGGCCTTCCGGAAATGACCCTTCCGAATGCCGCCAAGCTTCATTCGGGGCAAGCCCTTCCGGACTATCCTGAATGCAGCCTCCAAGGTGACAAATACCTTCGCGAGGAGATTTTAGATGAAAGGGCGAGGGAGTTCTGTTTCGAAGAAGTCCGCTGGTTCGACATCGCTTTTTGGAAGAGGGAGGACCTGATGCGCAAGCTTCTCTACGGAATCCAGATAACCCGCAAGAGTGGTTCTTTCGAGGAGGGCAACCTTGTTCTCACCTATTCAGACCCGTCAAAGATGGACCAGGGCAGAATCTGGCAGGATAAATTCAGCCCGAAATGGTTCCTGAGCGCGTTCCCGTCCGATGAGATCAACAAGGGATATGGACTGGTCCAGAACCCTGGATGGTAGTAATTTGAAAATATTGAAATGATGAAAAAACAGATATTCATTACCCTGGCTCTCCTGTTGCTGTCAGCCTCACTCTCCTTTGCACGAGAAATAAACCCGATCAGGGATACCGTCCTTTTCCTGGGTTACGACAAGTCTGTCAGCACGGACCTATCAACAGTCAGCGCTTCCAGCATAGGGGTACAGGCCCTTCAGATTGTCCGTGGAAGACAGGCACTTGCAAGCATAGCCGGAATGCTTCCCGGAGTGAATGTGACAAGCGGAGGAAATCTTCCGGACAACGGACAGGCAATGTTTGTCAGGGGAAGGGGCTCCTTCTCGGGCAACAATGTGATGTACATAGTTGACGGTGTCGAGAGATCTCCGGCGTTCATCGGAGCAGAAGAGGTAGAGAACATCACGGTTCTCAAGGATGCCGCCGCAATCGCAATCTACGGAAACAGGGGAGCGGACGGAGTGATTGTCATCACGACCAAGAGGGGACATACTCCGGGAATGAGAATCAATGCCGAATACAGTTTCGGCGTCCAGACCCCGTTTGCAATGCCTCAGATGGCGGACGGCCTTACCTATGCCAATGCAGTTAATGAGGCACTTGCCAATGACGGCCTTCAGCCGAGATACACGGCTGCCGACCTTAAGGGAATCGCACAGGGCAGTTCTCTCTTTCCTTCGGTGGACTGGCAGAAGGAAGTTCTCAGGAAGACGGCATTCGTCCACGACCTGAACGTTTCCATGGAGGGAAAGGAGAAACGCTTCCGCTATTATGTGCTCGCCAACTACAACGGCTACGATGGCCTGTTCAACAACACAAGGATGAATGACGGCTACAGCACCCAGTTCCAGAATTCCTGTCTCAAACTCAGGACCAACCTTGAATCGGAAATGACAAGGACCACCCGAATCAGGATCAATATGATGGGTCGTCTCTCTCAGACACAGCAGCCTTACGCGGGAACCTATGTCTCGGGAATCTACACCACTCCGGCAATCGCTTTCCCTCTCAAGTCCGAGGACGGTCTCTGGGCACGGTCGGAACTCTTTGCGAATCCTCTTTCGACCTACACCCAGAGTGGATATTCGGTTTCTCTCCAGAGAACCCTTCTTGCTGATATCTCGATCATCCAGGACCTGTCGATGCTGACACCGGGACTCTCCCTGACACTCAAGGGCGCATTCGACAACAGTGCGATGATCAATGACAACAGGTCAAAGACCTACAAGTATGCAAAGATGACCTACGGCCGGGACGATAATGGAGACGTTCAGAAACTCAACTGGTCCGAATACGGCAATGACACCGACCTGTCCTTCTCATCTGCTCTTGCAGGCGGAAGCAATGTCAACAATAATTTCTCCGTAACGGCAATGGCTGACTACGACAGGACCTTCGGCAAGAATGGCGTGAAGGCTTCCTTCATCTGGTCGATGGACAGATGGAAGAACAGGGGAAAGTGCAATGTGTATTCCTACAATGATTTCATCCTCAGGGCAGGATATGACTACGACCACAGATATCTCGTGGATGTAGTGGCGACCTGCTCAGGCAGTGCTTTCCTCGAGAAAGGAAAGAAATATCGTTTCTATCCTGCCGTTTCCGCAGCCTGGATCATCTCGAACGAGTCTTTCCTCAAGGATGCTTCCGGACTCGACCTTCTGAAGCTTCGCGCAAGCTATGGAATCACCGGTTACGATGCAAGGCTGGGTTACGGTCTGGACACTCCGAACAACGGCGGTGGCAGTGGATTTGTTGCAATGGTCGGCTCGTCCGAATCCGGAATGATGCAGGGCTCCTACCCTTCTTACGGGGCTCTCCCGGAAACGGACTTCAAGGCCAATGTAGGAATCGATCTTCGGGCCTTCGGAGGTCTTGAGGTAAGCATTGATGCCTTCCGCAACCACAGGAAACATCTGAAGGTGTCATCCTCCGGAGTATATTCCTCATTGCTCGGCCTCGGCTCGCCGTACATTTTCAACGGAGAGACCCTGAACTGGGGAGGCGAACTTTCCGCAAGCTGGAGCCAGACGGTCGGAGATTTCTCCTGGCACATAGGAGGCTGCATTTCCTACACTAAGGACAAGATTCTTGAAATGGGTGAGGAATACCATCCTTACTCCTATATGTACCGGACCGGTCACTCCATCACGGCTCTGACCCTCTATACCAGCGACGGCCTCTACAGCACTTCCGATTTCGATTCCAAGGGCAATCTGCTTCCGAAATACCCTCACAGCACCCTCGACGGAAAAGGAGTGCAACCGGGAGACATCCGCTACAAGGACATCAGCGGGGATGGCGTGATTGACGTGAATGACAAGCAGTATATGGATCAATACCACACCCTTCCTTCAGCCGTTTACGGTATCCAGTTGGGATTCAAATGGAAGGGTCTGGGTTTCGAGGCCACTTTCGACGGACGCATCAACCAGTATGCCATGCTCACAACCGGGTCAATTTACTGGCCGCTCTACAATGATGACAAGAACATCTCGATGCACTATTACAACAACCGCTGGACACCGGAAAACCAGAATGCCCGCTATCCGCGTCTGACCACCCTGAGCAACGGGAACAACTTCCAGGGAGGAAGTGATTTCTGGGTTGAAAAGTCCGACTGGTTCAAGCTCCGCTCGGTCTATGTTTACTACGGATTCCAGTCAGAGGCATTGATGAGGGCGAAATTCCGTGAGATTTCCATTTTCTTCCGGGGACTGAATCTCTTCTCTGCTGACAGAATCAAGATTTTCGACCCTGAGTCCATATCCCTTGGTTATCCTTCCGTGAGGTCATTCTCTTTCGGACTTAAATTCACATTCTAATTCTCGTCATATGAACAATATAATGAAATATATGGCTCTTTCGGCAGCCCTGATTGCCGGCCTGGGTTCCTGCGATTTTCTCGAACAGACGGAAAATACCTACCAGACCACCGCCTATCAGTTCAGTTGTTTTGAAAACGTGAAGAAAGTCTGCTCCCACGTTTACAGCTATCTTGATGTTGACACCGAATGGCTGTGGACAACCCAGAGCAGCGCCACCGACGATGCTGTGTATGCGTGGGAAAGCAATGGAATCAAAACCTATTATGACGGGACCTGGAGTCCCCGCAACACAATCAACGACTGCTTCTCTCATTACTATGCAGGCATAGCACAGGCCAACTATTTCCTTGAGAATGCACCTGACGATTTCCCTCAGACGCAGTACCTGGAAGATTACAAGGACAGGATGCAGCAGTTGAAAAACTATCCCTACGAAGTCCGTTTCCTGCGTGCCTGGTATCATTTTGAACTGATGCGACGCTACGGTGACATCGTCCTGATGGATCATAGCGCCGACCCGGCAAAGGTCAATGAAATGGTTCCTTCGGATTTTCACACTGTGACAGAGTGGATTGTAGGAGAACTGGATGAGATTACACCGAAACTCCCGGTGAGCTATGCGGAATTTGTCACCGGAAGGACAAACAGAATCACAAGGGGAGCGGCAATGGCCTTCAAGGCGAGGGTACTTCTCTACGATGCCAGTCCGCTTCACAATCCGACCGGAGACAAAACCCGCTATGAAAAAGCTGCGGCAGCAGCCAAAGATGTCATTGACAGTGGTTGGTATTCCCTTGTCAAAGAACAGAAGATCAACAACTTCAATGCAAAGGGTTACATATTCGGAATCATCCGTTCTGCAAGCAACGGTCTTGAAAGATCCAATTTCCCAATGGGAGTGGAGGGCGGAAATTCAGGAGCTTGCCCGTCGCAGAACCTTGCCGAGGCATTCGACCTGCTGGACGGTACTCCTTTCGACTGGGACAATCCTGCCCACCGTGCCATCGCACTCGACCCGTCAAAGAGAGACCCGCGTTTTGCAGAGACTTTCTATGTCAACGGCTCGATGTTCAAGGGTAAACCTCTGGAAATGTGGGAAGGCGGACAGAACGCACTCCCGAAGAAAGGTGCGACCCCGACTTCCTACTACCTGCGCAAGAACCTCATAGAGGAGACCTCGTTCGTGACTGGAAATTCGATTTCATACCCTCACATCTATCCCATCATCCGATTTGCGGAAATGTACCTGATTTACGCCGAGGCCCTTTACCTTGCGACAGGTGATGCCTCTTTCAAGGGAAGTCTGGGACAGGTGAACTACACTATGTCTCCGCTGGAAGCCCTGAATGCCGTCCGTGCAAGGGCAGGTGTCGGTCAGGTGGGTGCGACGACTGATTTCCTGAAGACCGTTCAGAAAGAAAACCGCGTCGAGTTCGCCTTTGAGAATCATCGTTTCTGGGACACAAGAAGATGGAAACTCCAGTGCGGGGATACCCAAATCTACGGTCTTTCTCTCGTGAAGGATGAGGCGAGCGGGACAGTGACTTACACAAAGACCCTTGTACAGACAAGAAAATGGGATGACAAATACTATCTCTACCCTTATTCCGATTACGAAAGATACAAAAACTCCAATCTCCAGGTCAATCCCGGATGGTAGGACAATTTTACAGACACAATATTAACAACACTTTTAATCAAACTTTTATGAAGCTCAAAAATTTGTTCCTGAGCGCTCTTTGCGTGATTTCGCTTGGAATGCTCTACTCTTGTACGGAAAAAACTCCTGAGGGACCTGTCTATTCGGACAAACCTTTTGATGCAATTTCCCTTGAAATTGACGGAGAGACAGTTGAAGGCGTTGTCGTTGACAACACCGTTTCCTTCCGCTTCACTACTGCCGAGAACTTCTCTGCAGCAAAGCTCATCCTCAATGTGAATGACGGATGGAAACTCGTTTTCCCTGCGGATCCGGACAACTATGATGTAAGCACCGACCCGAACATCTACTTCACCGACCCTAATGGAAAGAAAGTTAAGTATGTCGTGACCATCACTTCAAATGCCCTTCCTGTGGCTGACGGTTCAAAAGTGTCAGTGGAAGGCGGATATGCAGTGAATTACAATGTGGCTACAAAGGCATTCGTCATCACTTACGCAGCCGGAATGGACCGCAGCAAGGTTACCCTTGTCTTCGGTGAAGGGGCATTGATGGAGGGAGCCAAGGTGGAAAATCCAACCGTTGACCTTTCAGAAGGTCCTGCAGAAATTTCCATCACAGTTGGTACCACAACAAAGAAATTCCCTGTCAGCATCGACTATTCCGCCGTTCTTGGAGATCCGAAAGCCTGGGGCTTCGAGGAAACTACTACCGATGCACAGAGGGCAAAGATTCCTTCTTTGACAGTCCTCAATTCCAAAGCTTTGAAGAAACAGGTACCTGCACCTAACACCGGGACAGAGACACAGGCTTGGTGGGAGAACACCGGCTATGAGGACCAGATTGCAAAAATGGGTCTTCTGGGTGACTATGATGCCAGCAAGGCAATGGTTGATATGACTACCTGCGATTTCACTATCGTTACTTTCAACGAGCGTGACTACAAGGGCAAGATCATCTCCGACGCGACTGCCGTCAAGAGTGGAAAATCAGCTGAAAGTGTAAATTCCCTGATTACAATGAGCGGCTGTCCTGCTGCCTGGACCTGCTGGGTGAAATCCGAAGGAAAGATCGTTTCCAAGGCATCCCCTTCCTGGTGGACAGGCGTGAAGGCCAAAGGAACGTCCCACGGTCTTTGCTTCGGCTTTGACTCAAATGGCAAGATGGGCCTGAAGCGAATCACCCCTGACCCTAGTGCAGACATCTTCCACGTCCTTGGTGACTTCAGGAAGGCTTCCGACTTCGGTTTCGACTATGGAACCAAACTTGATGACACGTCATACGCTCCTTTCAGGGATGACTTCAAGGTTGAAGGTGAGGACTGGGCCGTTACAGGCGCTGCATATTTCAACCCTGCACTCGTTGTCGATGGCTACAAGGTCCGCTTTGCAGACGCTATGGCAAACGACGGTGACACCGAGGTCCTCGGACAGGGCTTCAATGGCACAAGGTCACGCTGCTTCATCGGCCGCACAATCGACAACAAACTCGGCCTTGCAACCATCAACGACAAGACTATGACCATTATGCAGGGTGCATACGTCCTTGCAGACCTCGGCTGGACCGATGTTTACTATGTCGGTGGTGACAACTATCAGGCAGATTCATTCCAGCCTACAATCGTCATCGACGGTAAAGTAGTAGCCGGACAGGAAGGTCAGATGGCCAAATATGTCATTGCATTCGAGGCGAAATAATTTCTGAACCATTATGCTCCGAACAGGCAGATATTTTCTTATGCTTGCAGCGGCAGGACTTTCTCTTGCCGCCTGCAGGCGGTCTGAAGTTCCCTCTTCAGAGATTCCTGACGGTTCTTTCGAGGTTTCGGTCGAAGGAATGCCTCAGGAGATGGAGGACTGGGACTGCATAGTCTATTCTTTCAAGGGTGAAGACTGCGTGGATGTGGCCGAGGGATCTTCCAAACGACCAGCCACGGTGCTCACTTCCGGGGAGAGGATGAATGTCATCGCTTCAGACAGGATGGAAAAATTTGTCATAGGGGCAAGGACGGAGGGACTTCCTCTGTCATCCTACTTTTTCTATCCCAAGGACACGGCCTCGGATTTGCCGGGGCTGTGGCATTGGGACGGAAAGTCTTCTCAAGCCTATGCTTCGGCGGTGCCTCTGACTCTTTTTACCCCGTCGTTCACTATGACTGTCACGGGAGCTCCTCAGACTTTTGTTTCTGCCAGGACGACAATCTCAGGCCTTGCGGACAGGATTTCCCTGCCGGGATGGATTGCTTCGGCAAAGGACGGTGGCTGGTCGAAGACCTTTGAGGTGACAGGAGAAACGCCTGAGACAGGGTCTTTCCTGATGCCGATGTGTGGGGATGGTGACTGGATTCTGCCGGTGGACCTGAAGATTGACGGCCTGGAAACCGACAGGATTGACATATCCCTCACCAAACCTCTTGTCATGGGATGCAGTCTCTCCCTTGAACTGGATTTCTCCAGATTCGAGACTGACGGACTTCTCGCCTGCTGGGTGAAAATGTCTTCCGCAGACTCTGCACAGCCTGAAGTCTGGGGAAAGACGGTCCAGCTGAAGGAAGTCCTCAAAAAGAATATTCATTACAGCGTGAGCGTTCTTCAGGGCGACGGACAGTGGAAGGAGGCCTTTGTGCACGATGCCCTTGTGTCGGATGCTCCGAACCATCACACCCAGATCTGGAATGACTGGGACAACTCCAAGAGACTGCGCGACACTGCCAGTTTCGTGAATTTTACCGCGGATTTTGATTCTCCCGTGACAATCAGGGTGAAGAAACTCAGCGGATCCTACTCAAGCGTGAAAGTGCGCCCGACCCTCTCGGGAATCGTTCCGGTGGCCGTGGATGCCAACACGATCGAACTCACCATACCTTCCTGGCAGGCCAGGAAGTTCTCCATTGAATATGACGGGGACCGTTTCCACAATCTGATGGTCCTGCCCGAGAAACCGGATCCGGACAGACCTGACCCCGAAAATCTCCCTTCAAATGTCATCTACTACGGTCCCGGAGTGTGGAATCCGCAGTGGATTACCCTGAGGGACAACCAGACACTTTACATAGACGAGGGTGCCGTCGTCTATGCCAAAATCAATTCGGTCGGTGACAACACGGCCATCAAGGGCAGGGGAGTGCTCTCAGGAGCACGTCTCCCCCACACTGGAGACAGATATGCCAGCGGCTACCAGTTGATTGAAACCAATGCTACAAAAACCGGCACCCGCAACGGTTTCACGGTAGAGGGCATAACCGTCGTTGATTCTCCGAGCTGGACTTTTTCGATTTACCGCACTGACAATGTCCGAATCGAGAACACGAACATAATCTGTTGGATTCTGAACGGGGACGGAATCGATTTGTGTTCCGTCAGCGATGCCTTAATCCGGGGCTGCTTCATCAGGACTTATGATGACTGCATTACCCTGAAGGTCAATCATCTTTCCCTTGATGATACCAAAAACATCACCATTCAGGACAACCTCATCTGGGCTGACTTTGCCGGTGGCATCGTCGTTGGTCCGGAAAGCGGCTCAACACAGACCGGATGCATCCACGATGTGCTTGTTTCGAACTGCACCATGCTTGATTATCCGACAATAAACAGCAATTACTCCAATGACGACCGTGGAGGTCTGTGCATCAGCCAGTATCCTTCGGGCGGTACAACATCCGGCACTATTTCAGACATCAGCTTCCAGGACATCGTCATTGACAACATCCGTCCGAACGGCCGGCCTGTTTCAGTCTGGCAGAAACCATCGCAGGGAGGCTGCCTGATGGAAAGAGTGAAGTTCTCGAACATATCCATCCTTTCGGATACAGGGTGCGGAATCTCTACGGTGGTCTCGAATGGAAACACAATCAAAGGCTTGGAAATCAAGAATGTAACCTACAATGGGACGTTGATTCAGAACACTTCCCAATGGCTGGTCAGCGGTGATAATATAGAAATTGAATATTAAACAATATGAAAAAGTTGATGATTGCCGCGGCGGCCTACCTTTGCGCCGTCTGTTGCTCTTCTCCCAGTCAGGAGGACCTGTCAATTGTCCCGCAGCCGGGCGCAATCTCGCTATCCGGCGGATGGTTTCGCACGGACAGCGCTGAATTCCGTGCGAATCCGATGACCTGTGTCAACTTTGTCGATGACAAGTCAATCCCAGCCGAGGGCTACAGGCTGACTGTCGGAAGACGGAAAATCACTGTGAACTGTTCAGATGAGGACGGAGCTTTCTACGCTGTCCAGACCCTGCTGCAGATACTGACGGACAAGGGTCTGCCTTGTGTCAGGATTGAAGATGCTCCCCGCTTTCCTTACCGGGGATTCCATCTGGATGTTTCGAGACATTTTTTTCCTAAGGAGGAAATTTTCCTTCTGCTGGACCAGATGGCCCGCTACAAGATGAATTATTTTCACCTTCATCTGACAGACAACGGTGGATGGAGAGTGAAACTCGACCGTTACCCTGAGCTTACAGCCAAAGGTGCCTTCCGCACGCAGAAAAGTTGGATCGAGTGGTGGGACAAGCAGGACAGACATTATCTTGACGAGGGTACTCCGAATGCCTATGGCGGTTATTACACCAAGGATGAACTCCGGGAAATAGTAGAATATGCCGCTGCGAACCACATCGAGGTAATCCCCGAAATCGAATTCCCGGCACATTCCGATGCGGTTTTCATCTCCCATCCGGAGTTGTGCTGCAAGGGTAGGGCCTACACAAGCGGTGAATTCTGTGCCGGAAATCCGCAGACCTACGAATTTTTTGAAAATGTCCTTGACGAGATAATGGAGGTCTTTCCTTCTGACTACATCCACATCGGAGGAGACGAGGCCCGCAAGAAGGTATGGCCTCTCTGCCCGAAATGTCGTGCCCTGATGGAACGTGAGGGCATCCCGGACTACGATGAACTCCAATGCTATATGATTGACAGGATTGAGGACTATCTCCACTCGAAGGGAAAGATAATGTGCGGCTGGGACGAAATCAGCAAAAACGAACTCTATCCTGAATCGGTGGTTTACTCCTACCGTGGTCAGGAATATGTCTCACAGGCGGCGAACAAGGGCCAGAAGGTAATATTCACCCCAGGGGCAGCCCTCTATTTCGACTGGTATCAGGACACTCCCCAGACTCAGCCCCGGGCAATGGTAGGATATTCTCCAGTCAGAAAGGTCTACCTTATGGAACCTCTTGCCGACACCCCTCAGAAGGCTCTTTTCAATGAGGAACTCATTCTGGGGCATAAAATCGACAGGGAAATCGAATGGATTTGCTCAGAGGAGGCTGCCGGCAATCTTCTGGGAGTCCAGGGCTGTGCCTGGAGCGAGTTCATCGATGACTGTCAGCATCTGGAATATATGGTCTTTCCTCGTCTTCTTGCAGTTGCGGAACTTGGCTGGACACAGTCACATCTGCGTGACTGGGACTCATTCAAACGCAGGATGAATGCTCACGTTGTCTCTCTCCGTTCAATGGGGCTGAACTGCTATCCTCTCTCAGACAGGATTGACATAAGTTCCGTGGCATCATCGGGAAGTTCTCTGGTAAGCCTGGAATGTGAAAAGTATCCGTCGGAAATCCGTTACACAACCGACGGAAGCACTCCTTGCTCTTCCTCTCCTCTCTACGAGAAGCCTTTCGAGGTGACTGAGCCCGTTCTTGTGAAAGCCTCCCGTTTTGAATCAGGCACTCCTCTGGGTGTGGACTCCCTTTTCGTGGGGACGGATTCTTCCATGGTTGAATATTTCCCTTATGTAGAACCGGACCATTGGAAAAACCTATGAGGAAGATTCTGACCCTTCTCCTGCTTCTGCCCTTAGCTTTGTCCGCGGCATCCGGCCGTGGGACCGACTATGTCGTCGAAGTTGACCGCGGAGACGGCTTTGTTCCCGTAACGGTATATAAAGCCCTGTGTTCCGATTCTGCGGCTCATCACCCGGAAATCTGGAATGACTGGAACAATTCCAAGGCCCTAAGAGACACGATGTCCATAGCCCTTGTGGAATGTCCCGGGGACTTTCCTCTCAGAGTCAGGGTAAGGCGCAGGGATGCCTTTTCAGATGTTCGCATCAGGCCAACTAATTACGGCATTGTTCCGGAAGTAGTTGACAACCACACTGTTGAATTTTTGGTTGATGAATATTCCCACAGAAAGATTTCGGTCGAATTTGACGACGACCGTGCAACGAACCTATTCCTGATTTGCAACATCCCAGACAGGGAGAAACCTTCTTCGGACGACCCTTCCGTGATTTACTACGGCTCTGGTGAACATCGCGAAGGGAAGGTGGTTCTCAAGCAGGGACAAACCCTGTATGTGGACTATGGTGCAGTACTTTATGCTGCTGTCGAGATTCAGGGCAGCGACTGCAGAATCGCAGGCCACGGCATCATCACCGGAGCGGAACTCCCTCACACAGGTACCCAGTGGGCCAGCGGCGAACTACTGATTGAGTGCAACAAGGACCGCAGTCCTGGAAGGAGGAATCTTGTCATAGAGGATGTTACCATTATAGATTCCCCTAGCTGGACGATTTCCGTTTACAATATGTCCGATGTCAGAATCGAGAATATCAACCTGGTCAACTGGATTCTGAACGGAGACGGGATCGATGTGGTCTGCTCCCGGGAAGTGCTCCTGAAAGACTGCTTTATCCGCTGCTACGATGACTGCATTACCCTGAAGGTCAGGCACAATGCAAAGCCTATGTCCGACCTTGAAAACGTACAGATTGAGGGCTGCCTCATTTGGGCTGATTTTGCCAGAGGTGTGGTGATTGGCCCCGAGGCTGGAAATGAGACGGTTTCATCCGGAGCAATCAGGAATTGCACGGTGTCTTCCTGTATATTCCTGGAACACAACACAATTGCACAGAAGGACGATGTCCGCGGTGCTTTCGCCATCCATCAGATCAAATCTCCGGAATGGAAGGAAGGCAGACCGCCGCAGATGCAGTCCATAGTGGCGAAAAACCTTTATTTCGACCATCTCAGATCCTGTTCGAGGGCAATCGTGATTGCACAGGATGAAAATTCTGTTCCGGGTTGTGTGATGTCTGACGTGGAACTTTCCTATATTTGCATCGATGATGACGGAACTGCCGCTTCGGTTTTTGAAGCAAAGACTTTCCACAACAGGATTGACGGGTTGAAACTCAGTCATTTGAAGAGGAACGGCAAAGCTCTTTTTGCAAGCCCCTGCCGGGGAATCGGCAATCCTTCCCCAGACGGCAAAGTGGATTTTGCCACCCCGGATTCCTCCGTCGTCATCAAAGGAAACATTGACAACCTTGTTGTTGAATAATTGATTATTACAATGAACAGATTGAAAACTATTGCCGTGGCCGGAGTGACGCTCGGAACAATTTCAGGTTGCGGCACTGCCGTTGAACCGGCTCTCCCCTGTGACAGTGCAGTGGAGAAAAGAATTGAAGCAATTTTAGGGAAGATGACCCTCGAGGAGAAGATTGGTCAGATGACACAGCTGACAATCGGGGTGATAATGGACGAGGAAAGGGAACACCTTGTGCCCGAACTGATGGACACCGTCTTCGGAAAATACAAGGTCGGCTCAATTCTCAATGTCATCGGCAACAGCGCGCCACGGAAGGAAAAATATGTCCGCATCATCTCCGAAATCCAGGAAAAATCCCTGAAGGAAATCGGAATTCCGTGCCTCTACGGCCTGGACCAGATTCACGGTGCCTCCTACATAGCGGGAGCAACCCTTTTCCCGCAGGAAATCAATCTTGCGGCGACTTTCAGCAGAGGATATGCCGAGGATATGGGCCGGGTTACGGCCTACGAGACCCGAGCCGCTTTGGTACCCTGGACTTTCTCTCCGGTGATGGACCTTGGCCGCGAACCTCTCTGGCCCAGGATGTGGGAGAGTTTCGGAGAGGATACCTATCTCAACGCCGAACTTGCAAAGGCGACGGTGCACGGACTTCAGGGAGATGACCCCGGCAATGTGGACGGCAACCATATAGCGGCCTGCATCAAGCATTATATGGCCTATGGAGTCCCTGTGTCCGGACAGGACAGGACCCCTTCGAAGGTCAGTGATGCCGAACTCAGGGAAAAATATTTCGAACCTTTCAAACAATGCATCAGAAACGGAGCCCTTTCCCTGATGGTGAACTCCTCCTCCAACAACGGAGTACCTTTCCATGCCAACCACAAGCTCCTGACTGTCTGGCTGAAGGAAAATCTTGCCTGGGATGGGCTGATAGTGACGGACTGGAATGACATCAACAATCTCTACTACCGCGACAGAATTGCCACAAGCGAGAAGGATGCCGTCAGGCTGGCAATCAATGCCGGCATCGATATGGCAATGGTACCTTCAACCTGGAAATTCTGCATCGACCTGAAGGAACTTGTTGAAGAGGGGGCAGTGGGTATGGACAGAATCGATGATGCAGTGCGTCGCGTTCTGAGGCTGAAAATGCGCCTGGGTCTTTTCGAGAATCCGGTATGGGACACTGACTGCTACACTGACTTCGCTTGTGAGGCATTCTCATCCAATGCCCTTGCAGCAGCCCTTGAGAGCGAGGTCCTGCTGAAGAACAACGGAGTGCTGCCTCTGAAGGGCACTGAAAGAATCCTTGTCTGCGGCCCGAATGCCAACTCTATGCGCTGTCTGAACGGTGGCTGGTCCTACACCTGGCAGGGAGATGCATCTGATGCCCACTCAAAGGATTACAACACGATTTACGAGGCTCTTTCCGGTCGTTTCCCCGGTCAGGTGACCTGGTGCCCGGGCCTGGAGTATGCTCCTGAAAAGGGGGACAACTGGTACGAAGAAGGCGAGCCTGATTTCAAGACCCTGCTCAGGGCTGCTTCCGGAGCGGATGTCATTGTTGCCTGCGTTGGAGAAAGAAGTTACTGCGAGACACCCGGAAACTGGAAGGACCTGAACCTCTCTGCAAACCAGCAGGAACTGGTCAGGGTGCTTTCACGCACCGGAAAACCTGTTGTACTGGCCTACAGTGGAGGCCGTCCGCGGGTCATCCGTGAAATTGAGCCGCTTTCCGACGCGGTTGTGGCATTGATGCTCCCGGGAAATTATGGCGGAGATGCTTTCGCCTCCCTTGTCGCCGGAGATGTGAACTTCAGCGGAAAACTTCCTTTCACCTGGCCGAAGTACACGGCCGGATATGCTCCGTACGACTACAAGGTCTCCGAGAATGTGGCCACTATGGAAGGGGAGTACAACTATGACGCGAAGATGGATTCCCAGTGGCAGTTCGGTGAGGGATTGAGCTACACTTCATTTGAATATTCATCCCTCTGTTGCGACAGGACGGAGTTCTCATCGGATGATGTCCTGACATTCACGGTCGATGTGAAAAATGTCGGAAACCGTGCCGGGAAGGAGGCAGTGCTGCTTTTCACAAGTGATATGTACGCGAGCGAGGTCCCTGACGTGCGTCGTCTCAGGGCATTCGACAAGGTTGCCGTCGAACCGGGGCAAACTCAGAAGGTTACTCTCAGCGTCAAAGCCTCCGACCTTGCCTTTGTGGGCCAGGACGGCAGATGGCGTCTTGAGAAAGGTGATTTCCGTATTGCCTGCGGTCCTCTCAGCCTGATTGTCAGATGCACTGAGGACAGAATCTGGGAAGAACCGGATATTCTTTGACTCTATGCTCCCGTTCCCGCGACTCCGCCTGTGCGCTCTGCTGCTGTTGTCCCTGGTTCTTTTTCCGGGGACATCCGTTGCTCAGCCGTCCACGCCCGATGGGTTCTCCAGCCGTTGGACTGACCC
>HF996036.1 GCA_000432515.1 Bacteroides sp. CAG:545
GCCGGCCACGTCCGCCGTGCTGCCCGCCCGTTCGGCTACTTCGGCTACTTCGGAAAAGGCAATGAAAAAAGGTGGTCGAGATTTTCGGCCACCCTTTGTGTGTATCAATTGATCAGATGTTATTCTTTTACGCAGCGGACTGGATAACCTTGTGCACCACACTTATCTATTTTTTTCTCTGCTTTTAGAATACTAGTAATTGTGGCTTTAGCTGGCGCATTCAATTGCAAACGGCTTGGATACCAATAGCCGCTCCAACAGTCGGAGGCAGAAGCATTCCAGAACACTGCCGGTGCCGGAACATTGCCAATTGCTGAATTGACTACCCTAAAATCGTTATACTCTCGACCATCTCCACTAAATGGAAAATAACTATTATTAAAGTTCATACCATGAAGACTTTGATCCACAGAAGCCGCTCCTTCAGCATTAAATGCAGTTACAAAGGCATCTACCACTTCCTTGGTCATAACACGCCAGCCAGCCGGACACGGGTCATACAAAGATTTTTCAATTTTACGCCCGGCTCCACTGTCAGGGTCACCCCATAGGGCTTTGAACGTCTGATCGCTGTCACTCTTGTAATACCAATTATAATTGCTATACTCAAGGCTTCCATTTGGGCCAGTGCCTCTCACAAACATATAAGGATTTCTGGTCACATAATCCAAATATACGTCCAAGCCATCGGTTGATTTGGCAAAAGCAGATTTGGCGATAAGATTCTCAGACTTATTTACATTCACTGAACCATCCGCGTTTGTTTCATATCCGAATATCTGCTCGTTCAAGTCTTTGGAGTTACTCTGAGGATTCAATTGAAGCGCCTTAACCGGAGTGTACGTAGGGATAGTCAACAATTTGTATTCATTGACGCAAGGATATGCAAATTTATAATTGTCGAATGTAGGGAACGGATCCTTACGACCCCACTGATAGAAGTTGCCCACGGTATTCACAGGTTCGTATTCACCACTTGTAGAACTTACATCCAAGATTGCACCTAAGTTGCGGTTCATCATCTTATATCCACCAACGGTTATAGCGTCAGCGTCAAAGTCATAGCCTTCGGCAGCCCAGATATTCCAACTCCAGAGTAGAGTCGCACTGGTAATGTTGCGTTTTTCATCGACAGTGATATTGTCATATGTCACGCCCTCTTCCGCAAATGCAGCTATAACCACGTTACCCGGAACGAACTCTTTCGGAGTCGATAAGCAGATATATCCATTGTCAAGGCTGACACTATTCACATAAACAGGACTCGCATCATTCCAAGGTTTTTTACCGTCATACTTGGTATTATACCACAAAACCAACGCTGATTTAGGAGTCATTTCAGCAGAAGCCACAGCAGATGAAAGCATCTCCGGAACCACACCATTACCTTTAACAGTAGCTTTGAATTTATAATTGCCAGGAGCGGATATCAGATAACAGTTAGCAACTCCTGCTGTGCTCAAATCCGTATATTCGGCTTTAATCTCATTGACCTTGACCTCGAATGAAAGTGCAGCTTTCACTCCAGCAGGAAGTCCTGATGCAGGAACTTTCTTCGAACCGAGTTTTGTTTCAATTCCGTTGACTGTGGCATATACAGAGAATGTTTTTCCTGCATGGCCAGGAGTGATTGTCATATAGGCATTTACAGGAGTCGCAGAAAGTTTTGCCGCCTCATTGAAATGCAGGGAAATTTCAGGAGTTCCGGAAGTAAGAGTCAATGAACCATCTGAAAGATTTACGCTTCCCTCTGTAACAGAGAAAATTTCACTCTCGTCCTCAAATCGAACTCTAATGTCAGAAACGCTGTAATTGCTTTGTGCGGATGTAAGAGCAATGTTCAAAACTGAAAGCGCATGAGAGAATGTCATTTTCACATTCTTTGTCTCATCGTTCTTATAATCCCACTCCGCCATAACAGAACTATAAAGCAAATCCGTCGCGTTCAAATGGGATGCATCACCAGCTGAAGTCTGAACAACAGAGGATGGCACGACAAATTTTACGGCAAACGGATCCTTACCTGCTGATGCATTGTAAGGATAATAGGCGTAGGTCAAGTACTTTACCCTAGCCTGTGCAAGGTAATAATTATCTATCTTAAAAATAGTAGTGCTGCCACTTTCCTTTGCAGTTATTCTGTCATTTAACTGTTTGTCAGCCACTCCTGTTCCGACACCTTCAATCGCCCCCCCCTTATACCAATAAACTCCCAACGCATCATCTTTCACCCACTCGGTCTTCATTACATTGCCTTCATCTACAAACGAAGTCTTGGTTTCAGGAAAAGAGCCTACGATAACAACAGAAGACTCCCCTTCAGCAGAAATCTGCTCTGACACTTCAGATTTCTGGCAGCCGAGAAACCTGCTCTGACACCTCAGATTTCTGGCAGCCGACTATAGCCGAAAGTGCCAGAATACATATCAATGACTTTTTCATGTTCATAAGTTATTAGCGAGTTTTAACTTCTTCCCATTCATCCCAGTAAGGCATGTCATTCACAGCGTTCTTATCCACGCCGCCGCTGGCATAACCGTTTTCGAGGTTCACATCGAGAATCGCCAGAGCCGGTGATTCATAACGCTTTGGAGCAGCTGCTCCGTTCTGTTTTTTGTTCATGATTAATGTTATTAATTAGTTAAACTTTTATTCTTTCACGCAGCGGACTGGGCAACTTGACGCCAAGTATTTGTTGTCTTCAACTCTCACTTCCTTGAGAGTCTTCGGCTGGTTCTTGTCCGCATAATTTGGCGGAGCGACCATCGCAGCAGCATAGGCATATCCGCAATTGTGGGCCGCAACTGATTCCGATGTCCACATGTAGGATATGGTCTCGTATCCGCAAGACTTCACGGTCTCAGTCCTGAAATGCGTGTTGCTTCGCGAACTGGTCATCGGCAGATAATGTCCGTCATACTCATATCCGACAAGATTGGCAGCCTGTGTGGCGCTGCTGAAAACAGTCTGCATAAACGACTGAGCCTCAGCCTTGTTGCAGACACGCCAGCCTGCAGGACATGGGTCGAAGAGAGTTTTCTTCGCTTCAGAACCACCCCAGAACGCCCTGTAGCTCTGGTCATTGGTCGTTACCCACGGATAATAGCCGCCGTCAGGATATTTCGAATTCAGGATATAAACATAAGGATGCTCCACGGCGTAACCAGCAAAGACGCTGTTGTACGAAGACGGAGCCGCGATGCTGTTCCTCTCTATAGTATGCCAAGACGAATCAATGTTGAACGAACCGTCGTCTTTTGTCCGGTAACCCCAGACCTGGTTGTCCACATTCTTCGCAGCACTCTGGCCATTGACCCTCAAAGCTACGATCGGAGTGTATGTAGGAGTTCCGATGAGAGTGTTGGCGTATTGGCAAGGCCAATAGTTGCAATAGTCCGCAATGGACGGGAACGGATCCTTTCTGCCCCATTGATAGTAGTTGCCCACTGCATAGGCAGGCTCATATTCACCTTTAGAGCCGACACCGGAAATCGCCGCTCCGATATTCCTGTCCATGAAGGTTTTACCTCCGGAGATGACAGCCGTCGCATCCGGGTCATAACCATCTGCAGCCCAGATGTTCCAGCTCCAGAGAAGCGTCGCATTGGTGATATTCTTATTCTCATCCACCTCGATATTGTCGTAGGTAACGCCCTCCTCGGCGAATGCCGCAATCACGACATTGCCCGGGACAAATTCCTTAGGCGTGTCGAAATAGACATAGTCCCTGAAAAACACCAGCGACGAAAGCAGAATCGGACAGGCGTCCACCCACTTGTTGTCCTTCTGGACGGTGTTGTACCAGAGGACGAGGACGGATTTCGGAGCAATGTCCGCAGAGCCAGTCACGGCTGAAAGCGCTGCAGGGATATAGCCGTTACCCTTCACTGTAGCCTTGAACTTGTAGAACTGGTTGGCCTCGGAAACGAGGTAGCAGTTGGATGTGGAAAGTTCACCCAGATCCTTGATCTTGATGGCAACATCACCCGGCACCTCATAATCAGCCACCACATTGATCACCTTGCCTGCCGGGAAGCCTCCTTCCGGAACCTGTTTCTCCATGATCAGCTTCTCCTTGCCTCCGATGACCGCAACCAGCTGCATGGTCTCCCCTGCCAGCGCCGGGTTGAAGACCAGGTAAACATGCGATGCTGCCGGCCAGGAAGTCGCAAAATCGCAGTCCAGACGCACTTCAGGCGAGGTTGTCGCCCCTGTAAGATCCAGTTTGCCGGTACTCAGGTCAATGCTGGCGTTCTCAAATGCCACAGCAGCATCCTTGTTGGAGGTGCAGCGGAAAATCAATGCATCCAGCTTCATCCTGGTATCAGTGGTCAGTTCCAGATCCAGTACGGAGAAAGCATGATGGAAAGTAAGGTTCACCGCATCATCGGATTTGGTGACATTCTCCACGGCAGCCCAGATGAAGTCATTTTCAGCAAGATGCGATGTAGAGCCGCTTGAGTACTGGGACTGGGATGCAGAAATCCCCACCTTTGCCTTATGCGGATCCGTGCCTCTGTCGGCATTGAAAGGATAGCAGGCATAGAACGACTGCGGGATATTGTCCCCTGCCCAGCGGATTCTCTGAGCACGGGACTGATATGAAAACGTCGTTCCGGTACCTTCCTGGTCAGCGAGATATGCGCTGTTGGACTGGAGGGACTTGCCTTCAGCCTCTGTCCAGATTCCGATTTTGTCGGATTTCACCCAAGCGAGTTTCAATGCATTGCCGTCATCGGTATGAGTCACCTTGCTCTGCACTTCCTGCTGCAGGAAATCAGCAGAAAAGGCAGGTCCGTCAGGCAGGATGTCCTCTTCCATCTGTCCGTTCTTGGAACAGCCGACCAGGGCAGATGCCAGGGCAATCATTGATATATATTTGATATTCATAATTTTACGCATTAACAGTTTACCATTTCCATTTATCCATATCGTCTATCTTTCCGCCTCCAGGGTTAGCCTCTGACGGGTCGTAAAGTGCGGCGTCAATGAGAGGTTTCAGAATCCCTTCCATAACAAGGAATGCCTTCGCATTCGGATGAACGGAATCAAGGTTCAATGTTCCGTCGGCATTCTTGCCGAATACCCAGCAGTACTCGTCAGCAAGACCGTTCTGATCATTTTTCAGAGCGCTGTGGTAATCTGCATAACGATAGCCTCTCTCGGCAGCATAAGCCTTGATGAGCTTGTTGGCCTCGATAACCTTAGATGCGATGTAGTCTCCGTCAAACTCCGCTTTCCATGCATCCGGTTTCCACCACATGCTCCTTGTCGGACAAATCGAACCGAGTATGACAGGAACTCCCATATCTTCGGCAATCCTGGACATAAGGGCGATGTTGGCAAGAAGATTCTCCTTGCTCACGTGAACCCTGTAGCCATCACCGGACATATTTTCAGCAAGGTCATTCGTACCGCAGGTAATCACCACACATTGAGGATTGTCATCTACGATGTTCGGACCGAAACGGTCAATCATATTGCTTGAGGTCTGTCCATCGATTCCACAGTTAAGGTAGCTGTTCTCGGTGAAAAAGGCAAGACGGCCGCGGTCTTTCCAGGTCCTTGTGATGGAGTCGCCCATAAGTGCTGCCCTGTGACCGGTCTGTTTGCCGTATCCCGGAGCTTTTCCTTCCACATTTTCCTTCACGCAGCGAAGTTGCAGTCCGGCACCGGAGTAGCTGTTGCTCTGAGTGATCTTTGCACCTGCGCCGTTCGAGCCGACAGATGAGCGGATCGGATAAAGAGAGTTGGCGACACTTGCAGAAGCCATCATAACTTCACCTGAAGCCGAAATGACTGAGCCACCGAAACCGGCCTTTCTCTGTCCCGCAAATGGGAAATAGAGGTCATATTCGGAAACATAGACTCCATGACCGCCCGCAGCGGAACCGGAAGAAGCGAAGAATGTCGCATAGGCATCTGCTGTCGGCACTTTCCAACCTGCCGGACACGGGTCATAGATGGTCTTATCATTGCTGATGTTGTCAGTGCTGCCCCAGAGATAGCGCCACTGCTCATTGTCCAGAATGGATTTTGCCTGGAAGTCGCCTTCTCCGGAGAACCAACTGTATTGAGGATAGACAGCATCGTTGTTGCCGCCGAACATCCACTTGTGAGGATATTTTACGGACTCGTCCACGGCCTGCTGGAGCGAATAGCCCGAACCGAGCTCCGCATGGAGCATCCTGGCGTTCTTGGCCCTGTCGGAAGAGAAGATCTTCTCCCCATCGACTTTATATTCATCCAGGGTGGTGTAAGCAGGGTTGCCCCAGCCCTCCTGTACATTCGTAGCCGATTTATACTCAGATGCTGCAGGGAACGGATCCTTACGGCCCCACTGATAGTAGTTGCCGATGGCTCCGGCTGCCTTCACATTGTCAGAGATATCCTTAGCAGAAAGTCCGAGCACAGCTCCGAGGTTGCGGTCCATGACCGTATAACGGCCGGCCTTCCTGGAAGTCGCATCGGCATCCCAGCCTTCTACGGCCCAGATGTTCCAGCTCCAGATGATTTCGCCGGACTCATTCAAAGCAGCGATCACGGCATTGCCGTTCACAAAAGTCTTCGGTGTCTTGAAATAGACGAGGCCGTCAACTTCGTCATACATCACGCTTCCGACAGAGACAGGACTTGCATTGACAAATCCGCCCTCGCCTTCAGGGATGCTGTACCACAGAAGTTCTGCTGAAGAAGGGGTCAAAGCTGCATCGAACGCGGTACTGTGCGGTTCCCCGTCGTAGCTCCAGCTGATGCTCTTCGTACTGCCGTTGCCCTTTACCTTCGCATTGAAAGCATAGAGGCAGTCAGCCTTGTTCACGATATAGGTGTTGGCAGTACCGTCCGCGCTCAGGAGCACAGGGTCTGCGGTCATTCCGACATTGTAGGAAACGCAGGTTCCCGGCTTGAATCCGCCTTCCGGAACATCCACGACAACTTTCTCAAAGTCAGCGCCTTCGAGGTCGCAGTCTATGGTCAATGTCTTGCCGGCATACTGCGGATTAACATTGACAATGAACTCTGTAGCCTTGCGCCTGAGATATACAGGTGAAGCTGGCTTGACATTGATCACAGAACTTACCGAGTCTATTTCAGAGAGGCTGGAAGTGAACAGGTCATATTTGGCATGTTTGAAGGCAAGTGCCGTTCCGTCTTCGCCTGTGAGCTTGATGGAATTGCAGGCCACAGGCAGATTGGAAGAAACATTGACCTTCACGAATGCGAGGACAGGCGCAAGTGACATTTCGAGAATGCCGTTGTCCGGGCGCTCAACTGATTTGACTGAAGATACGAAGATCTGGCTTCTCTTCAGCTGCGTCGTGGTCAGAGGAATCGATACCACCTGATTTTCGGCTACCGAAACCGGAATCGAGGTAGCATCCGTCATCTTGGTAGTGAACGGATAATACAGGGCCACGTCATATTTCTTGTCGTCTTCCCATTTGAGCTTGTCAGCGTCACGGAGCGGGAAGAAACGGGATGATGCGGTGGATGTATATGCGTCATAATAGGCATTGTCATTCAACGCCGAACCGGTACCGGCTTCGGAAACGAACACTCCGATACGGTCAGAAACCGCTTCCCAGGTGATGACAGCCGACTCAGAAGGCGAGGAGGCTGACACCTTGAATGAAATGTACTCCGAAGAAGTCATCGGCGCATCTTTCTCCGGCTCATTCGCTTCTTCTTTTCCGCAGGCGGTCAGGGTCAATGCGGAAAGAAGCGTCATATATATTATTCTGTTTTTCATCTACTATATTATTGAAGAGTTATCTGATAGAACGAATCTGTTCCAGAATAGTAGTCCCTGGATGAGAACACTCCATGCGTCCACTTGAATTCGCTGACAGTCTGGCCGTCCAGTCCGTCGATGCAGTTGCCCTTGAACGAATATGGCTTGTAAAGCTTCATCACTCCGTCAGGAAGATTTATGGCACAGACATTCTCCACGACCTTCTCGGATTTGTAAACCGGAGCGCCGCTTTCGTCTGTCATCGGGTTGCCGTTCTCGTCAGTGGCCTGGACAGGCATCTCGTAGGACAATGTCCAGATCTTGCTCTTGTAGTATCTCTCGTAATTGTTGAAATCAGGAAGAGATTCCCTGGTAGCAGTTCCGATCACCTTGCCGTTCACACAAAGGTCGAATGACTTTTTGGTCACGGCCTTTTCGCTGGCATGCACCTTGGCGATATAGCTTTCAGGTGTTTCATCGCCGGAAAGCGGTGTGAGCCGTATTCTGTTGAATGACTTCAGGCCTTTCAGGATGATCTCGTCATAGTTGTCGGAAATCGACATGACGGTGAACTCGAAATCACCGCCCCAGCCGCGATATCCGCCACCGTTCGGGCCTCCAGGGAAGGAGAAGAAATGTATGTAGTCATTGTTGGTGCAGAATTTCAGCATCGGACCAGTACCCAGTTCCACCTTGTATTCTGACTCCGTAACAGGGTCTGTCTGAGGTATGAAACCGGCTCCCTCGAACCATGCTTTCACTGTATAGTCCGGTGAGAACTGCAGGACATAAATCCATCCGCCGTAACGGAGGTCCTCATCCGGGAAATACTCCATAACCCAGGTTTCACGGGCTACCAGCGCACTGCGACAGAGCTCGATGCGGTCTTCTGTACGTTGTGCGGCCGTCTCGTCGAAGATTCTGTCGCTCTTGTAGCAGGAAGCAAAAGAGAGCAGCATCATCGCTGACAGAATATATGTTATAATTCTTTTCATATCGATTCAGGGTTTATTCGTCAAGTGATTCCCAATCCAGGCTGTCCAGCTGAGCGATACGGCGATGATAGATTTCACACCATCTTTCGGAATCCACTCCGTAGGAATCCTTGAGCCATTTCTTAAGCATGTCATATTTCTTTCTCATTAGAGGGCCGCCCACAGGACCTGCCTTGGCTATCATTGCCTCTCTTTCCTCTTCCGTAAGGGAAATCAGACGTCCGCCGGTCTCTGCCACATCCTCGCTGTAGTGGGAGCGCGCATAGTTGCTGACAAATCCTTTCTGATAAGGGTCATCGGTAAGGGAAGTGTAGCGGTCGCCCACATAGTCGCTGAGGGTAATGTCCTTGAACTCTGCTGGAGAGCCGTGGATACCGTCGAGAATATGGGTAAACTCGTGGAGCATAGTGCCCGCGATTCTCTCCGCATCCTTATGGTATTCGAAGAAGTTCACGCCCAGGATGTTGATCTGAAGGCCGTTCTCCGCAGATGCGAGAGCCGTGGAACCGCTGCTACTTATCTCGAAACTGCCCACGAGGAAGAGCACCTTCGGGAAATATGATTTCACGAACAATGCAGGATCCTCGGTCTCGTCTCCGGAAGACATCATCTCCACCATGGCCTCAAGAGTCGTGAACTTGATAAGCTTGGCAATCATGATCGACTCCTTGATGTTAGGAGGTGATACCCAGTAGTTGAAGCTGGTCTCCCTGTCCGGCATACGGTATTCGAAACGGACATTGTAAGGCTCCACATAATTTCTCTGCAGCCATGAATCGAACTCGGTATATCTGTGGTTCTCTTCCTTGAAAATGCTCTCGGAGCTGACTTCATCCTTGGTACAGGACGACATCACCAGCACAGAGCAGGCTGCCAATATCATTGATATATACTTTTTCATCTTCATTCCTCCTTAAAGATATTTGACGAAAGGATGGTCAGGGGTCTCCGCATTGTTGCGCGGGTTAGGCTCCAGACCGGTTTTTATGGACTCGGAAGGAATCTGGAATGCGCGGCGCAAGTCATTGTAAGGCAATGTGACAGTAGCCTCGAATCCTGAGGTCGTAGCGTCGTCGTATTCGGTGTCATCGAACCTGTCTATGGTGATTCCGTATCTCTTGAGGTCCATCCAGCGGAGTCCCTCCTCCAGCGAATCGATTCTCTTGCAGAACAGCAGGCACTGTGTCATATTTTCCTGAGTACCAGGCTCTACAGTGAATCCATGCGGATGAATCGGTTTCCTGGAAGTAGGCTCCTCCCTCGTATATTCCTTGATGTACAATGATGAAGAAGGGTCGCCGTAAACCTCATCGATCAGCTCGCGTGTCAGATGACGGATTCCGTTGGTTCCGACCTTGTACATTGAACAGCTCCAGGTATCCATATCTGCAGCAGCCTTGTCATATTCCTTGAGCTGGATATAGGCCTCAGCCCTGTTCAGAAGCACTTCATTGGCATCGAGGGCCACCATCGTGCTGCGGACATAACCGGTACCGGCCACCGGATCCACGACCTCCCACTGGGAAGGCCATTTCGGCCAGTACACCTTGTTGGTTATGAGGTCGGCCCAGTAGAACGGAACCATCTGGTAGATATACTGGGTATTGTCCTGCTTGCCGGTATCATAGGCACCGCCCATAGGACGCTTCGCACGGACAGTCTCCATCTTGGCGATCCTGTTGGTGTGCGCATATCTTCCGCCGGTAGCGGACCATGCATTGAACAGACCGCCGTTTGCAGAATAGAGCGGAATGATCAGCAGGTTCACCTTGTTCGTAGGATTGATATAGTTCAATGCCCTGGTATCATAAGCCCAGGCCATCTTGCTGGTCGCAGCCCAGTCACGGAGCATTTCGGAAGGGTTAGTGCCGAGCACCACATTTGCAGCCTCAACCGCTTTCTCCCACTGGTTGCTATAGACGTAGAACCTGGTCGCAAGCGCATAGCCTGCCTTCTTGTTGAAATGATATTTCGGAACTGACCATGCCTCGTCGTTCAGAAGAGGAAGTCCTTCCTCGATATCCTTCTGGATCATCTCGTAGTCATGGGCAAGAGTACCACGGCTGTATTTCGGATTCAATGTGGTCTCCGGCTTGTCCATATAGGTAACTCCCAGATACTGAGACGCATACTGAGGATGATAAGGGAGACAGTAGATCATTGTCAGACAGAGGTGAGCGTAAGCGCGGCAGAGAAGTGCCTCACCCTTATATGGGAGCATCTCCTCAGGAGTACCCTGCTCGGCAATAGCCTGAAGAGCGGCATTCGCGGTGGCAATCATATTGTAATATGCCTGCCAGGTATTCACGTTGCTCTCGTTGTCCGCTTCCTCTATCGGTTCCCAGTTATAATTCTGTTCAATGAGTCTGGACGTATTCTTGTTTCCTTCGCTATAGAGTTCGCAGTTGTCCGACGCATACTCGAAAAATCTCACGTAAGTTCTTGAAGCATAAGCGGAAACAAGCAGTTTCTGTATCTTTTCAGTCGAATTCAGTTCAGTTCTGTTGTCCGGGAGCTTGTCCAGGAACTTGTCGCAGGAGGTCAATCCCCCGATCAGAGAAAGAACTGCCAATGAATATGTTATAAATTTCTTCATATCCGCATTGATTTAAAATCCTATCTTGCAGGTCAATGTGAACTGCTTCGGCATCGGAACTGCGACACCGCCGGCATTGAGGAACTCAGGGTCCTGTCCTTCCAGCCTCTTGTCGGCATACAGAAGACAGAGATTGGTTCCCTGTATCTTGAATGAAAGGCTCTTCAGTCTGAGCTTTTCAACTGCAGTCTTGGGAAGTTCATAACCCAATGAAACCTCCTTGAGCCTGATGAAATCGCCCTTGGCAATACGCTGGTCAGAGTAGTTGTAGGCATTGTAGGCAATGCTGAGATTGCTGATGCTGTTGTTCTGACGCTTGCTTGCGATTACAGGCACGTTGGTAATGTTCTCGTCACCCGGGTTGATGTATCTGTCCATGAACTCTCTCGGCATGGCGGTAAGGTCCGAATAGCTGTTGGAGAAGATAGGGTCCAGCCTTACCACATTTCCGAAGGAGTAAGTCATGAAGACATTCATCGTGAACCCCTTGAACTTGAACATGTTGCCGAAGCTTCCGGTAATGGTCGGGTCAATCGGCCCCTCATACTTGAGGTTGCTGAAATTGTTCATTTCCTGGAACTGGATGTTCGTGGAAGTGATTTCCCCGTCCTTGTTCAGGAAAGTCGGGATACCCATCTCGTCAAGCCCCATGAAACGCAGTGAGAACACGGCGCCGCGAGGCATTCCTTCCATAGAATAGCCCGAACCTGTCAGATAACTGATCATTGTCTGGTAAGTCTTGAGCTTGGTCACGGTGTTCTTCATGTGCGAGAATATGAAGTTCGTAGTCCAGGAGAAATCCTTCTTGACGATATTCTTGGTGGTAAGCGAAAGCTCCACTCCGGAAGACTTCATGGAAGCCACGTTTCCGTATTTGTTGGAAACACCGCCAAGTCCCTGAGTGACAACACTTCCGATAAGGTCGAAGTTATTTCTCTTGTAAGTGTCGAATGACAGGAGGATGCGGTCGTCGATGAAACCGAGGTCAGCTCCCACATTGAACTCATGCTTCTTCTCGTATGTAAGCTCGGAGTTCTCGATGGAGGACTGGTAGAGCGACGGCTCCTTGATATTGGTGGCAGGACGCCACGGAGTGCTCGGATAGAACAATGCAGTAGAGTTGTTCACCCACGCCGGGCCCCTGTCCGCTGTCAATGAATATGATACACGGAAGTTCATGCTGGACAATGCCGGTTTCAGCGCATCGAACCACTCTTCCTGATCCGCAGACCATTTGCCGGCGACATTCCATGTAGGCAGCCAGCGGGCGCTTCTCGCCCTTCCGAGTCTGTTGGAGCCCTCGTAACGGAATGTTCCGTTGATGGTGTATCTGTAATTGTATGAATATGAAGCAGTAGCGGCAAAAGCGACATTGCGCTCGTGCGTATTGTTCAGGCTGTAGTAATATGAATTCTGCTCAAGCTGTTTCTTGAACAGGTCCAGGATATAGAACGGAGTCTCACCGGCCTCATACTGAAGTCCCCATCCGTCGAAAGAGCTTGCGTGCCTGTCCAGCGAATTGACTTCCACCGCAGCGAAAGCATTGATGATATGCTTGTCGGCAATGGCGGTATTGTATGTTCCTGACGCTCTGAAATCCACGCTGAGTGCCGAGTAGTCATTCTTTTTCAAGATACCTCCCTGAGGCAGGACCGTGTACTTGTCCCCTGTCGGATTGTCCGGGTCCTTGTACAGGTAAGGGTTCGCGTTCATGATGATCTTGGTGGCAGCAGAACGGTAAGCCTCGGCCTGGTTGGAATTGTCCCTGATATTGTGCTCAGTCATTGACAGCTGATATCTTACGGAACCGAGGGCGGACAGTTCGAGACCTTTTATCGGCTTCGCCTTGATCTCCGCCTGAAACTTCGTGTCGAGCACAGACAAGTCAATGTAGTTGTTCTCCAGCTCGTGCTTGATATTGAACGGAGCATAATTCCTGGTGTAGAACTCGTCCGGATCCAGTGTCCTCGAAGTACGGAGGACGTAAGAATACGGGTTGATGTCGAAATCACGCTTAACCGAGCCCTCAACGAGGTTTGTGGAAGACGACAGCGAGCCAGGCGCCCTCTGCTGCCTGTATGAGGCGTTTCCGATGATGTTCAGGGTGATGTAATCCTTGAATATCTTCTGAGACGTGTTGAAAAGCGCGGTATATCTGTTCACCTTGCTCTGGACAGACCAGCCCGGATCGACCAGCGCGCCCAGAGACGCATAGTAACTGCCTTTCTCAGAACCGGAAGTGATGCTGACAGAGTGGCTGTGCTGCACCGTCGGACGGAAAAGTTCGCTGAACCAGTCGGTGTTGCGCATCTCGGCCTTGCGGAGATATGCCTTTCTTCCAGCTTCAGTATTCTCAACCAGATATTTTCCGGTCGTGGAATCGTATGTGTTCATCAACTGGGACATCTTGCTGTAAACACCGCCCTGCGAATTATATACGCTGCTGGTGAAGTTGAGCCATCCCTTCTGGTACATTTCCTCATAGACCGACATCTGCTCCTGTGAGTTCATGATGTTGAACTCGGAATATGAAGGGACAAGACGCATGGTATATTCACCGTTGTAGTTCACGCGGGTCACGCCAGGAGTTCCTTTCTTGGTGGTCACGACAATGACACCCGCCATTGCCCTCGCTCCGTAGATGGAAGTCGCGGAACCGTCCTTGAGGATCTGGAAGGACTCGATGTCGTCAGAGTTCAAGCCTGCTATCGCGGAACTGATCAATGTCGTGGCATCTCCGGATGACAGGGAATTGGCATCCACATTGACCACATCCTCCATTATGACGCCATCGACAACCCACAGAGGCTTGGAATCTCCGAAAATGGAGGTGGCACCCCTGACTCTGATCTTAGGCGCAGTACCGAAGGTTCCGGACACGTTCTGGACTGAGACGCCGGCTGATTTTCCTTCGAGCGAACGGCTGATTTCACCCACACCGCTGATATTTACATCCACGGCAGAAAGCTGGTCGGTCGCTCCTGTGAAGAGACGTTTGTCAGTGGTAGTCATACCGGTAACCACTGCCTCAGAAAGCATTTCCGTGCTTGTGGAGAGCACGAAGTCCACCTTTTCTGCAGCAGGTTTGGTGACATTGGTATAACCCAGACAGGAAGCCTCGAGCTTGGCTCCTGCAGGGACTTTCGTCAATGTATAATTACCGTCAAGGTCCGTGACGGCGGCATTTCCTGTGCCCGCCACTGCCACCACGACACCTATGAGAGGCTCACCGGCATCGTCCTTGACTGTACCGCTGACTGTCAATGTCTGCTGCGCGAAAACTGAAAAGGCGCAGATGACCGACAGCAGCATTGATATAATCAATCTTTTCATAAGCTGTTACTATTCTGTATATTCCTTGGTAAGCACAAGCTGCTGATATGCTACAATACGTGTAGTGAATGCAAAGAATCTGTCACGACTCCACCAGATGTTCAACTGCTGAGGGATATCGTTGCTGTTCAGTTTGGCATTCTCGAATGAAAGAGTGACTGTGTGGTTCACATCATCGAATACAGGTTCGGCATCCCAAGCGGCACGACCCTCTGTAGAGAAGATGTAGAATCCTGACGGATTGGACGAAGTCGGTCCGTTGAAATGCACTGAGTAGTACTTGTTTGCAGCCTCATCTTTGCCGAAGCCCTGGATGCCGATTCTTACTTTACCGTCCACCAGCTGGGCTGAGAAAGGATAATTCACGAGCTCGCCTTTCTGAACCGTAACCGAGAATGACTCGTACATCTTTTCTGTCGCGAACACGAAATCGCTCTTGTCTCCGCACTCATCGGCGTTCTTTGCCACTTTCCAAGTTCCCATGAGATAATACCAGTCCGGTTTCTTAGGAAGTGTCAATGTTACATAAACAGGTTCAATGCTGTTGTCCGCAGGGGTGATGACTGCTCTGCCGGAGAACGCTCTGCGGCTCTGAGCCTTGCTTACGATGAATGTTACACCGCTGGCTGATTTCTCGAATGAGAAGACGCCATCCGGATTCTCTGGGATTTCCACGCTGAAATCAGATGTGCACTTTACAAGTGTCTGCAATTTCTGGTCGGAATCAGAGAACTCCAGGATTGATTCACTTATGATGATTCCCTTGAACGGAGACTGTTTCACTGAAAAGCTGACGGAATTGCTGCCTTCAGCATTGATGGTAACATCCGCAGTGCGCTCTGTATCACCAGTATATGAGAACACATTGAACAGAACAGAAGAACCGGCAACGCTTACGCGAAGCCAATCCGGAGCAGAAGATTCAGCCGTCAATTTGAGGCCGCCAGTCTCTACGACTGCCGTTCCGAATCCTCCGGCAGCGTCGAACGACGTAGCGGAAACACTCTTCAATTCAATCTCTGGGACTGAATTGTCTTTGCTGCATGACAGACCGCAGAAAAGCGCGGCCGCAAGAGCGATGACTGATATAATTTTTCTCATCATATTGAATAATTATTTTACATATTCTATTGCGACCTGTGAGTCCCCGTTCAGTTTTGTTCCTGCCAATTCGATATGGACGTAGATGAACTGATAGGTCCTGTCGCGTTTGTATTCCAATGGAATCTCCACTACCGGATTGTCCTTGCCGATTTCGACATTGATGTCCTTCTTGACGGAACGTACCCAGCCGGCAGCATTGACCTGCACACGCTTGAGGGTGACATTGTCCTCACCTCTCTTCCATCTGAATCTCAGGGCCTTGACAGGAATATAATCCTCAGGCTCCATCATGCGGATGATCAATGTGCTGCTGTCTCTCATCTCGAATGATGTCCAGCCTGAAAGCCCCTGGCCTTCAGCCGGTTCGATGTCTTTCGCAACATTGACAAGCTCCTGTGATTCCTTCACGAGGTCCTTTACAGGAACGAAATCGGAGAGTTTCTTCTCCTCAGTGAAATTACCCTCCCATGCGGCGAAGTCAAATGGCTTGTCCGCTTTCTTGGCATCGAAGAAATGCTGCCATCTTGGGATATAGTAGTCGCGGATAAGGCCTGACCAGATCTTGCATGCATAGTCATTGAGACCGGCATCAGGATAGCTGACACCCCACGTAGTCACGATTCTGCGGCAGTCTTTTTCATATTTGTCGCTCTCCTGCTGACTGTCACCCCATCCGCGGGCAAAGTCTATCCATCTCTGCATACGGGTTACAGGGTTCTTGTCCAGAAGTCTGTCTGCGCGAAGCATCAGGTCCTTGAAGCGGACCTCCATAGCGGCAGCCTTGTCATTGTCTCCGGCAAGATAAGCCTCATTGATCTGATTTACGAGCAGGTCTGCCTTGCCGAACGCATAGAAGCCGGCCCACAAGGCGAGGTCGGTGAGATAAGCTTCATTGTCACCGAGTTCCGAAGCAGCCGCGATATAGGCCTCAAGTGCCTCGAAGTGCGCCTTGGAAACCACGTAACGGCCTCCGAGACCGTAGAACGGCTGTCTCTGAACTACGTACTGTGCACGGCTTGAGCACATTCCGTAAGAGCTTTCGAGCATCTTGTTCCAGAATGTCATCATCGTCTCAGGACATTTCCCGTATCTGTTGATGGTATAATTCCTCAGCCATTCGTGGATATCCTTGTGGGAAGTGCTCCACCACGCATCGGAAAGGATTTCGTAGATCACTTCGTTGCTCTCCACGCCTTCAGGAGCGGTGCCTGCGCCGACAAGATTGCCCATATTTGCGGAGCTGAGGGCATTCAGATGGCCGTTAAGGTAGAAGTCCAATGCACCTGCAGGGGCAGTACGTCCGCCGAAGTTAGGCACGGTACTGTAGATCCACGGCTTTCCGTAAATGCCTTTCGCATAGTTCCAAGTATATTCATTCTCCCAGATTCCGTAGTTGAAGTCCACGCTCAGGTCCAGAAGAAGCATCTTGTCATCAGGCACCTTGGAGAACAATGCCTCGATGCTCTCCGGGTCCCAGATATGTCTCTGGTAGCCGAACATCCAGCCCTGAAGCACCCAAACAGCGTCCGGATTTGCAGCGGCAATGGACTGATACAGAGACTTTCCGTAGTTGGATATCTGAGTATAGCGTTCCTTGGTGCCACGCTCGGCGAACGGGACCTTCATTTCATTGAAACTGTCGGCGAGGTAGTATTTGCCTTTTCCGAATTCCTTTTCCCATTCCTGGATATATGTCTTCGCGATCAGCTGGAACAGCTCCGTCTCAGGAGAAATGAAATTGGACACATAGTACGGGCCGTCATCCCAACCGGTGTGGATGAGGTTCGCGTCAGGATACACGCGCTTGATCGCTTCAGGCACAAAGCCTGCGAAAGCATTGTAAATCGGTGTCATACCGAGTTCACTCATCCTGTCTATCATCTTGTGTTCCAGAGCGATGGTCTTGTCATACCAGCTCTGTGAGAGATGTCCGTCGAGTTCTGACATATTGCCCATCCTGAACCACGGCAGATAAGCCGGGCCTGTCACGAACTTGCCGATTTCCTCATCAGTCAGACCGAGTTTCTTCCATACGCGGGCGAAAATCGCTTCGCTACCGATAGGCGAAAGCGGCATGTTCACGCCGTGGAGAGCCATCCTGTCGAGCTCCTTCTCCCAGTCTTCCCATTTCCAGTAAGGCATGGTGTAGCCGAGGGTGCAGACATTCATATACTGTCTCAGCACGAAAGGGGTAGTGACGAGTTTAAGAGGCTGGTCTGCAAGTTTTTCAGGAAGGTCAATGTTATTGACAGTCCAAGTGGACAGACCGTAATGGTTGGATGTTACATAATCATAGAAACCACGGCAGACTGCCACAGCAGAGCTTCCCTTTACGGTAAGTTTGCCTTTCTTCACCTCTGTAGAGAAATATTCGCTTCCCTCCATAGGACCGGTAACTACGAGTTTCACATTGGAAGGTTTTCTTCCGAGAGTTCTCGTGATAACTCCTGAGGCCGCTTTCTCAGCTGCTTTGAAGTCTTCTTTCTGAGACGCTGAAGCGGAGAGGCATAAAAATACCGCTCCGATTACGCTCATAAATTTCAATTTGTTGATTATCATATACTTAAAGTTTTATTTCTTGATTTCTCTTATCTCCATCGCATATCCGCCGCCTGCAGCACACTTCTGGACGAGCTTCGACTTGTGGTCAATCTTCATCTTGCGGATCGTGTAAGCCTGTGGGTTTGTCTTGTAGTCCGCATCCGGTGCATCTGCATAGAGCGTGGCCTCATATTTCTTGCCAGGCTCCAGGAAGTCGAACGATATCTTGGAGACGTGGCCTTCAGCACCTGCTGTGGAGCCGACAAACCAGTCTCCTGAATCCTTTACCCTGCGTGCCGTGGTGACATATTCGAACGGCTCGGCCTCCAGGTATCTGGCCTCACTCCATTCCAACGCCACATTCTTTATGAACTGGAACGCATCCGGGAATCTCTCGTAGTTTTCCGGAAGGTCGGCAGCCATCTGCAACGGGGAATACATCGTCACGTAGAGGGCCAGCTGATTTGCAATAGTGGCATTGACGTGGGACTTGTTGCCCGGACTGAACTTGCTGATATTCATCTCGAAGATGCCTGGAGTGTAGTCCATCGGACCGCCCAACAGCCTGGTAAACGGCAATATGCAGACATGTCCCGGCTTGGAACCGCCGAATGCCTGATACTCAGTTCCTCTGGCAGACTCGTTTCCGATAAGGTTAGGCCAGGTCCTGCACAATCCCGTAGGACGCACCGCCTCATGGGCATTGACCATTATCTTATATTTGGCGGCCTGGGTGACGGCATACAGATAATGGTTTACCATCCACTGGCTGTAATGCTGTTCCCCGCGAGGAAGCATATTTCCGACATAACCGGATTTGACGGCATTGTAGCCGTTGTTTTTCATAAATGTATATGCGGTGTCGAGATGCCTTTCGTAGTTTCTTACGGAAGCGGAAGTCTCGTGATGCATGATCATTTCCACACCTTTGGACTTGGCATAGTCACGGATTTCCTCAAGATCGAAATCAGGATAAGGAGTCACGAAATCGAAGACATAGTCCTTAAGGTGGCCGAACCAGTCTTCCCAGCCCACGTTCCAGCCTTCGACAAGCACCGCGTCGAAGCCGTTTTCAGAAGCGAAGTCAATGTATTTCTTCACGTTCTCAGTGGTGGCTCCGTGATGACCGTGAGGCTTGACCTTCGTATAATCAGTCACTCCGAGCTGAACGGAAGGCAGATCCCAGGTATAGGACCACTGTGACTTTCCGGTAATCATCTCCCACCACACACCAACGTATTTTATAGGTCTGATCCAGGAAGTGTCCTCGATCTTACAAGGTTCATTGAGATTCAGCGTCATACGGGAAGCGAGAATGTCGCGTGCGTCGTCACTGACAATGATTGTGCGCCAAGGAGTGTTCAGAGGCGCCTGAAGATAGCCCTTTGCACCAGTCGCATCAGGATTGAGGAATGATTCGAAGACGAAATTCTTGTCATCGAGATTCAGATGCATGCAGGCATAGTCCACAAGAGCAGCCTCGTGGATATTCACGTAGAGGCCCTGGTCTGTCTTGAGCTGAAGCGATGTCTGAACTCCGGTCGGAGAGAACATGTTCTTGTTCATGCGCTTGCTGTTCACTTCCCTGATCTGGGAGAGGCGGCAGCACGTGTAGTCATATTCCTGAGTATAATAGTCGCCCGGAATCCACCACGCGGTGATATCTCCCGGCATGGCGAACTGCGTATGCTCTTCCTTGAGCACAAAATAGACAAGTAACTGCTGCTGAGGGAATTCATAGCGAAATCCCACACCGTCGTCAAATACCCTGAACCTGATATCCATCCTTCTTCCGGTCTTACGCTGCATCAAGTTGACTACAAATTCGTTATAATGATTTCTGATGGAAGTCTCCTCACCCCATACAGGGCTCCATGTCTCATCACAATCGCCACGAGATGTACCGGTGATTTCAAAGTCCCTATCCAGATGAGACTTCAGGTCATCGGACTTGCCCACCAGTTCGAACCCCATACCGCTTGTCAGCACGGCAGGCAATTCGCCGCAATCCACCGAATACTGGGGACGACCTTCTTCTGACAATGAGAAAGAAAGTTTCACTTTTCCGTCGGGAGAATAAACAGTTTCCACATTTTCAGCAGAAAGGGTTGTGATGCCGAATGTTGCAATTGCAAAGAAGGTCAGTAGTCGTTTCATTAACATTAGTGTTATTATTTTACGAAAGATATGTAACTTGAAAATCAATAACAATATGTAATAATGAAAATATAACCGAATTTAAAACCTTAATACTTGATTACCAACGATTTAATCTAAAATATACTACTAAAAAATATAAATGGAAAATAAAACTTTTTTGTGCCTAAATGGATGAAATTCCCTTAATCTGCTCCTCGAATTCCTGAGGGGAAAGAGCTTTCAGACGAGTCCTCGAACGATACGCATATATGGTGGAACGGGAGTATCTCAGAAGTATGGAAATCCGGTCCGTGCTGTCGATTCCCAGACGGATCAGAGCATAAATCCTCAGTTCCGGAGTCAGGACATACGGGTCCTTGATCGAAATTCTGTACTCCGGCTGAAGGAAATTATTGAAATCCGCGATGAAAGTAGGGAACAATGACAAGAAAGTCTTGTCAAAAACACTGTAGAACGACGCCCACTCCTCTTCCACCACGGCATTCGACTTAAGGTCACGCTTAAGTGTCTGGATATCTCCTGCGATGGCTTTCTTGTTCAGATTCTTCCTGTACTTGTCCAGCCGCTCTATTCTGGAAATGCACTCAAGCATCAGCTGGGTGATATAGGTATTCTTGATATTGCTGGACTCCTTTACTATCCTGTTTGCTTCTTCCTGAAGTGACTGGGACTCAGTGAGTTCGTCTTTCATCACCTCCAGTTTCCTGCGCTGGCTCTTGTTCACGAACAGGAGCACGGTCATAAGCAATAGCAGGAAGCACAGCACACCGAAGCCAGCATACAATATCTTGAGATCCTTCTTCTTGGCCTCAATATAGGACTCATTGACAATGGAGATGAGAGGTGCCAATGCATCCACCTTCAGCCTTGCCTTGCAGAAGTTCGCGTCATCCAGGGCCTTGTTCAGATAAGAGTAGGCCCTCTTGATGTCCCCGTCCTCGTAAAGCATCGTCGCAAGCATCCTGAGCGCCACATATTCCTTCTTTGCATTGACAATATCCGAATAGGCGGAAGCTATCATATAATCCTTTGCTGCATCATTCCATCCTATTGAAAGATAAATATCCGCAATGGCGATGGCTACAGGGCCGTTTTCGGGAGACTCCGGAGAAAGCGAGCCATACTTGCGCAGTAGAACGTCCAGGGCACTCTTATAGTCCCCTTCAAGCAGAAAACGCTCACTTTTGCCCACAACATTGTCAGGAAACTGGCTGGCAATGGAATCTTTGTACACGGAGGCTTTGGAACTGTAATACTGTTTCAGGCTCTGGTCAATGCCAAGTCCCTCAAGCGACTCATATATGCTCATATAGAAGAGGTACAGCTCCTCCCTGCTTTTTTCGGACAATGCACTCCGGTCCACCCGGTTCAGAGTTGTCAGGGCATCATAACTCATTCCAGAGGTCATATACTGCTTTGCCAGAGCCAGAGATGATGCGCTTATATAATCCTGACGGCCGAGTTCTTTGGCCGCATCAAGAGACTTGACCGCATAGAAAGTCGCAGAATCCGTTCTGTACCTGTCGAATGTCTGGCGCATTGTAAAATACAGCAAGTACTTCTGCTCCAATGTCTTACTATGCGTCAAAGCCGTTCTGCAAGAATCCAGGCGATCTTCCCTCACTTTGTCATATTCACTTGCGTGGCGGATAACATTGTCCAGGTCAGACAATGTGATTTTGTCCTGAACATGCCGCTCAGCACCCTGGCAGAGTGTCGAAATATAATCCGCAAAACGAAGCGTTTCGCCTTTTCAGAACGAACCGCATAATTTCTTAAAACGAAACGTACCGCTGGGGCGCTCCCCCACCCTCAAAAATTTCGACCGGCTTACGCCGGTATTCATATATCGCAAGAACGGAGTCCGGACACTATCCGAACCCCGTTCTTTTCGTTTTGTCGCTTCGCTCCCGCTTTTTCGCGCTTCGCTTTACGCTACCTCGGTCAACGCCTTATACGCCGCCACGCTCTGCGCCATCACGATTTTGCCGCGGAAGGCGAGACGCGAGCCGATGTACGCATACGCATACGAGGCACCATTACTCACATTCGCATACGACACACCGCCATTCGCGTAGGCGTAATAGTAACCACGATCGACCA
>HF996037.1 GCA_000432515.1 Bacteroides sp. CAG:545
TTGGTCTTCTCCTTGGGCACTACTTCCACGGCCTCGTCCGCACAAGCCACATAACGTACTGTGTCAGTTTTAAAGACGATCTGTGTAAATTTTCATAATTACCGGCTTTTGTACGGTCCGGAGACATTCTTCACAGTCATCTTGCCGTCAGAGTCGGAAGTTGTCATCACGTAGTACCGGCTTCCGCCTTCACGCACACGGACCACGATATTGCCGTCATAGCCCTTCACCTTGGCAGCGTCAGCATCGGACACCTTGTTGTCCACGATGGCGAGCACTGCAATAACTACCTGGTAGATAATGGAACCCGCCGAACTATCTCAGAGGGCGATGTAACAATTTTGAATTTTCATGGAACTACTTGTTCCCGCAATGGTCATTCATCTTTGGCAACCACAGATTAAACAGGGGGTCGGTTATTCGATAATGAGCGCCTCTAGTAGACTGAGTCTCTTTGGAAATCAGGCCGGTTTCAAGCATTCGGGTGATGTAAGGGGATATCTTTCCGGCTTCCTGCCCTGTTATATTGCGGATATCAGACAATTTGAGCCCTTCCGTTTCGCCCGCCAGGGCACACATGACTCTTTGTTGCTGGGGAAGAAGTTTGTCAAATATGTTTTGATATAGCGGCGATATGCGTTTTACCAAAAGGCTTAAATCTTCTTCGCTTGTCGGGGAATTGTAAACGATTTCTTTCACCATATCGACGGCGCCGGGTGTTTTAGGCAGATATGCCATAAGGGCCTTTGCCCTTTTTATTTGAGTGACATCACATCCGATAATAAGACGGTAGTCATTGTCGGAAAGCGGCTTAAGGTAGTGAATGTGAAATCCTTCGAACAACGCGGCTCCGTAATGTGTCAGTTGAGGCATTACGGTAGGGGCCGTCGCAACAAGTATAGGACCGTCCGTTTCTGAAAGGATGCCGCGAAGTGCAAATTGTTCTTCATTGGACGTTCTTTGCAGATAATAATGAAAGTCATCCACAAACAGGATGCTACGTCCTTCATCGGGCATGCACAGCATATCCTTATTGGAAAAAACCATACGTCCGTCTATCCATGTCGGCATAACCCCGGAGTGGGCAGATGCTGTGTCAAAAAGCTGTCTCAACATGAAAGTTTTGCCACCTCCAGGTGCCCCGATTATAATCTGAGGCTGCCCCGCACTTCCTTTAGACTCTTTCTCTAAATCATGAAGGACTGCCTTGAATACTGCTTCGTTAAACAGTACTCCGTTATTGGACAAACTTCCCATACCAGTAATCTCTTAAAAGCGGTGAACGGAAAGAGCGAACGGGACCCTTGCGGAGAAGATAACCGTCATTCTCCAGCATTTCAAGGACTTTGCTGAGCAAAAGGTCAGTTTCTCCTGCATTGGATGGGTCCTGTCCAGTCATCAAAATGCCAAGCAGCGTTTCACGCCTGAGGCCGCTTCTCCTTGCCGATAGTCCATTCAGAATCAAACGTGCCGGTCTTTCCATTTCACGGTACTCCGCAAGGCGCTCTGACCAAGTATTCAGGTAACTCTCGGAACAAAGTTGCCCGTAAGCCGTATCTATGTCTTCTTTGGAAACGTCTCCAGTATAATTGTCACGCAGTTTGGAGAAGAGGATTTGGATAAAGTATGGAATATTCCAGTGTAACTTTTCCAATGCATATATTATGCTTTCTTCATCCATATTCATCCCTTCTCCCTGGCACAGCCCCTCCATAAGGCCACGGGCTTCCTCCGGGGTAAGTTCATCCAAGCTGAAATCCGTCAGGTCATTTATAGCATAACTGAGATTCAGGGATGCCGTAAAGTTTTTCAGCCCGACCGAACCACAAAATAGCCACCGGACTTTAGTCCCGGCAACCTGTCTGAGACTCCGGAGCCAATTTAGGATAAATGACACTTTTTCCTCGCCGCCATCACTTTTCAGGAGTACCCCAAGAAAGAGCGTAAGTTCATCAACCACGATGAAGGTTTCCTCATCGTGACGAATCAATTCTTTCAAGGACTTATATAGGTCTTCTTTCCTCTCGGGAGAAGACAGATCAAAGCCGACAGGGCCGATTGAAATCTTATTGATTCTGTCCAGTATAGCCTTTGCACCTTGGAGCATCCCGTCGGTTTTCTGCCTCCATACGTGATTCCTTTCAAAATATTCGATAATCAAATACAGGAAACCGTCCTCTGTGGTAGTCTGTTCCAAATCGATATACACGCATTTCCATCCCTGCGCTTTTTTGTCCTCTATCAAACGCTTGGCAAATGACGATTTGCCTATACGGCGAGGAGCAGACAGCAATAGTGAATGTCCGCTATCCAACAACCGGTTTGCAATTCCCAACTCTTTCTCTCGCCCGTAAAAATCTTTTCCTTCTACAGGAGGCCCTATTCTGTTTTCTATACTCATAAGAGAATCTATTTTAACACTCAAATATAGAAAGAATTTTTTATAGAAAAAACTTTTTATAGAAAATCGTTTATATTATTGCCCGGTGTATCTGCTACGCAATTCCTGTGATGATATTATTATAGGGCCATTTAAAAAGGCAGACCTTCCGGACGGTACGGCCGTTCTCGATAACCTCAGCGATATTCTGTACGTTTCCAAGGTCCAGGATGAGGTAGTCAGGTAGTTTAGAAACATGCCTTCAATCTCTGAGGAATATACTACTTTGCGACAAATAACCCGCAGAATTTGCGGATTATTTACCGCAAATGTGGTCGTCATAGAGCGCCATGATGGATTCGTGCACTTTTGTTTATTCGCCGGCAAAGATAGTATATGCCGTAGGGTACGAGTCAAGAGAAAAATGA
>HF996038.1 GCA_000432515.1 Bacteroides sp. CAG:545
TCAACATGAACGGAGATGAGGTATTTCGGGGACAGGTTCCCCGTTTTTGTATTTTTTGAAGAAGACAGATAATGAAGGTAAATCATAACGGCACCGCTTATTCCATACTGATTACTTGTGGCATCGGGCATTTTCTGAATGATATGATTCAGTCAGTGATTCCGTCCATTTACCCGCTGATAAAGGACACATATGGATTTTCGTTTGCACAGATAGGCATTATAACGCTGGTATTCCAGATGACATCGTCCATACTTCAGCCATTCACAGGCTATTACGCGGACAGGAGACCTGCACCTTACGCCCTTTCCATCGGCATGTGCTTTACATTGACAGGCCTGCTCATGCTCTCCGGCGCCAGCACATTCCTGACAATTCCGATTGCAGTGGGAATAATCGGAATGGGGTCGTCAATATTTCATCCGGAGGCTTCCAGAGTGGCACAGATGGCATCTGGAGGAAAGAAAAGCCTGGCGCAGTCGATATTCCAAGTAGGAGGCAACGGAGGAAATGCGCTCGGGCCGCTTCTGGCAGCGCTCATAGTTCTGCCCTTCGGACAGAGTTCCATCCGGTGGTTCGCATTGATAGCAATCCTGGCTGCAGTAATCCTGCTGTACGTTGCATCGTGGTACAAGGAAAGGATTGCCACCCATACCGACCATCCTGAGATCAATGCAGATATCCGCAATGATATTCCACGCCGTCAGGTTCATACTGCAATGCTCATTCTGGTGGCATTGATCTTTTCCAAATACTTTTACCTGTCCTGCATGACAAGCTACTTCACATTCTTCCTGATGGACAAGTTTTCGATGACAGTGCAGAATTCCCAGCTATGCCTTTTCGCGTTCCTTGCGGCATCAGCGCTCGGCACAGTAGGCGGAGGACTTTTAGGAGACAAGTACGGAAGGAAATACATAATATGGGGTTCTATCTTGGGAGCAGCGCCTTTTGCCATGCTGCTGCCCCATGTAAACTGTTTCTGGACCATAGTCCTGTCCGTCATCATTGGCCTGGTGATATCATCGGCATTCTCATCGATTGTCGTATATGCAACAGACCTGATGCCAGACAGAATAGGGATGATTTCCGGCGTTTTCTTCGGTCTCATGTTCGGTCTGGGCGGCATCGGTTCGGCATTCTTCGGATGGCTCGCGGACAAGACAAGCATCTGGTTCATTTTCAATGCCAGCGCATACCTGCCGCTTCTCGGCGTCGTGGCCGGATTTCTGCCAGACACCAAGAAAAAGCAATGAAAACAAAAGACGAAGACCTACCTGATGATTTCCCCGATTGCCTCAGTTAATGAAGCATAGACAGGCACGCCGTATTTCGCGCAAGTGATTCTGACATTGTCATATCTGTAGAAACCTTCCGTGCACACTACATAGAGCTTTCCGCTTTTCGCAAACAGGCCCAATTCCAGAAGCGTAATCGGAGACTTACTGCCCGGAAGAAAATTCATGAGAATATAATCGGCGTCCTCCAAATGCGAGAGTTCCCA
>HF996039.1:0-14722 GCA_000432515.1 Bacteroides sp. CAG:545
CCTCGAAAATCCTCCACAAATCTTTACCAACTTATTTTTTTTAACGCTTACTAAATTGCTTAGAAAATGCGTCATCGTTATATCATATTTTTCTTGTTCTTGGTTTTGCCAGTTGCACTATCAGGATGTGTAAGTGAGATATTATATGGGATATTATCTCAGAAATGTAAAATGTCAAGTTTGTTTTACGCTGAAATCAATGGGGAAGTCTTTAGTAGTGATACTGATGAATATGTAATGCCGTATTGTCCTTATACACTAAGGATTGAAGAACAGAAATTTTGCTTTGAGGTAAAGAAGTCAATAGTAAGTAAATCCGGAGATACTATAGAACTTTATTTTATGTTGAACGAATCTTCGGAATTTAATATCGATAAAAAGTATTATTTCAATAGCAATCAGGAAGTTGGCTTAAAGTCAGAAGCAAAAGCTTGGCTATATGACAAGAAAGACAAAAGTTATCAGAAGTATAGGGCCGATAGTGGGTGGATTGAATTTACATCATTTTCTTATGAAGATTATTATGCAGATGGAAAATTTGAATTGCTGATGTCGTCTGATTCTGGAGAAAAGTTGATTGTAAATAATGGATGTTTTGCTCATATTTTTTGTTTCCCGTAAAAATTTTTAAATGTAATATGAATACAAAGTCAATATTGGGAATAGGTAATGCGCTGACGGATATTCTGGCAGTGCTACCGGATGATTCGTTCCTGAAAATGTACCATCTTCCTAAAGGCAGCATGCAGTTCGTGGATATGGAGACAGGGAACAAGATTTTTGAAAGCCTGAAGCCTTACGGGCTGCATTATGTGGCAGGTGGTTCTGCCGCTAACACCATCACCTGCGCTGCCATCTTCGGAATGGACGCTGCATTTATCGGAAAAGTGGGCGAAGACGAGCTCGGCCATCTGTTCAAGAGCGATGAAGAGCAGTACGGCGTCAAGACAATGCTCCTGAAAGGCAAGAACCCTTCCGGCCGCTCCATGGTTTTCGTGTCCGGGGCCAATGCAGAGAGAACATTCGCCAACTATATGGGCGCCGCATTGGAAATGGTTCCGGAAGACTTGAAACCGGAATATTTTCAGGGCTATGACTACTTTCACATAGAGGGCTACCTCGTTCAGAATCAGGCTCTTATCCGCAAAGCTGTGGAAATGGCGCATGAAGCGGGTTGCCTCATATCCCTGGATATGGCCTCCTATAACGTGGTCGAGTCCAATGACGCTTTCCTTCACGACATCGTGGACCGTTATGTGGATATAGTCTTTGCCAATGAATCTGAAGCGAAGGCATTTACCAAGATGCAGCCGCGCGAAGCCCTCGACGAGATCGCCAAGCATTGCAAAATCGCAGTGGTAAAGGTCGGCAAGGACGGGTCAATGCTCAAGAGCGGCGATGAATATCATTATATCGAGCCGTGGCCAGCCGCAACCATAGACGCGACCGGTGCAGGAGATACCTACGCGGCAGGTTTTCTCTATGCGCATTCATTGGGCATGCCTCTGAAGGTCTGCGGAGAAGTCGGCTCCATCATCGCGGCCAAAGTAGTTGAGGTCATCGGCACGAAGATTGATATTCCAAGATGGAAAGCGGCCAAGAAAGAAATCCGTGAGCTGATATCGGCTAACGGAGGACATGTCGCGGAAGAAAAATTCGACTGATGATAGATTTTATAAAGAACATATTCAGAAGAAAGTTTCTGAGAAGGTATTCGAGCAAGCAACCGACCGGACTTGTCCCGTTGTCGGAAATCCGGTCGGTGTCCATTGTCTTGGACGCTCAGGAAAATGGCGTAGATGACTGCAAGGAGGCAGCATTGACCTATTTCAAGTCCAAGGGAATTAAGGTCAATGTCTATTTCCTCGATTTGAGCAAGAAAGGAGAGGACGAACGGCAGATAACAAGCCTGAACAACACCATCCTCAGGAAGGACCTGAACTGGTACGGCAGGCCGGCGTTGGAAATAATCGAGATGATTTCCTCCGACGGGGCGGATGTTCTGCTCTCGTTGGTGGACAATGTGGATTTCCCTATTGCAGCATTGGCGGGGTGCTCAGGCGCGGTATTTAAAATCGGCCGTGTGCAGCTGCCGGGCAGGACTTTTGACCTCGTAGTGGAAGATTCGCCATCTCATGAACTCGGTCCTTCGGACGCCTTCAAGGAAATTACTCGTTATCTGGAAACCATTATTCAATAAGATGAACGCATTGACAAAAAACATACTCACCGGACTGAAGGGATTCGGAATGGGGGCGGCGAATGTGATTCCTGGAGTTTCAGGTGGGACAATCGCTTTATTGACAGGAATTTTTACGGAAATCATTGACGCGTTGAATGCGCTGATGGATCCGTCATCGTGGAAGATGCTGCTGAAAGGTCAGTTCAGAGAGTTCTGGAGATATATCCACGGCACTTTTCTGGTTTCGCTTCTGGTGGGAGTTCTCATCAGTATCTTCTCATTGGCGAAACTTATGGTCTATGTCATGCACTTCTATCCTGTGCAGACGTGGGCGTTTTTCTTCGGCCTTATCATAGCGTCGTCCGTGTATATGATATATGACATCAAAGGATGGAAATTCGTTGATGTCCTTTTCTTTGCGGTCGGCATTGCTCTCGGCGTAGTCATCTGCACCCTGTCGCCGACCACCACGCCTGACGACCTGTGGTTCATATTCATCTGCGGAGCGATAGCGGTATGTACAATGATTCTGCCAGGCATTTCCGGCAGTTTCATTCTCGTCATTCTCGGAAAATACGATTATATAATGCAGTCTGTCAATCAGTTGAATCTTCCGGTCCTGCTGGTTTTCGGTATAGGATGCGTTATAGGAATTCTAGGCTTCTCCAAATTCCTGCATTGGCTTCTGAAGCGTTATGAAAGAGCCACGATGCTCACATTGGTCGGCTTCGTGATAGGCGCTCTGGTTAAGGTCTGGCCGTGGAATGATATGACGGCAGTGGCTGAGGGACAGCTGCTCAGAAGTGGAATGACGGCAGAAGCTGCTCAGTCCGGAGCTCAGGCATTGCTGAGTGCTGGCAATGCTGCGCAAGGCATTGACCTTCAGATTTCTGGGGCGATAATCTGGGCGATAGCCGGACTTGCTCTCGTGGCGGTCCTGGAGTATCTGAGCAGTCTGCAGAAACTGATGGCTGAAAAGAAGAGCTGATATGAAAAAGTTTGTCGTTGCGCTGATTTTCACGGCGCTGCTGTCCTGCGTGCAGGTCAATGCAGCTGAACCTCTCCATGAAACTTTCAGGCATAAGGGCCTGGAAAGGGAGTATTATCTTTATCTGCCTGACGGTATGAAGGAGAATGCGCCTCTTGTCATTGTCCTTCATGGTTATGGCGGCAGGGCAATGCGGGGCGGTTCTGCTCTGTGTGGAGTAGCTGACCGAGAGAAATTTGCGGTCTGTTATCCTCAGGGGGCGAAGGATGATCGCGGAAATACTTGCTGGAATGTTGGCTATCCGTTCCAGAAAGGGCTCAAGACCGATGATGTGGATTTCCTTTGTACTCTTACGAAAAGGCTTCATAAGCAATATGGCCTGAGCCGGCACAATGTCTTCCTTACCGGTATGTCCAATGGCGGGGAAATGTGTTATCTGATGGCGTATCTCAAGCCGGATTTCTTCGCGGCTATTGCTCCGATTGCAGGACTCACGCTCGATTGGATGCAGAAGGACCTGGATGCCAAGGGACCTGTTCCGCTTATGGAAGTGCACGGTACTGAGGACAAGACTTCGCTCTGGACTGGTGATCCGATGAACAAGGGCGGCTGGGGAGCGTATATCGCTGTCCCGATTGCAGTGGGCAAATGGGTGGATGAGGCCAGGTGTTCGTATGAGGAGGTGGATTCGCTTTCGATGAAGGTGCCTGCTGTCCCTGTGGACAATCCCAAGAACCGGCCTCGACAGGTGGTGCTTCACAGGTATCTGGGCGGTGTCCCTGCCTGGAAGGGTGGCCCTGAGACTGAAGTTTGGCTCTATGAGGTGATTGGCGGCAATCACAGCTGGAGTGAGCACAGTATGGATACGTGTGAGGAAATCTGGAAGTTCTTCAGTAAATATTTAAGATAATTTAATATGTTTTTTGTGTTTGGCACGATAATGGTATTATATCAGGTCAGAAGACATAATAACATGAGCTAGTTTAATTCATATTGAATAAGGTAAGACAGCAGCCAGTCGTGAAGACCAGCTGCTGTTTTTTTTGATGCGTTTTGTTTTTAGTGCTTTTTGTTTTTTTCTTGTGCGCTTTCTGTTTTTTCTTGTGGGGTGCTTTCATTTGTTTCTTCTTGTGCAAAATGCGGAAAATCAGTCGTTTCGGGATATTCTGGCGGCGAAAAATCGAAGGTCGAAAAAGTTTTGCAACGTTTTACGATTAGAGATTATAAGGAATATATGTAAAAAAACTTATAAATTTTTATGAAAATATTTGGTGATAACGTTTTAAGTTTATATATTTGCACTCAGACAATAAAAGGTTTTTATGTCTATTTGTTAAGTTCGTTTTATATAGGGGTCCGGTCCTTTGTGAAAAGCACCGGATCTTCTTTTTTTCTCATCCGCCGTGTGCTTATTTCCGAAAAATTCTCCTGATCTGAGACAAGTTATTTTTTTTCACGTTACTGAATCCGTATATTTTACGTATATTTGATGAGTGGTTAAAAATGAAGATATGAAACGCAGACTTCTTTTATTGGCATTGACCTTCTTGGCATTGACTGTTTCCTTGAGAGCGCAGGACAGGCGATTCGTCTATATGCAGGTTGAAATCGTTTACTATGGTCCGGGATACCGGGTGGTGGCTGATTTGGGAACGCCATCGGAGAAAGTTTTGCAGTTCAATTATAATTATCTCAAGGACGATACGGACACTCCTTTCTGTTTCAATACGAAAATGGCTGCTGTCAACTGGCTTGCAAAGGATGGCTGGGTCCTGAATGACCACTGCAGCCGCATTGATTCTACCTTTATCATGAAACGTGATGTCAGCGGCATGAATGAAACTCAGGTTCAGGAGTTCTTGTCCAGATATAATATCGGGCCGGCCACTGGCAGCAAGAAGCCTGCGGCGCAAAAGAAGTTGTCGAGAAAATAGTGCGGCTGGTGTAGGCCCTGGTGCTGGAAATTCTGACTTGTCCGGAAAAACGGCCCTTTTTACGGATAACTTGTTTATTTTGAATAACTTATCCGTGAAACCACACCTGTTTACGGACAAACTGAGCATTTTGAGTCAACTTTTTACAGTAAAAGGTTCATGGTGGCGAGCAGGACAGCCTTGCGACCTATGTCCTTCATTGGGACTCTGTCCCAAACCCTGACGCTCCGCGCGGCCTTTGCGTCCTCCACGTATTTGCTGTCGCAAATACCCGGACCCGGCCGGCATCTCATGATGCCTTGTTGCTCCTTTTGGACAATGGCCGGACAGCGGTATTGCCCGCGGCGAATTGCGAAGCGCCTGAGCAAAGCTGGCCTTTGCCACTGCCGGCGTAATTACGTGACACGATTTCTTCAGAAGAACCTTGTCTCTATCTGCGTGATTGCCTATGACGTGAACTTCATAGAGGATAGGAAGAGAGTCGCCATAGGGGATTTCTGAACCAATGAGCATCNNAGCGTCGCCATATGTGATTTCTGAACCAATGAGCATCCAGACGAACCTGTAGGTACCCATATAACAAATTGACACCCAATCAATTATGCCGATTTAAAGCAGTATGTAAATATGCTCATCACACTGTTTTTTTATGGGAGTGAGCATATTGAAAAACAAGCTTAAATCTATATAATAATTTATAATTCAATAAGTTACAAGTACTTTTATGGCTTTGGAGATATGCTCATTGGTTCGAAAATACCACCGCAAGCAGATATAATAAAATTCGTAATAGCCGGCGGAGACCCGCGAGTTGCCGGACATGACTGTTTCCGTGAGCATGGCTATAGAGAAAAACCGAACAACCTGAAATTGACATAATCAACGAAAGTACTGATTCTCAACTGGTTAGTAGATAAAGCAAAAGTCAGGTTAACCATTTTTTTCACATAACCTGCATTTTGCCGCTCGCTGTATGTCGTTGACACTCAGTAATATATGCCAAACTGCGGCATGCAGGTTGTTCTAAAAGATTCCTGTTATCTTGCCCAGATCACTCGCTACCGTCGGTGATTTAACAAGTCGTAGTCAGAGATGACCGGCCGAGTCCGTAGGCGGCCCTGCGCACCTCCTTCTCTCCGAGATTTCGTCCGCTGGCGCTCCGACATCTCCAGTAGGCGGTCTTGCGCGCCTCCTTCTCTCGGAGATTTCGTTCGCTGGCGCTTCGTCATCTCCCGTAGGCGGTCCCGCGCATCTCCTTCTCTCGGAGATTTCGTTCGCTGGTGCTCCGACATCTCCCGCCGGCGGTCTCGCGCGCCTCCTTCTCTCCGAGATTTCGTCCGCTGGCGCTTCGACATCTCCCGCCGCCTGCGGCGGGGCGGTGCAAACCGGAAAAAGAAAATCAGCGTTCAAGTGAACTTGACGCTGATTTTCTTTTCTGGTTTGCGGAGAGAAGGAGATTCGAACTCCTGATACCCTTTTGGAGTATACACGCTTTCCAGGCGTGCCTCTTAAGCCACTCGAGCATCTCTCCAGAACTGCCCTGTAACACGGACAGGGTTGCAAATATACGAATTATCTGTTAATTTACAATGATTCGCGCTTCAATTTCTCGATGTAGTGATCGATACGCTTGAGCTCCCTCGGTATGTCAATACTCTGAGGACAATGCGGCTTGCATTGACCGCAGCCTATGCAGTGGTCAGCCTGGCGCACAGTCTCCACAGCACGGTCGTAACCTACCAGGAAACGCCTCTTGAGCCTCTGGAAATGCTCCTGCTCGCAACTCTGCGCTATATCACCCGAATTGACACTGTCATTGTAATGCCTGAAGATAGTCGGGATGTCGATACCGTATGGACATGGCATGCAGTATGTGCAGCCCGTACATGGAACAGTAGGGTAGTCCTCCATGAGATTCGCCATCTCCTTCAGGAACGCTATCTCCTCATCAGTCAGCGCCTTGAAATGCGAGAAAGTCTCCACATTCTCTATCAGCGGCTCCATGGACGACATGCCGCTCAGCACAGTCAGCACATTCGGATACGAACCGCAGAACCTGAACGCCCACGAAGCCACGGACATCTGGGGCTCTCGCTCCTTCATCTTCTCGGCTATGGCCTGAGGCAGCTTGGCAAGACGCCCGCCTAAAAGCGGCTCCATAATCGTGGCCGGGATATTCCGCTTGGCGAGTTCCTCATAGAGATAATCCGCATTGACATTCTGAGGTGCCTTCGCGTGCTCCCAGTCCACATAATTCATCTCTATCTGTACGAAATCCCAATGATACTTGTCGTGCAGCTCCAGGAACCTGTCGAATACATCACGCCTTCCGTGGAACGAAAAACCCAGATTCCTGATTCTGCCCTCCTCACGCTCCTTCAGCAGAAAATCAAGCAGCCCATTATTCACATACCTCTCCTCGAAACCCTCAAAACCGGATGTCCCGATAGCGTGAAGCAGATAATAGTCGAAATAATCAGTCCTCAACTGCTTCATCGAATCGTAATACATCTTCAGTCCGGCCTCACGCGAAGGATCATTGAAATTCGACAGCTTCGTCGCAATGTAATACGAATCACGTGGATAGCGGCTAAGCGCAATTCCGGCAGCCTCCTCCGACTGCCCCTGGAGATAGGCCGGTGACGTGTCGTAGTAGTTAACCCCGTTACGGTAAGCATAATCCACCATTTCATTGACAGCATCCTGGTCGATGTAGTCCTTGCCGTCATCACCCTTCTTCATCGGCCACCTCATGCAGCCGTAGCCGAGCAATGAAATCTTATCACCGGTTTTCGGGTCGGTACGCATTTCCATCGCCGCATTTCCAGCGACCTGAACGCGCCTGCCTGAAGGAGAGCATCCTGTCAATGAAGCAACTCCGACAGCCAGCGCTCCTGCTCCGGCCGTTTTTATAAAATCACGTCTGTCAATGTTCATTATTCTATTATTTTCAAGCAGTCCAACTTGCTGACATTCAGCGCTCTCAATCCCTCCTGTGGACACTGAGCCCGTTTACATGAATTGCACTATATGGCCTTGACGGGCAGAGGAACTCACAGGCCCCGCATCCGATACATCTGCTTTCGTCCACCGTCGGAATCCTCAATGAATTTTTGTCCTTCGGATCCTTCTTGACCATTATGATGGCCCCCGCAGGACAATGCCTTGAGCAGTTGCCGCACGAAACGACGTCCCTGTTCACCACACACAAGTCCAGATCCACCTTGGCCGTTCCGATATGCATCGTGGTCTTTTCCTCTATGCTGTATTTCCTGATCGGCCCGGATGGACACACCTGAGCGCAACGGTTGCACTCCACGCGGCACCATCCGTGCTCATAAGACATTTCCGGCTGCATAAGGTGCTCCAGCGAAGACGAAGGACGCAGCACCCCGTTGGGACATTGCGACACACAGAGCTGACAGGCCGTGCAATGCTGGTAGAACTCCTTGACACTCAGCGCTCCGAACGGAACCAGAGGAGTCTCCCGCACAGGCGCCTTCTTTCCGAGGACAACCGCCAGACCGCCGTCCACCTTCTTCTCCTGAGCCTTCATTGTCAATGCCCCAAGGGTCAATGCCGTAGTGCTGATAAATGTACGTCTTCCGTTATCTCCGGCCGCAGCCTTGTCATTGACCTCAGCCTTCCTCACAGTCTTTCCGACCTTCCAGAAAGGCTTGTATTTTATCGCGCCATGATGACAGGTGCCGATGCAGTCGAAACAGTCCACGCACCTGCTGTAGTCGATTCTGTGATTGTCCAGGTCAATGCAGGATGCCTTGCAGTTCTTCTCGCAGAGGTGACAATTCCTGCATTTGCCGGTATCGATCACCGGGCGGAAAATCGCGAACCGGGAGAAGAAACTCAGAACCGTACCGACCGGGCAGATGGTATTGCAGTATGTCCTGCCGTTCCGTGCGGCAAGAATGAATATGACCACGAAAGTAACAGATGCTATCACGAAAGTAGGCAAACTCTTGAGCCACACGTCCTTATGCTCGAACGCGTACCCGCCTGCCTTCTCGGCTATCCATGCGCAGAGATTGTTGCCCCAAAGCCAGATCGGCGAAAGAAGATTCTGCACGATGCGGCCGAACGAACTGTATGGCGCAACCAGCACGGCAACCGAAGTGAACCCGGCCACGAGAAGGACAATAAAAACTGCCAACACGCTGTACCTGAGCCACTTCTTCTCAGGCGACCAGCTGTAGGACTTCTTGTGACTTTTACGCCAGATACTGAAAGACCTTGCGACGACATCCTGAAAAATCCCCAACGGGCATATGATCGAGCAGTAGAGCCTTCCGAAGACCAATGTCAATAGAATCAATGCGATGACAATCCCGGCATTGAGAGCGAGAACCGCCGGCAGGAACTGGATTTTCGCCAGGAAGCCGAACCATCCGGCAGCGAGCCCGGTGAAATCCAAGAACAGCAACGTGCACAGAATGAACACGATACCTGCTGTTACGGCGCGGATTTTCTTAAGCATATAGTCGTAATGTTTTTAGTCCAATATTATAAGAACAGGAGCCGGGTGATTGAGAGTCAGCTTGACCTCGTCCGTCTCCGCAATGTTCAGCGTAGCCTTCCACCAGTTGTCAAAAATCACACCCGAAGTCTGCCATTTCAGCCCTTCCGACTTGATATTGAGCGAGTTGTCCGGGGACAATATCGATATTTCCCTGCCTTCGCCGACGAAAAACGATGTCGTCTCAGTTATTGCGAACGAGGTAGTCCAGTCGGAAACCATGTCTATCTGCAGGCCCTCAGGAATGTCGATACCGGAGAGCATCTGCTTCTCTTTCAGGCCTCCCAGCTCCTTTGCATACTCCATCAGGTAGGACAGATTTCCTATCGTATGGTCCTCCCTCTTTCCGCCAGCTCCCAGGATATGGACTGTGTCAATGTCCCTGAAATGCGTCAGAGCATAGCAGAAAGCCTTGTTCAGGTCATTGTAGCTCTGTTCCGGATTATGTACGATCCGGTCCGCGTATTTCTTTTTGAAAGTCTCAGGCAGCGAATCCAGATCCCCGATTATCGCATCCGGCAGCCTTGGATGGCCGAAAATCTTGTCTGACCTCCGGATAAACGTGACCGCCGCCCCGTCACAGCAGACGATATAGTCCGCAGTCCGGATAAGGTAAAGCGGAAACTCATTCTTGGGAAAATCGCCGTTGCAGATGATAGCTAAAGTCGCCATTATTTCTTACGTATTATGCTCAGCCCGTGCCGTACAGGGAGAATCACCGTCTCCACACGCGGGTCCGAAGCCGCCAAATCATTGAACCGGACTATTCCGCTCGTCTGCTTGTCCGTCGGAACCTGCTCCGCATAGACCTTGCCGTCCCACAGAACGTCGTCGGCCAGGATAAAGCCGCCGGGACGGGTCAATGTCAATGCAAGTTCGTAGTAATCAGGATATTCCCTCTTGTTTGCGTCAATGAAAGTGAGGTCGTAGAGCTTTTTCCCGTCCTGTCCGCGCAGAAACTCCACAGCATCCCCGATGTGCAGGGAAACGCGATTGCTAACCCCGGCCCTCTCGAATCCCTCCAATATCAGGTCCTCCAGCTCGTCATTGATCTCCAATGTGTCGATATGGCCTTCCCCTTCCAGAGCGAGAGCCATGCATATCGCCGAGTACCCCGTAAAAGTACCGATTTCCAAGACATTGCGCGGAGAAATCATACGGGTCATCATGTACAGGAACTCTCCCTGCACCTTTCCTGTAAGCATCCGGGGGTAGTTGGTGCGTATATTGGTCTGCCTCTCCAGCCAGTCCAGAGCCTCGTTACTTATCGAGCAATGCTCTTCAATGTATTTGTCCTGAGCACTTTCCATAATCTATAACAATATCAGACAACTTGTTCTGTCCGGTGCGAAAATCCGGCAGGCCATATCCCTGATCATGTCTGCCGAAACCGCCTCGATTTCCCGTTTGATTTCTTCAGCAGATGCCACCTTGCCGTAGGCGAGCAGACTCTTTCCCATACTCAGGCATTGAGCCTCCCCGTTGTCGGAACTTATGGCAATCTGGCCGAGGAACTGTTTCTTGGCCGCGCGCAACTTTCTGTCAGTCAGGGCATTGTCCTGAAGCTTCGAGATTTCTCTCCTGACCGCGTCAATACATTTTTCCGTATTCTCTTTCTCGCAGCCGAGCGAAATCGCCATTATTCCGGTATCAGAATACTGGGTGTATGAACTTTCCACGCCATAAACCCAGCCGTGCTTTTCACGCAGGATATCGTTGAGGATGGAATTCATCGCAGGACCGCCTAAGATGTTGCTCATCAATGATGTGGCGATTCTTTCCCTTTCCTCATACAGAGACGGGGCATAGCCTCCGAGCACCGCATTGGCCTCGTGGTTCCGCTTGTTGATGACCTCGTCGAAAACATTGTCCAGAGTTACGGACTCGGGCCTTGTCAGCTCGCCGGAAACCATGCCGCTTCCGCTGAAGAACTTGTCGAAAGTCCTGAGCAGATCCGCTTCCATGCGTTTTTCGTCAATGTCGGCCACAATCGTAAATACCATTGATCCGGGAACGAACTTTTCCTTGTAGAACCGTCTGAGTTCTTCGGCGGATGTGGCTCTGACGCTTTGGGGAGTCCCCAAAATCGGCATTGACAATGAATGTCCCCTGAAAAGCTTCTCCTCGAACCGGTCATAGACATCCTCGGACGGGCTGTCCTTGTAGGACTTTATTTCGTCAATGACCACGCCGCGTTCGGTGTTCACTTCATTGTCCGGAAAGGTCGCCTCCGTGGCTATTTCCATCAGGAGCGAACTTGCTTTGGACAGGTCTTCCTTCAGTATGGTGGCGTGCAGAACTATCTCCTCCTTGGTGGTGTAGGCATTCAGTTCTCCGCCGAGTCTGTCGAGGTAACCGTTTATCACTGAGGAACTTTTGTGTTCGGTCCCCTTGAACAGTGTGTGCTCCGTAAAGTGAGCTATCCCGCTGTGGAATCCCTGTTCATATCTCGTCCCGCAAGCAATGCCCAGCGAACAGTAGGCTACGGCCGAACCGCTTCTTTTCACGGCGTAGCGTATCCCGCAATCAGCTCTTCCGCTTATCATCTTACCTCGTTTTAGCGATTATCTTCAGGTCTCCCTTGAGGAAGCCGGCCTCGTCCTCCTTCTTGAGTGTGCGTTTCCTGTAATAGAAAAGTTCGTGAGTTCTCGCGTCAATGAGAATTCTCCAGCATACTGAACCTTTTTCCGGTTCGGCTGGTGCTACGACATAGCTGACGAGTGTTCTGCTGTCACCTGACAGGAACAGGCTGTCCGCCACCTCGCCGTCCACGATGTCCAGTCCTTTCCTGGCCATTTTCCTGCAGAAGGTGGAATCGACCGTCTCAGACAGGTCTTCCCTGGCGATGACGACTCTTCTGCCTGACGATTTTCCCAGCGGGGTGACGTATGTCCTGAGTCCCGAGAAGTTTCCGTTAAGGGATTTGGCAATGTAGCCCTGCATGATGTCCACGAGTCCCGGAATCATCGCGGCTTCCCTTCCGGAAGGTATGTCGGCTGCAGCGACAGGGATGCTTACGACATTGACCATATCATTTACGGTCTTCGCCGTGGCGCGGCCTTTTACGATGGTGAGCATCATGATGCCTGGCTTGGATTCCGGGCGGTACTTGACCTTTACCGGCAGCATGAAGTAGTATTCCTCATTGTTCTTGAGCGAGTTGAAGTCTTCGAGAGAGCAGAATTCAAAGGCCGAGAGGCTCCATGTGTTGTTCACGGCCTCACGGATGACCGGGTCGATAAAGTGGTTTCCGGAAAGGACCACTTTCATTGTCCTGGTCGTGAAATCGCTCAGTTTCTCTTTTCTTGTCGTTATCTGGGCCTGGCCGAAAGCAGTTATTGTCAATGTCAATGCGGCCAATGCTGTAAAAAGTCTTCTCATTGTACGATATTTGTAAGAGATACAAAGTTACAAAATAATGATTATTTTTGTGAAACAGAATAAACGTAAGATTTATGGAAACGGATAATATCATGGAGCGTCGCGAACGCGAAAGCCAATTGGCAAGGGAAAAGAAACTGAAGCGTACAATGTGGATTCTGGTCGTTGTTGCCGTCGCTTTGGTTGCAGTTTTGGGATACGTATGGAGCCAGAAGTCTTCATTGATCAGCGAACTTGAGGATGAGAAGAGAGACCTGACTGAGCAGATGGAGAGTCTCCAGAACGATTATGCAACATTGTCATCCGACTATGACAATATCAATTCGCAGCTGGATACGTCCAGGGCTGAGGTCGCGGATCTTCTCGAAAGGATCAAGAAGACCAATGCGACAAACCGTGCGAAAATGCGTCAGTATGAGAAGGAGCTCGGCACATTGCGCAGCATCATGCGCAACTACATCGTGCAGATCGATTCTCTCAATTCATTGAACCACAAGCTTACGGCGGAAGCTGCGGCAGCAAGGCGAGAGGCTGCGGCAAGCAAGGCGGAGAGCGCACAGCTTTCACAGCAGGTAGAGAACCTTACCGGCCAGGTGGCTGCAGGCTCTGTCATCAAGGCACGTGGACTGCATATAGCCGCATACAATTCTTCGGACAAGGTTACGGACCGCAGCAGCAGGACAGTCAGACTGCTGACTTCGCTTTCACTGGTGGAGAACGACCTGGCGCCTAAAGGACCTGTACGTGTGTTTATCCGCGTGAAGGATCCTGACGGAATCATCCTTACGAATTCCAACCGCTCGTCGTTCACTTTCAATGGTGAGACAATGGTTGCCTCGGCTTCCAGAAGAGTGGATTATGAAGGCAGCGAAGTGGACCTGAGCATATATCTGAACGATATCCCGGAATATCGCAAAGGTGTATATACTGTAGAGGCTTACACTGAACAGTCTTTCCTCGGAAAGTCTGAACTGATGCTCAGATAATCATTGATTTACATTCACGTCCCATTCTGCAGAAGTTTCTGCACTTACTGTGGTTTCTATTCCGAGGCTGTTCCGGTCTGCCGGGAAAGGAACCTGGGACTTGATGTCGAAAGCAGGAGGTTCTCCAAGTATGCCGGACTGGTCTGTTCGGAGATAGAGGCACGTGCGGACGAAATCCGTGCGACATTGCCTTCGGAGGCGCATCCTGAATATCGGGACACATTATATATAGGAGGCGGTACCCCATCGGTGCTGCCTTTTGACGTATTGGAACGCATCGTCTCCTGTCTTAACAAAACGGTTTTCGGTTCTGAAAGCCATGACTATCTGGAGTTTACGCTTGAGGTCAATCCTGAGGATATCGTGGAGAAAGGCGAGGAGTATCTGCAGTCGCTTGAGCGTCTCGGAGTCACCAGAATCAGTATGGGCATCCAGTCTTTCGATGATAAAGTCCTGAAATGGATGAACCGCAGACATGATTCCGCCCATGCTGAACAGGCATATTGGATGCTGCGCGGCCACGGTTTCAGGAACATCAGCATTGACCTGATTTTCGGCATCGGAGGCTTGTCGCGGCAGACTTGGGAGGCGACTGTGCATAAGGCGATGGGGCTGAGTCCTTCGCATATTTCGGCATATCAGCTTTCCGTGGAGGATGGCAGCGCACTGGCCAGGGAAGTCGAGGTAGGTCGCTACACTGAGGCTTCGGAAGAGGAATGC
>HF996039.1:14748-18776 GCA_000432515.1 Bacteroides sp. CAG:545
AGAGGAATGCCGGGCTCAGTATGAGATGCTGTGCTCCATATTGGAGGAGAACGGCTACCATCATTACGAGGTGTCCAATTTTGCATATCCGGGCTTCGAATCCAGGCACAATTCTTCGTATTGGCGTCGCGTGCCGTATGTCGGTCTGGGCCCTGGAGCCCACTCCGCTGTCGCGGATGAAAGGGGACGGGTCAATGTCAGGAAGTGGAATACCGAGACGGAAGATGATTATGTTTCCGAGAGCGAAGTGCTTGATGATGAAGATGTCAGGGTCGAGGAGATAATGCTCGGACTCCGTACAGATGAGGGCGTTTCTCCTTCGTTGCTTCCGCAGGCGACCATGTCCAGATTCCTGGAGGAAGGTGTGCTGTGCCGGACTGTTTATGGGAATGTGAGGATTCCTGAAGACAGGTTTTTTGTTTCAGATGAAATAATTCGTGAATTGTTATGATACTCGAGTCCAATGTTTATGTAAGACGGATAGAAGCTGTCCGTAGGCTTATGAGCAGCAAAGGCATTGATGCTGTGATTATTAGCGGCTCTGACCCGCACGCGAGCGAATACCCTGCTTCGCGCTGGAAACAGGTGGAGTGGGTGTGCGGATTTACGGGCGAGGCCGGGGATGTGGTGATAACTCAGGACCACGCCGGGCTCTGGACGGACACGAGATATTTCATACAGGCGGAGCAGCAGCTTGCCGGAACAGGGGTTGCGCTCCATAAGACAAGAATTTCTGGGGAGGTCAGGATTCCGCAATGGCTTGCTGATTACGCATTTACGGACAGATGGGGAAGCGTGGCCCTCGCTGTTGATGGGCTTTCCCAGCCTGTCTCGTTCATAAATGAACTTGAAAACGCGTTCGGCTGCAGGCAGGTCCGGATTCTGGATCTTCCTGACATGCTCGACGATTTGTGGATGGACAGGCCTGCGGTTCCGGCGACACCGGTTATCACATTGGGAGAAGACCTGACAGGCGAGTCGCGGCTGTCCAAACTGGGGCGACTGAGGAGTTTCATTGACGGAAAAAACTGTGACGCCATACTGGTGACGGCGCTGGACGAGATTGCCTGGCTGCTGAACGTTCGCGGGTCCGATGTGGAGTATAACCCGGTGGTATTGTCGTATCTTCTTGTCACTCAAGACAATGCTGAGTGGTTCGTGCGCAAGTCCAAGACTGTGGATGACGAGACTTATGACAGTTTCGATGAACTGATGAAGGACGGGGTGGAGATAAAGTACTATGATGATATATGTATCAGTCTGTCTGAATATGCATGCTCGGGCGCGCGTCTTTATGCCGATACCTCTACATTGAACTATCATCTCTACAAGGTGCTGAAGGATGTGGGGGACAATTTCTCGATGGTGGAGGGCGCGTCTCCTGTGCCGCTGTACAAGGCGGTAAAGAACGGGACGGAGATAGAGGGAATGCGTGAGGCGCACGTTGAGGACGGTGTGGCAATGGAGAAGTTCCTCTGGTGGCTGGACTGCTGCATGAAGGACGGCATCGGGCTGTCAGAGTGGGACGCTGCCCGCTATCTCGGTTCGTTACGTGCTGAAATTCAGGGATATAGAGGCGACAGTTTCCAGACGATTTCCGCTTACGGGCCGTCTGCTGCTTTGCCGCATTACGTTACCCCGGAAGGTGGCGGCAGGATGCTCGAGCCTCACGGACTTTATCTGTGCGACTCCGGCGGGCAGTACCTGTTCGGCACGACTGATATTACCAGGACTGTTCCGCTCGGGCCATGTGACGGGCTGGAAATGGAGGACTATACATTGGTGCTGAAAGGTCATATAGGCTTGGCAATGTCGGTTTTCCCCGCAGGTACGGCAGGCTGCCAGATAGACTATGCCGCCCGTTCTCCGCTCTGGCAGGCAAGGCGGAATTTCGGCCACGGCACCGGCCATGGAGTGGGTTTCTTCCTCAATGTGCATGAAGGGCCTCAGGACATCCGCCAGAATCTGAATCCGCAACCGCTTGTGCCCGGGATGATTACCTCAGATGAGCCCGGTCTGTATCGCGAGGGGCTTCACGGCATAAGGCACGAGAGTCTGCTGCTCTGCAAAGATGCCGGGGTCAATGAATTTGCCTCCTGGCTCTGTTTCGAGCCTCTGACGCTTTGCCACATTGACACTTCCGCCGTCATTGCGGACTTGCTGACGAGCGACGAGCGCGACTGGCTCAATGCCTACAACGAGCGTGTATGGCAGAATCTTTCGCCGCTTTTGCCTGAAGAAGTTGCTTTGTGGCTTAGAACCAAGACATTACCGATTTAGTCATTCTTGGTGACATCTCTGCCCCGCTGTTGGTTTTTTTCGGTGGAATCGTTATCTTTACGAGTGGTGTGGTGACTTGTCGGGAGTCGTTTCCGCAGTTAAAGCCATGCCTGAAGAACAAGATGAAAAGTGATTCTCTAATTACATTTGTTGCAGGTGCCGCCATCGGTGCCGTGCTTGGAGTCCTGTTCGCTCCGGAAAAGGGCGAAGTTACCCGCAAGAAAATCAAGGATGCAGCGATAGAAGGCTATGATACGGCGAAGACGAAGGCCAATGAAGCTTATGCTTATGCCAAGGACAAGGCCGGTAAGGTGCGCAGGGACCTGGAAGATCTGAAGGCTGTCCTCACGGAGGAGGGCAATGAAATGAAGGACGAGGTGAGGGCTAAGGTCCTCGACCAGCTCGACCGTCTCGAGAGGGCCTTGGAGAGGGAAGAAATCGATGAACAATACGATGCCTGATGAAAAACAGTTTTACAGAACCTGCTGAAAGGCTTGCGGAAAGTGCTGCCCAGTACATTGACCTGAAGGTCGATGAAGTCAAGGTGCGCACAGCGAAAGGCCTTTCCATAGCTCTGAACAGGCTTCTTGTGGCTATATTGCTGCTGACATTGTGCAGTATCGTGCTGATGTCCGCGGCATTTGGAGGTGTGCTGCTTTTAGGTGACCTGATAGGCAGTTATGCGGCCGGCGCGTTTATAGTGTCGGCGATTTTCCTGGTGCTGCTCATCGTGCTGTTCCTGTTGCGTGACAAATTGTTCCTGAATGGACTGGTGCGGATGTTTGTCCGGCTGTTCTTCGAAGAAGAAGGAGGCGAAGATGAGGTACGCTGACATAAAGGATATGGCAGGGCTGGAAGCTGCCCGCAAGGAGCTGAATACCAAGCTGAAGGCCAAAGGGGCTGAGGTGCTCTCCCGCTGGGAAGACACCAAGGATGCATATTCTACTGTAAATCTTTTGGCCTACGGCCTGAAAAGCATTTCCGGACCTGTACCTTTCGACAGGATTGTGCTCTGGGCTATCCGTGCCATACGTAGATTCTTATAGGCACCAAGTGCGGAGTTCCGCGCAACGCTGCAGGATACTAAAAAAGGATGGCCTGAAAAAGACCATCCTTCTTTAATTATGTTGTGTCAGTGATTATCCGATAAATCCATTTGCATGGAGGAATGCGTTCACGGCAACTGTAGTGAATACTACGAAGATAAGTGAAGCAACGATGATTCCGATAACCTTGATTCTGTTGAACCAGGTCTTGTTGTCCCAACCGATGGTCTGGAACATGCTCCAGAAACCGTGGCAGAGGTGGAACCATATTGCAACGAACCAGATGATGTAGATCAGAAGAACCCATACGCTGCTGAATGTCTGCTCGAGAAGCATGTAAGGATTCTCAGCCTCGCCTCCGGTGAATTCCAAAAGCTGCATCTTGGCCCAGAAGTGTGTAAGGTGGAAGAAGATGATGCCGAGGATGATGATACCGAGTACGAACATGTTCTTGGCTGACCATGAGTCTGCCTTTGCTCTGGACTCTACTTCATAACGCTTGTAGCCGCCGCGAGCCTTGATGTTGTACCAGGTGAGGTAGCATCCGTAAACGATGTGTACGATGATGCCGAGAGCCAGCACAGGGACCATGATGGTCACGATAGGAAGCGCCATGAAGTCGCAACCAAGCTGGAACAGTCCGTCAATCTTGTCCCAACCGCCTGTGAATGAATCTATTACAGAAAAGAAATTGATAGTTCC
>HF996039.1:18805-37809 GCA_000432515.1 Bacteroides sp. CAG:545
ATAGTCCCGTGAAGCAGCAGGAATACAACAAGAAATGCACCGCTGACAGCCTGGATGAACTTTCTCCCGATGGAGTAGTGGAATGCGTTCGCCATTAGTTAAAATAAAGTTAAAACCATTACTTCGAGATGGTGGTCCATCAAGTGGGACCCTGCCAATCTCCTGATTGCGATTGCAAAGATATGGTGTTTCTTGCAAGTTTCATAATATTTCGATAATTTTGTTTCCGGAAAATCATCGAAAACAATGTATAAAAGGGTACTTCTCAAGTTAAGCGGAGAAAGTCTGGGCGGCAATGCCGGCAAAGGACTCGACACCGCAAGTTTACAGGCAGCGGCTGAAGAAATCGCTTCAGCGGCCAAGGCAGGACTTCAAATCGCCATTGTCAATGGTGGTGGAAACATCTTCCGCGGCCTTCAGGGTGTGGGCAAGGGTTTCGACAGAGTAGATGGCGACAAGATGGGAATGCTTGCCACAGTGATAAATTCACTTGCATTGTCAATGTTCATAAAGGAACAGGGCGTGAATGCACAGGTCTTCACTGCCACTCCGATGGAGCCGGTCGCAAAGTACTACATGAGAGATGACGCCGTGAAAGTGATGGAAGAGGGCGGAGTTGCCCTCATCGCGGGCGGAACAGGTAATCCGTTCTTCACCACGGACTCCGGAGCGGCTCTCAGGGCTTTGGAAATCGGTGCTGATGCACTTCTGAAAGGTACCAGAGTGGATGGCGTATATACGGCTGACCCGGAAAAGGACCCGTCTGCCGTGAAGTATGAGGAACTGACATTCGAAAAGGCCATCACGGACCACCTGAAGGTGATGGACCAGACAGCATTTGCCCTCTGCAGTGAAGGCAATATGCCGATAATCGTATTCGACATGAACTGCAAAGGCAATCTGACCAGATTGCTGAAGGGCGAGAAAGTGGGTACTCTCGTACACGTATAACCATAAAAACTAAGATATTATGTTACCAAGAGTTAATGAGATTGTCACAGGAGCTGACAAGAAAATGAAAGAGTCTGTGGCTTTCTTGGAGGAAGACCTCAAGACATATCGCGTAGGCAAGGCCAATCCTTCTATATTGAACAATGTCCTCGTGGATTACTATGGAACTCCGACTCCGGTGCCGCAGGTGGCTTCAGTGACTGCTCCGGATGCCAAGACGATCCTCATCCAGCCGTGGGAGAAAACCATGATCGCGAAGATCGAGAAGGCTATCATGGATGCCAATGTCGGTCTCACCCCGCAGAACAACGGCGAGCAGATCCGCTGCAACATCCCGCCGCTTACCGAGGAGCGCAGAAAGGAACTTATCAAGAAAGCGAGGTCAGCAGGAGAGAACTGCAAGGTTGTTGTGCGCAACGCACGTCGTGACGCGGTGGAACTTCTGAAGAAAGCAGTCAAGAACGAAGGACTTCCTGAGGACGGCCAGAAAGAGGGCGAGGAGGAAGTACAGAAAGTTACTGACAAGAATGTCAAGGAGATAGACGCTCTCATAGCGGCTAAGGAAAAAGACATAATGACTGTCTAGTCAATGAAATCTGAGGCTGCCTGACAAACCGGGCAGCCTTTTTTAATTATACGGAACTTGATGGGGACAAGACTTGAACTCATACCGGTAGGGGAGTGGAACATATTTCCGGAAGGCAAGGCGCCGATGCTGATTGCCGGGCCGTGCAGTGCGGAATCTGAATCGCAGGTGATACAGACGGCTGAAGGCCTCAGGGCATTGGGCGTAAATGTGTTCCGGGCAGGTGTCTGGAAGCCCCGCACACATCCGAACACTTTCGAAGGCGCAGGTGCTCCCGCTCTGCAGTGGCTCCGGAGGGTGCAGAAAGAGCTCGGAATGAAAGTGGTTACCGAGGTGGCAGGTGAAAAGCACGTCTCCGACTGCATCAAGTCCGGTGTGGATATGGTGTGGATAGGGGCCCGCACCACTGCAAATCCATTTCTTGTGCAGGAAATAGCTGATGCATTGAAAGGTACGGATATTCCTGTCCTTGTGAAAAATCCCGTGAGCCCCGACATTGACCTGTGGATAGGAGCTCTCGAGCGTCTGAATCAGGCCGGAGTGAAGAAGCTCGGCGTGGTGCATAGAGGTTTTTCTACGGGAGAAAAGTCCAGATACAGAAACGAGCCTCTCTGGCAGATAGCTGTTGAACTGTGTACACGTTATCCTGAATTGCCGTTTTTTGCGGACCCGAGCCACATAGGAGGCAGCCGCGAATATCTGCATGAGCTGTCCCAGAGAGCGTTGGACCTGGGCCTGGACGGACTTATGATAGAGTCGCACTGTGATCCGGCCAGTGCCAAGAGTGATGCCGGCCAGCAGGTTACGCCGGAGGATTTCGGAAAGCTGATTTCCGGTCTGGTGGTGCGGAAAGCTGATTCGGACAGTCCTGAGTACAAGGAAAATATCGACCAGTTGAGGGAGCAGATAGATGTCATTGACGAAAATCTGCTGAGTCTTCTCGCCTCGAGGATGAATCTAAGCCGGAGTATCGGAAAATATAAGAAGGAGCACAATATAGCCATTCTCCAGACATCGAGGTGGGATGCTGTCCTGTCACAGATGAAGGAAAGGGCTGAATCTTACGGTCTGTCGGCGGAGTTCGTGTCGGCGATATTCAATGCCATACACGAAGAGTCTGTGCAGGAGCAGAACAAGATCCTGTCGGACGGTGAAGAGTAACGGAGTTATGCTTTATGCTCGCCGAGGGCATTGAGAAGCGTGGTTTCGAATACTTCTTTCTCGTGCTCGGTTACGAAGCTGACCTCGATAGGGGTGTGGAACAGCCGTTTTCTCAGGGCTTCAGGCATTTTCTTGTAGTCGCGCAGTCTCTGGCTGTCCTTTTCGGTCGTGGCTACGAGAGCTGTAGGCCATTTCTTGGTAGCCAGAAGTAGTCGTCTGATATCCATCCCGGTGTATTTGTGATGGTCATTGAACTTGAAATGCTTGACTATCTCATAGTTGTCGCTGAGGTATCTTCTCAGTGGCGTGTCGGAAGCGATTCCTGAAACCAGAATCAGATTGTGCGAGTAGATGTATCGTCTGTCGGAGTCCTCAAATACAGGCTCCAACGGACAGTAGCTGATGGTCGTGAACAGAACCGTCATCTTTTTCCCGGTCTTGTCCGTACCCTGGCATGTCTCCAGGTCGAAATCTGAAATCTGAAGCGACTTCACCCATTCTATCTTCTCCCAGTTCTCCATGAATTTCGGACACTTGGTCACGATGATCACATTGGCATGGAAAAGTCTTTCGGGAAGGTCGCGCAGTCTGCCGAACGGCAGCAGGCAGTCCTTGCTCGGCGGGCGGTTGTAATCGACGAGGACGATATTGAATGCAGCCTGGAGGGAACGGTACTGGAATGCGTCGTCGAGAACGATCAGCTCTGGGGGCTGGACATCCTTGTGTACGCATTTGCGGTATTTCCGGGATGTCTTGATCTTGTCCGGGTGGAGCAGCAGGTCGCAGCCTTCCACTCTCGTACGGTCCACAGCCACAGTTACTTTCGGGAATTTTCTCTTTATCTGAAGAGGCTCGTCACCTGCGAATGAAGCGGAGTCGTCCACCATAATCTGCTGGAAACCGCTGCTCTTGCGCTTATGTCCTCTGGAAAGTACCGCGATATGCTTGCCACCCCATTTCTCGCTTGCGAGCAATGTCCTGAGAATCATCTCAGTATGAGGAGTCTTGCCGGTTCCGCCTGCGGCAATGTTGCCTACGCAGATGGTCGGAGCCTCGCAAGTATGCACCTTGAATACCCCGCTGTCATACAGGGCATGCCTTATTTTCAAGGTGAGGTAATATGGTGCTAATAATATCCTCTCAAGCATAGCGTGCAAAGTTAATAAAAAATATGGAAAACCTATCCTATAAACCATATACGCTTGAACTTTCTTCAAGCGGACAGGCTCCCCATCGCTCTGATACATAGTCCAGCAGCGCCATGACTTCATCTGCGGTAGGCGCCGTGACCAGTTTTACACGCGTTTCCTTGAAGTCAGGCAGGCCTTTGAAGTAGCAGGACAGGTGTCTCCTCATCTCCAGAACGCCTGTAACGGGGCCCTTCAGCCCGGTCGAAAGCGAAAGATGCCATTTGGCGAGAGCGACCCTGTCATTGACACTCATCGACGGCAGAATTTCGCCGGTAGTCAGGTAATGCTTGATTTCTCTGAATATCCACGGATGCCCGAAAGACGCACGGCCCACCATAATGCCGTCAACTCCGTATTTTCGGAATGCTTCACCGGCTTTCTGAGGCGAATTAATGTCCCCGTTCCCGATAATCGGGATGTGCATCCGGGGGTTCTCCTTCACCTGTCCTATAAGTGTCCAGTCAGCCTCGCCCTTGTACATCTGGCATCTGGTGCGGCCGTGGATGGTCAATGCAGAGATTCCCGCATCCTGCAGCCTCTCCGCAAGCGGTACTATGATCTTGGAACTCTCATCCCATCCGAGCCTGGTCTTGACAGTCACCGGTTTGCTTACGGCTTTCACGATCCGCTCCGTTATCATCACCATCTTGTCAGGCTCGCGCATCATTCCCGAACCGGCGCCGCGGCCCGCAATCTTGTTGACCGGACAGCCGAAATTTATGTCAATGATATCGCAGCCATGTCCTCCGGCGATCTGGTCCGCATTGTCGGCCATTTTTGCAGCCTCCACCATCGCGTCCGGATCATTGCCGTAGATCTGGATTGCTATAGGGGCCTCGTCGTCGGAGGTCTTCATTTTCGCTATGGCCTTGGCGGCGTCCCGTATCAGCCCGTCGGACGGAATGAATTCAGTATAAACCATATCCGCGCCGAATTTCTTGCACACGATGCGGAAAGACGCGTCTGTCACGTCTTCCATCGGAGCCAGCAGGACAGGCTTCTCGCCCAAGTCAATGTTTCCAATCTTCATAGTTGTCGTGGAATCGTTTTACTGCAAAATTTTCGGTTTCAATTCCACAAAATTACTAAATCAGGCTTGAATTTTGTGGCATAACGGCCCGGAAAATTCAAAAGCTTCAAAGAAAACAAAACATAAACATCTGATATGTCAAAGGAAATCAAAACTATAGGAGTCCTGACATCGGGAGGAGATGCTCCAGGAATGAATGCCTGTATCCGTGCGGTGACACGTAGCGCCATCTTCAACGGAATGAAGGTGATGGGTATCTACAGGGGCTTCGAAGGCCTTATTCACGGAGAAATCAAGGAACTGACCACCGAGAGTGTCAGCAACACCATCCAGCGTGGCGGTACTTTCCTGAAAACAGCAAGAAGCAAGGACTTCATGACAGTAGAGGGCAGGAAGGCTGCCTATGACAACCTTGTGAGCCACGGCATTGACGCGCTTATAGTCATTGGCGGTAACGGCTCATTGACAGGAGCGCAGGACCTGGCGAGAGAATATGACCTGCCGGTAATCGGACTGCCGGGCACCATTGACAATGACCTTTACGGCACAGATTCGACCATCGGTTACGATACTGCATTGAACACCATCGTGGAATGTGTGGACAAAATCCGTGACACCGCCACTTCCCACGACCGTATTTTCTTCGTTGAGGTAATGGGTCGTGATGCCGGTTTTCTGGCGCAGAACAGTGCGATAGCTTCCGGTGCGGAAGCGGCTATCATCCCGGAAGACCAGACAGACGTCGATCAGCTCGAGCAGTTCATCAGCCGTGGATTCCGTAAGAGCAAGAACAGCAGTATCGTGATCGTTTCCGAGAGCCCTAAGGATGGCGGCGCGATGTACTATGCAGACCGTGTCCGCAAGGAGTATCCTCAATATGACGTGCGTGTGACCATCCTCGGCCATCTGCAGAGAGGCGGAACCCCGTCAGCTCTCGACCGTATCCTTGCAAGCCGTCTGGGCTGCGCCAGCATCGAGGCTCTGAAAGAGGGACAGCGCAATGTCATGATAGGCATCAGCAATGACCAGATAGTCTATGTCCCTATCGACAGGGCAGTGAAGAAGGACAAGCCTATCGACAGGGAGCTTATCAATGTTTTGGCAATGCTGTCGATATAGTCGATATAATTATACCGGTTTCCGCGTGTATGGAGTATCCGGCCGCCGACCAGTTTGCCATACCTGCAATCGAGCACATGGAAATCAGTGTCGCCGGCAATGAAGTGAGCCTTCAGGAAATTGATGTCGTGAACAAGAAAGCTGTCAAATACGCGGTATCTGCCGCTCTCGCCGTGGTTCTCCTGTATCTGTCTTTCAGGGGAGTCAAATGGGACGAATTCATGTCGGCTCTGAAATGCTGCCATTGGTGGTGGGTGGTCGCCGCAATGCTTGCAGGTGTGGCTTCCTTCTGGTTCAGGGCATTGAGATGGAAGGGACTTCTCGCTCCTATCGATTCTTCCACTTCTTCCAAAACCGTGTTCAATGCAGTCAATATAGGACTTTTCACAAATCTGATATTGCCCCGCGTGGGCGAATTCATACGTTGTGGTGTAATCACCAGGAACTCAGCTCCTTCGGAAGACGGGAAGCAGCACCTGGCTTCCTACGATAAGGTGCTCGGGACAGTGGTCATGGAGCGCTCGTGGGATGTATTGACATTGATACTGATTCTCTGCACGGTGATGGTCACGATGTGGAGCCGTTTCGGCGGTTTCGTCGAGGAGAAGATACTCCAGCCGTTCGCGGGCCGGTTCAATGCGGATGTCTGGTGGCTGTTTGCGGGGCTGGTCCTGCTCTGCGTGGCGGGTGTGCTGGCTGTCTGGAAGTTGAGGAACCGCAGCAAGGTGATTTCTGCATTGTTCGGATTCGTGAAGGGACTCTGGCAGGGTGTGGTCAGCTGTTTCAGGATGAAGAGGTGGTGGGTGTTCCTTATCTATACGGCATTGATCTGGCTGATGTACTGGCTGATGAGCTGGACTATACTCAGGTCGCTGAGCGGTGTGGATGTATCTGCCTTGTCACAGGACTTTTCGGCGGCAGTCTCGCGTCTGTCTGAACTCGGGCCGTCTGACGCTCTGTTCCTGATGCTTGTGGGCAGTCTGAGTTCGCTCGTGCCGGTGCCGGGCGGCTTCGGAGCGTTCCACTACATTGTAGCCACTGCATTGGCCTCGGTCTATGGGATTCCGTTCCCGGTGGGAATCATATTTGCGACGCTCTCGCATGAGTCCCAGACGATCGCTGTCCTCCTGTGCGGAGCCGGCTCGTATGTTTCCGAGTCAATGTCATAAGAACGTGTAAATTATACCTATATTTATATTATGGATTTCGATACAAGTGTTGTGTTGTCTGAGGACGCCGTGCTGAACGTGGTTTCGCCGTTGGCTTCATTTGACTTTTCTGCCAAGGTGCTCTCTGCATTGCCAGAAGGCGTGAAGGCCGCGGACCTCGGATGCGGAAGGATTCTGGTGGATTATTCCACGATGCTGCAGACCCGGTATGTGTTGTGTGACATCTACGAGGAGGATGGCGGAGAAGACGGCACGTTCAGGTACAGGATCGTGGTGAAGTCCGGCAAGAAGAGCAGCCGTATATGCGATGCGCTCATCGGACTTCTGTTCATCCTGTGTTTCTGGACAGCGGGGAAATGGTTTACGGACGGCTTTCAGGTGCTGCCTGCAGTTCTGTCTGCATTGGCATTGACCGGAATAGCGGGGCTGCTGGTGCTGATGAAGGTCTCGCGCTTCGGGAAGGCTCAGGCGGAGGCGGTGTCCTCGGCGATGAAAGGCGCTCTGGGCTGTGGTTCTGAATAGCGCATCCGGATTTTGCCGGCAGACGATTTTTCGCGATATTTTGTTGTTTGGAAAATTATTGCTACCTTTGCGACCCCTATAATGTGTAGGGATCGCAACTTTTATTATTAACTATTTAAAGATCAAGACAGTGGACACACAAAGTTACAAATCAGTTTTCTTGAACGAGAATACTGTAAAGAAGGAGTGGGTCGTCATTGATGCTACCGATCTGGCACTTGGCCGTCTTGCAGCCCGCGTTGCTCTTGTCCTCCGTGGCAAGACCAAACCAGGGTTCACCCCTAACGTTGATTGCGGTGACAATGTCATCGTTGTCAATGCTGAGAAGGTGGCTCTCAAAGGCAAGAAGATGACCAACAAGGTTTACACTCGTTACACCGGATATCCTGGTGGACAGCGTTTTACCACGCCTAAGGAGATTCTTCAGAAGAGACCTGCAGAGCTGATCAGGAAGTCCGTTAAAGGTATGCTTCCTAAAACCCGTCTTGGTGACAAGCTCATCAACAACCTGTTCGTATATGCAGGTCCTGAGCATCCGCACCAGGCGCAGCAGCCAAAAGAAATTAAGTTGAACGAAATTTAAACAGAGCAAATGGAAAAAACAGTAAACGCCCTTGGAAGACGTAAATCAGCTGTGGCTCGTGTTTATGTCGCTGCCGGAACAGGTAAGATTGTCATCAATGGAAAGGAGCTCAAGGAGTATTTCCCTGACGAGGCTCTCCAGTACATTGTAAATCAGCCGTTTGAAGTTACCGGTACGACAGGTCAGTTTGACGTTAAGGCAAACCTCGTAGGAGGTGGAATCAAAGGTCAGGCAGAAGCAGCAAGACTCGGTATCGCCCGCGCTCTTTGCGAGGTGGACAAAGAGGCTTACCGTTCTGCTCTCAAGGCCGAAGGATTCCTTACTCGTGACGCAAGAGAAGTCGAGAGGAAAAAGCCTGGTCAGCCTGGTGCACGTCGCCGCTTCCAGTTCAGCAAGCGTTAATCTTGTCTGGATATTGATTTACTCGCACAGTCCGGTGTTGAAATCTTCGGACCCTGGCCAGGATGTGAATCCTGCGAAGGCTGCTTGAAGATTGCTGGGACTGCGGAAAATCCCGGAGACCGGCGACATGCCGCTGCTTCAGGATTGATGAAAAGAGCCCGACAAGCTATGGCTACAGCTTGAAGGGAAAGTGTAACAAAAGAAACATTACAAAAAATGCCAAGAACAAATTTCCAAGAATTACTCGAAGCAGGTGCACATTTCGGGCATCTCGCCAGGAAATGGAATCCTAAAATGGCTCCTTATATTTTCATTGAGAGGAACGGGATTCACATCATTGACCTGCACAAGAGTATCGTCAAGATAGACGAGGCTGCAGAGGTAATGAAAGAGCTTGCACGCTCAGGCCGCAAGATCCTCTTCGTTGCCACCAAGAAGCAGGCTAAAGATATCATCGCAGAGAAAGCCGCTTCTGTCAATATGCCTTATGTAACTGAAAGATGGCCGGGTGGTATGCTTACCAACTTCCCTACTATCCGTAAGGCAATCAAGAAAATGAATACCATCGACAAGATGAAGGAAGATGGTACTTATGAGAAACTCGCTAAGCGTGAGCGTCTCCAGATTGACCGTCAGAGGGCTAAACTTGAGAAGAACCTCGGTTCCATCAAGGATATGAGCCGTCTCCCGTCAGCTCTCTTCGTAGTGGACATACAGAAGGAGGCAAATGCCGTTAAAGAGGCTAACCGTCTGAACATTCCGGTAATCGCTATGGTTGATACTTGTTGCGATCCTACCCCGATTGATTATGTGATTCCGGCTAATGATGATGCCGCAAAGTCAGTTGAGTATATCACCAATGCTCTTTGCGTTGCCATCCAGGAGGGATTGAACGAAAGAAAGCTCGAAAAGGAGAAAGACGCTGCGGCTGAGGCTGCTGAGAAACCGGCAACCAAGAAGCTCCGTCCTCGCAAGAACGCTGCCGCTGAAACTGAAGAAGTAGAGGCAGCTCCGGTAGAGGCTCCAAAAGCAGAAGAAGTTAACGCTGAATAATTTAAACTCTATTTACTATGCAGATTACAGCAGCTGACGTAATGAAATTACGTAAGATGACAAGTGCCGGTATGATGGATTGCAAGCAGGCTCTCGCTGAGGCTGAAGGCGATTTCGACAAGGCAGTTGAGATCATCCGCGAAAAAGGTAAACTCGTGGCAGCGAAAAGAGCTGACCGTGAGACTACCGAAGGCGCAGTTATCGTTCGCGTTGAGGGTGGCAAGGCTATCATTGTCTGCCTCGGTTGCGAAACAGACTTCGTTTCAGCTACTCCGGATTTCAAGGCTCTCGCAAATTCTATAGCAGACGCAGCTATCGCTGCTTTCCCTGCTGATCTCGAGGCTCTCAAATCTGTGAAGTTGAAAGACGGCTACACAGTAGAAGAGGAAATTTCTGCTCAGACCGGCAAGACAGGTGAGAAGCACGTTCTCGCTTACTATGCCGCTCTCGAGGCTCCTTATATCGCACAGTACGTTCACAACAACTCCAAGGTTGCTTCCATCGTTTCTTTCAACAAGGAAGTTCCTGCTGAGATCGGCAAGAACGTGGCTATGCAGGTTACCTCAATGCACCCTGTTTCTGTTTCAGAGGCAGATTGCCCTAAGGAGACTGTAGAGAAAGAGCTCGCAATGTACAAACAGCAGATCGCTGAGGATCCGAAAATGGCCGGCAAACCTGAGGCAATGCTTGAGAATATCGCAAAAGGTAAGCTCAAGAAGTTCTTCAAGGAGCAGACTCTTGAGGATCAGGAGTTCATCTGGGACTCAAAGATTTCAGTCCTCGACTACATCCACACTGCTGACAAGGACGCTAAAGTTCTCGCTTTCAGAAGATTCTCACTTACAGACTAATTGCTCTGGATACATTATAAAAAGGTCTTGCGGGATGCAGTAGGATCTTTTTTTCTTCTGTGCTTTTTACTACATTTGTCCAAACACCAACTCAACAAATTATGAAAATGATTTTTTTTAAAGGCATTTCTGCATTGGCGGCGGTGCTTTTGACTATCACGGCGTGTGATAAGGAAAAAGAGCAGCAGGCAGTATTGCCGGAGGTCGAGGTGAAACTTGTTAGTGCTGATGCAACTAACATATCCTTTTCTGTTACGGCAAGCAATGCTGAGAGTTTCGCATGGTATTGCTCCGACGACCCTAAGGACGGGGAGAAACAGATGTCTGCCAGTCTGGTGTATGGCCTCGGTACGACTGAGAAAGTGTCCGGAAAATTGCAGCTGGTGACAGTTCCGGATCTCAAGCCTGAGACGCAGTATTGGATTTTCGCTGCTTCCAAGAGCGGTGACGATTTCAGTGTGACTGACTCCATTCAGGTAAAGACCGCTGCGGAAGAGCAGGTGCTTACCGCAGGTGACGTCACCAAGACCAGCCTTTCTTACCATATCAGGTCCAGAGAAGGAGCGAAGTATATGCATACATATATCGAGAGCTGGTATTATAATCATCAGATGGCTCTCGCGATGGAAGACCAGGGGGCTGAGTTCAACATTGACACGTTCAACATCAATCTTCTCGCTGATTTCGGTTTTGAGGAGACTGCGCCTAAGGATATAACATGGAAGAATGGTGATGAGAATACTCCCAGAAACCAGGAGGTGGCTCTGTATGGCGGACAGAAATATATGGCATTGTTCTGCTATTACGATGATTCCAATGAGCAGGAACCTAAGTGGGTCGGAAAGCCTGAAGCCGTGGAGATGGCGCTTCCTGCGGCCGGCAAATCCAACGAATCCATCAAATTTACTGATGAAAATATTAATTCTGACAATGTGGTGGTCAGAATGGAGCTTGACGATGCCAAGGTAAGCTATATCTCATATGACCTTTATGAGAAGGCCAAATATGATAAGGCATTTGCAGGCAAGGATGAGGCGACCATCAAGAATTTCCTCTATGAATATGGTCTTCACGCATATAATACTTACACGGACAAATGGACTACTGATCCAGGCGTAGAGTATATCATTGCTGTTATGGGCGTGGACAACAACGGCGATTCATTCCTTCAGACTAAGACCTACACCACTCCTCTTCCGGATCCTGTGTTCAATGTGAAGATGCGTGCTTATGATAGTGAATTTAAGAACTATCTGGGCTTCCTGACGCTGCGTATGGATGTGGATGTCAAGTATTTCCCTGATCTGAATGTGGAGGGTATCTTGTCTGCATTTATGCCTAAGGCTACTTGGGATTTGACGTTGGATATGTTGGAACTGTCGGGAATGTCTCTTGAACAGATTGCCGAAAAGGCTCCGGATTATATTCCGGCTGTAGTTCAAGGCTATCTTCAGGAGAATGAGATGAATGACCTGGAAAAGAATGGCTCGTTTACCAGAATTATGACTGATTTGGAACCAGGTACTGAGTATATCTTTGCAGTGGCATTTAATTATGGTGGCAAATGGTATGCGAAGTCTGCGACTGCCAAACTGAGTGACGAACCTTCAAGCACACCGGAAGCAGGATACAATGCTTTCCTCGGAGAGTGGACAGTGACAGGAAAAACCACCAAGGACTGGAGTACCAAATTGACATATAAGATCAGGTTTGAACAGTTCGAGCCTAACTGGTCTTACAAAGTGTATGGATGGTCATCGACCAATGCCGGTACGGAATTTCCGTTCGTTGCACGATATGACAGCGTTACCAAGAAAATCTACATAGACGGTAACCAGTATCTTGGAAAGACCACTGTGCAAGGTGCTGAGTATGAGGTTCGTATGATGCCATGTCTGAGATATGTAGGTGCACTGTACTTCTCCGACAGCGAGGATGTCATGTATGAAGGAAGAATTGATGATATGGGAAATGGCAAGGAAAAGATAGCAATGTTCCCTGGAATCATCAAGAATAGAGAGGGCAGGGATGAGGAAGTCGCTACGATGGCTTATGGCTTCGTGAAGGATGGAAACTGTCCTGGCGGTCCTGACCAATACGATATCGTAGAGTTCCAGATTACAAGAGACAAGACCAAATAGTTTATACTGACATATTTGATTTGGCGGGCAGCGGCATTGGACGTTTGCCCGCCATTTCTATATCTATGAGGGCGGCTATAGATGAACGGCTATAAATGATGAACGGCTCGCGATTCACATCGCAAGCCGTTCGCAATTCTAACCTAAAACTTAACCTATGAAAAAACTATTCGACCGAATTTATTGCAATATCCGTGCCGATTCATATAAATTTCGTTACTTTTTTTCAGTTTCTTTTACTTCCGTGCTGTCGGCAGGAACTTCTTCTGTTTTCGGCATTGACTCCGGATCTACTTTGATGGAGATTATCCTTACGTCTGTGCGAGGCCTGTCACGCAGGTCGGTGGCAACGGAAGCGATCTTGTCAATGACATTGAACCCGTCAACAGTCTGGCCGAAGACGGTGTATTCGCCGTCAAGCTGGGCGCAAGTCTCCTCGTTCTGGACAATGTAGAACTGCGAACCGGATGATTCCTTCGCAGGATTTGCCCTGTCGCCTCTTCTTGCTGCTGCCAATGCGCCTTTCTTGTGCTTGTATTCAGGAACGAACTCTGCCGGTATGGTGTATCCCGGACCGCCCTGACCGTACAGTTCGACTTTGGAGGTGTCCTTGGTGTACGGGTCGCCGCCCTGAATCATGAAACCGTCGATTACCCTGTGGAACAGGAGGCTGTCATAGTAACCTGAAATAGCGAGTTTCTCGAAATTCGCACGGTGCTTCGGGGTTTTGCTGTAAAGTTTGACCTTGATGGTTCCGAGACTGGTGACAATGTCGAACACAGGCTCATCCGGCAGCCCTGCTGCGAGGCTTTCGGCATCTTTCTGCTTCTGGATCATTTCTGCTTGTTTCAATGAGTCCGCCATTGCCTGCTCTGCGGCAGAATCTTTAACCTTCTTCTGGTTTCCGCAAGCTGCCACAGTTCCTGCGACTGCGAGGCAGACTATACTTTTGGTGATAATGTTTGTTTTCATATTCTTGAATGCTTGATTACTTCATGAGAACTCTCAAATATAGTCAAATTTTCACTAATTTTGTGCACGTTATGTCGAATCCATTGAAGCAACTTGCTGGAGAAACCGCGATATACGGCCTCAGCACAATCTTGGCCAGGATAATCAACTTCCTGTTCGTTCCGTTCTATACCAGACTCCTCACCACGGCCAGCTACGGCGTGGTAACGGAATTTATGGCGTATATTGCTGTGCTTCAGGTAGTTCTGGTGCTCGGGCTTGAGACCGGATGCTTCAAGTTCGCCAACAGGAAGGACGTGGATGCCAAGACGGTCTATGCCAATGCATTGGTGACCGTGGCGGGAGTCTGCTTCGCCTTCCTCGGGTTCATGATGCTGTTTTCAGACCAGATAGCCTCTGCATTGGGCTACGGCGGCTTCGGAAACTGCATCATCTATGTGGGCGGCATCCTGGCGCTCGACTGTACTACGGCGATACTGTTCGCCAAACTGAGACAGGAGCACAAGGCGCTGAAGTTTGCGGTCATCAAGACCGTGAAAATCCTTACGGAGACTGCGGCCAATATGGTTTTCTTCTTCTGGTACCCGTCCCACACGAATCATTTCCTGGGCAATTTCATATCCCCGACACCGGATTTTACCTACGTGATTTTCGCCATCCTGCTGAGCAGTATCGTATGCGGAATCCTGTTCTTGCCGGATCTGCTCCACTTCTCGTTTGAACTTGACGGAAAACTGCTGCGTCAGATGCTTGCGTATTCGCTGCCGCTGATGGTGGCTGCGCTTCCCGGCATTGTCAATGACTTTCTCGACAGGATACTGTTCCGTTATTTCGATACCAATGCGGCCGTGTGGCAGTCCAGCCTCGGCATTTTCCAGGCGGCGGTGAAACTCTCGGTAATCATGAACCTGTTTATCCAGATGTTCCGTTTCGCCGCTGAGCCGTTCTTTTTCCAGCGTGCGCAGAACAAGGGCTCCAAGCAGTTGTACGCCATCGTGATGGAATTTTTCACGGCATTTTGCGGACTGATACTTCTCGGCGTGTTCCTCTATCTGGATGTGTTCGCATTGATTATCGGCAAGGATTTCCGCTCAGGTATGGGCGTGGTGCCGATCATGCTGCTCTCCTACATGCTGCTCGGGATGCTTTTCAATGTCTCGATGTGGTACAAGCTCTCCGGAAAGACCAATATGGCCATCTGGATTACGCTTGCCGGCCTCGTCGTCACGACATTGGTCAATGTTATTTTTATGCCGAAGTTCTCATTCTGGGCTGCGGCATTCGGACACCTTGCCAGCTATCTTGTCATGTTCATCATCAGCGCGGTCTTGGGAGCCAAGTATTACCCGATTCCATACAGCTGGAAACGCATCGGGGCGCTGTTTGTGCTGATAGGAGCCGTATGTGGCCTGTCAATGCTGATGGACAATATGATGTTCGCTGGTGTCAATGCGGGTTCTTCGCCTGCTTCTGCCGTGGTCGTGAAGCTTCTTCTGCATACGGTGCTGCTTGCGGTTTATTTCGCAGGATGCGCATTCCTGCTTAAGGGCCGTTACAAAATGGCATTGGCAACAGAGGAATAGCGCTTGCCACGTGAAAGATATTGACTATATTTCCCGCCTGGCGGCGGCTAATATAGGATGCGCCTCGGAAGAATAAAAAAAGAATTTTATTCTTCACTCGGCTTTCACTATATTTGTAGATAATCTTTTTGTACCGAGTGTACTGAAACTAATAATTTAAATTTATGAAACATTTTCCATTTGTAATCTTGACCGCAGCTGTACTGGGTATTTCGGTTGCAGGCTGCACAAAGACCCCTGAAATCAATGTGATTCCATGTCCTGAAAGCATTGTCAAGGCTGAAGGTACGTTCAATGTCGCAGGTGTTCCTGTGAAACTTGGCGCTGAACTCGACGAGGAAACCATCCAGTGGGCAAACACTTTTGCGCAGAAACTTACATCCGTAACCGGCAAGACTTCTGAAGTCGTTTCAGAGGCGGCTGGAAAATGCATTGAACTGGAATTGAATAAAGAACTTGCTCCGGAGGAGTATTGGCTTGACGTTACCAAGCAGGGCGTGAAGATTCAGGCTTCTTCCGCTGCCGGTTTCAGATATGCTACCCAGACCATCGGACAGATGCTTCCTGCTGCATTCTACGGAAAGGGCAAGGCGTCTGCAAAGTGGGTTCTCCCTTGCGCTTCCATCAAGGACAAGCCGAGATTCGCATACAGAGGAATGCATCTTGACGTTGCCCGTCATTTCTTCGATGTCAATGAGGTGAAGAGATTCCTCGACGTGATGGCAGCATATAAGCTGAACCGCTTCCACTGGCATCTTACTGAGGACCAGGGCTGGAGAATCGAAATCAAGAAATATCCTAAGCTTACTGAAATCGGTGCCTGGAGAGACAGTACCATGATCGGCAAGAACTGGAACGAGTTTGACCACACACGTTATGGCGGATTCTATACACAGGAGGAAATCAAGGATGTCGTGGCTTATGCTGCTGACCTCGGAATCACAGTTATTCCTGAGATTGACCTTCCAGGCCATATGGTAGCTGCTCTCGCTTCATATCCTGAGCTCGGCTGCACCGGCGGTCCTTATTCTGTAAGACCTACATGGGGAATTGCTGATGAGGTGCTTTGCCCTGGAAAGGAGACTACATTCAAGTTCATCGAGGATGTTCTCGAGGAAGTTATGGAACTGTTCCCTTCAGAGTATATCCACATCGGAGGTGACGAGTGCCCTAAGAAGGAGTGGGCTAAATGTCCTGCCTGCCAGAAGCGTATCAAGCAGCTCGGCATCAAGGCTGACGCTGAGCACACCGCAGAGCAGTATCTTCAGAATTATGTGACTGAGAGAGTACAGAAGTTCGTCAATGACCATGGCCGCAAGATTATCGGCTGGGACGAGATTCTCGAGGGTAAGCTTGCCGAGGGTGCTACCGTGATGTCCTGGAGAGGTTCCAAGGGAGGTATCAAAGCTGCCAAGATGGGCTACGATGTCATCATGACTCCTAATACCTATATGTATTTCGACTATTATCAGTCTGATTCCACTTCATTGGAGCCGCTTGCCATCGGCGGATGCCTGCCGACAGAGAAGGTTTATCAGTGCGAGCCATATACTGATATCCCTGAGGAGGCTCAGAAGCATATCCTCGGTGTACAGGCTAACCTGTGGACTGAGTATATCGCTACTACAGAGTACTTGGAGTATATGTTGCTCCCGAGAATGTCCGCACTCAGCGAGGTTCAGTGGTGCCAGCCGGAGAACAAGGACTATGACAGGTTCAAGAAGTCTCTTATGCACTCCTTCGACATCTACGATGCAATGGGCATGACATATTGCCGTGAGGTTCTCGGCCAGTACGGTATGCCGGAGAAGAAGTAGTCGTTCAAGGGTTTTTAGTCTGAACAACCTGCACTTGCGGATTTTCTGCAAGTGCCTGGTGTACAAATATTTACAGTGATTGATGAAAGTCAGGTTGCCTGAAAAAATGGGTAACCTGACTTTTATTGGTTTGTGTAACTTATTGTTCTGTAATGGATTGGCCCTAAATGCCGATTTCAGGTTGTTCCAAAATTTCCGTGCAGGCGTCCGGGCATACATCCGCGGTTTACACCATGGTCGGTTTCCGGGTAAGCGTCGGCCGTCATTGGACCGGAGACTAATAGAGCAGGAAGCCGAGGACGCCGCCGGCTATGATGATGGGGATGGGACCGACTTTGCAGAAGAGTGACGCTATCATTGCCGCGGCGAAGAGGCACCAGCTTTTCCAGTCCGGGAAGTTTTCGCTCAGGACATTGACATTGACCTCAGAGAACAGCGGAACGCCGGACCAGGTGCAGTCGAGGATCATTGTCACGGCTGCGGCTCCGATAAGTCCCACCACTGCCGGGCGAAGACAGCTCATTGTGCTTTCGAAGAGGGTGCTCCCGGCGAACTTCATATAGAACTTCACGAGAAGCAGCACGATGATAAAGGACGGAAGCACTACTGCGGCTGTGGCCGTCATTGACCCGATAATTCCGAGAATGTGGCTTCCGGTCGCTTTCATGAGGACATCGTAGCCCACGTAGGTGGCGCAGTTGATGCCGATGGGGCCCGGTGTCATCTGTGAGATGGCGACTATGTCGGTGAACGTGCTCTGTGTCAGCCATCCGTGGCTTGCCACCACTTGGCCCTGAATGAGGGACAGCATTGTGTAGCCGCCTCCGAACGTGAACAGTCCGATCACGAAAAATGTGGCGAAAAGCTGGAATAACAGTAATATGGCCATGTCTTTATCTCCTCTCTCTAAGTTTTATTACGGCAACCGACAGGACCAGGACTGTCAATATTATATATATAGGTGATACCGAAAGGAATGACACGGCCAGAAGGCTCGCTCCGGTAATGCACCATGCCCACCACGTTTTGTCGGACTTGCGGGCCATCGATATCATCGGCGAGGCGATCAGCGCTACCACGACCGGGCGGATGCCCTTGAATATGCTGATGACAGTGGGATTGTCCTTGAAATTCGTGAAAGCCATCGCTATGGCCAATATTATAAGGAAGGATGGGAGTATCGAGCCCAATGTCGCGGTTATGCTGCCCTTCAGCCCTTTGATCTTATAACCGGCAAAGATGGAAACATTGACCGCGAGTATGCCCGGCGCTGACTGGGCAAGGGCAATGATGTCCGGCAACTCGTCTTCACCTATCCATTTGCGTTTGTCGAGTTCGTTCTTTATCAGAGGTATCATGGCATAGCCGCCTCCGATGGTGAATGCTCCTATCTTCATAAAGACAAGAAACAGTTCTTTCAATGAGGCTGTACCCTGATTCTGCTTCTCCGTGGTTTCTTCCATTGTCATTCGGTTTTAAGTAATCCTTTAAAAATAACTTGTTAATCTGTGCTCGTCTTTTCGGTCTATATTTCTTTTCTCATCAGTCGTGTACGTCCAGTACACTGAATGTCAGTCGTGCCGCGCCTGTCATATTTCCGGCAAAATTACGCAACTTTCAAAAAATAACCTGCAATGTCAGGCGAAGTGAAGGCTGAAAAACGGCTTTAACGATAAAAATCAATAAAAAACTCAAAAAAAAGTCCGAAAATATTTGCAGGGAATAAAAAAGTGCGTATCTTTGCAGTCCGTTTGAGAAACAACGGTAGTTGATTGAAAATACTGAAAGATTAAGTACAAGGAAGCAAGTACCAACAACACAAAAATCGAGAGCGTTGATTTCTTTATGAAATTGAGAGTGCCGGAGTCGAACTT
>HF996040.1:0-784 GCA_000432515.1 Bacteroides sp. CAG:545
CGATTTCCGGTATGACCATGTCGGCGGAATCTGAGGAATCACCTGTCAGAAACATCACATAATAAATTGGGAGATATGTGATGCCGTTCTCCTGATAGACTTTCTGCCCGCTGTGGAGCACGACGGCATTCTTAACATTGTAATCGGGAGTTTTCATGAAATTATCGAGAGCACTGTGAACCTTATAATCCTTTCCCGACTTGACCTCAATCGGAAGAACGGACAGACTATCGTAGTCGTCAATGAGGAAATCCACCTCCCCGCGCTGTTTGTTGTCGTAATAGTGAAGCTCGCATCCATGCGCATGGAGTTCTTGCGCCACGACAGATTCATAGACTGAACCTAGGTTAATGCTGCGCTCATCGCCGAGCACGGCATTGATGTTATTCTTGTAAAGAAGTCCTGTAAGCAGCCCGACATCGCTGAGGTATAGTTTTAACAGATTTTTGCTCTCCGATTCTTTCAACGGGAATTTCGGATTGCTGATAGCTTTAACGGCAAGCGCGACACCAGAGTTGGTCAGATACTCAAATTCATCTGCATAATCACTGAACTGCTTATGCCCGGCTGTGTTTTCAATTTTCTTTACGACAACGCGCTTCCTCTTATTTTCCATATTCGACGGAATGAGGTCATAAATATTCCGAATCACGAGTTTCTTTTCAGAATCATATTGGGAAGCGTCTAGCTTGTACAGTTCATGGATGTCGTTCTGTATCTTGCGAACAAGGGCAATGTTTCGTGTTTCCAGAAACTTGTTGACAGCATCCGGCATTCCTCCGGT
>HF996040.1:807-1137 GCA_000432515.1 Bacteroides sp. CAG:545
GCATCCGGCATTCCTCCGGTAAGCAGATATATTTTGAACTGACGCAACATATAAGCATGCAGAGAATCATTTAGAGTCTCTTTTTTGAGAAAACAGTCTCTAATGCTATCAATAGTCTCTTTACCACATCCGCTGGCAAGCAAAAATTCCTCAAAGTCAAGTGGAAACATTTGCTCGATGGCAATACTGCCTATCGGTATTGACGGAGTCTGCGCCAATGCTATGCCCAACTCCGAACCGCTGGCAATATACCGGTATCGTCCCTCCTCATTCAGAAATTTCAGCATAGTCATCAGATGCGGATAACTTTGAATTTCATCAAGGAATACA
>HF996040.1:1239-1645 GCA_000432515.1 Bacteroides sp. CAG:545
CAGTGTTGCGGACATCAGCCAGTATACCTATACCCTCCTTATCTTCCTTGAGGTTGAGTTCAATATAGTTGCGAAACATCCCTTCGCAGATATGACGTATCAGATAAGACTTGCCAATCTGCCGAGCTCCATTTATCAAAAGTATTTTGTGTGGTTCATTCCGCAAAAAAGCCTCTATGTGCGATGCAAATTTCCTAAAAAGCATAGTATTCTTACATTTTATACAAATGTAAGAAAAATCAAGCACATACAAAATTTTTAGGAAAAATTACGTGTTTTCACAGCATGAAATTGGGAATTATTCCAAGATTCGGAAGGGTAAAATCAGGAATTTTGTAGTGACTTCTGCCAGCAAATGATCCGAATACCTGGTTGGCATTGACAAAAAATGAAGATTATTTTAAGA
>HF996041.1 GCA_000432515.1 Bacteroides sp. CAG:545
GTTCTTTTACAAAAATAACGATTTTTCAACACTTTCCGTAAAATTGGTCCGGTATTATATGCAACTTCATGCAATCATATTAGCAGAAAAGATATCCTCATTCCGCAAGTCGCCTGTCGAGTAATGTAATGATAATGAAGATACTGACAACAATGCGCAGTAAGCTCATTATCATCAGCATCTTGTATCCGTTAATTAAGTTAATGATGTTATCTTAGTTGCTTGAGATGTTTGAGTTATTCAACACCGTTTTTGACTAAGACATTTCCATATCACGTCACTTCTCCTTCAGCATTTCCTCCAGAAGCAAGTCCGCTATGTCCACTTGGCGCTCTCGCTGCTCTGGTGTGGCATTGCGTTCCAGGATGTCGGATATGGTAATGTCAAGCATCGGGTAGTTCTTTGCCTTCTTCCTCCATATCACGTCATTGCTCCTTCAGCATTTCCTCCAGAAGCAAGTCCGCGATGTCCACTTGGCGCTCTCGTTGCTCGTGTGTGGCATTGCGTTCCAGGATGTCGGCTTCAAAAGCTTTTGTGTCATTGTATTGCTTATAGAAGTCCGTGATGAATTTCTGCCTTTCATCTGTATTTCTCCTGCCATATACGCTTAGTTTACGGGTTCTTATCTTTATCAAGAAGGGAAGTCAGTTCTTCCTCCACTTCTTCTATACTTGGAAGAGCCGATTTTAAGTTTTCAGGTATAGCCTTGCTCAACTGGTAATCGCTGATGCCTATCGGCTGGTCGTAGCCTGTCAATGCGTATTGCGCTACAACTTCGTCTTTCCCCTTGCACAGCAACAACCCGATAGTCTTGTTGTCATTCTCTCCCCTCAGTTTGTCATCCACTACATTGATGTAGAAGTTCAGTTGTCCTGCATACTCCGGTTTGAATGGGGTCGCTTTCAATTCCACTACGATGTATGCGTGCAGGGGGATGGAATACAGAATCAAGTCTGCATAGAAATCGCTGTTCCCGACTTGAAAATGTTTTTGTCGGGCAACGAAAGCAAAGCCATTGCCCATTTCCAGCAAGTAACGGGTGACGTGCTTAACCAGTTGTTCTTCTATGTCCCTTTCGTCTGCATTTTCCTTAGTTCCAGCCAAGTCAAAGATGTACGGGTCTTTCAGAAGGTAATTGGCAAGGTCGCTTTGAGGTGCAGGAAGCGTGGATGTGAAATTGTTTACCTTATTATTGCTGATTTGTCTGCTATACAGATTGGTTTCAATTTGTATTTTAAGAACATTGCTGCTCCAGCCCATTTCCACGGACTGTTTCATGTACCAATATCCCATGCCTAACGGTAATGAGCCATCAAGTATAACCATTTGGCTTGCCCAGTTTATTCTGGCGACAGGGGAGTTCAAGAAAATTTTTTCTATCTCCATAATCCCCATCCTGTAAATGGCAGAAACGGTTTTCTCTACGTCCTGAATTTACGCAGGAGCTTCCTGCGTAAATTCTAAAGACTGACAATCAGTGGATTGCATTTGCGCAGTAAGTTCCTGCGAAAATTGCTTGTCGTTCAGTTTCAATACTTCGTTTGTCACATTCTGTATGTTTGGAACAGATAGTCTTACATCCGTATCAATGAAACTTCTTAGCACACTCAGCGGATATGTCCGTGCGAATTGGCACATATAAGTAAGGTTGCGTTCCGAATAGCCTTTCTTTTCGGGATAATTGAACCGGATAGCCTTTGCCAATTGCTTGATGATTTTACTTCCCCACCCATGCTGTTGCTGATGATAGAGAATATAGTTGCCCACTTTCCAGTAGTGGAACAGCATTTGCGCATTGGCTGCTGTAATCAGCCGATTTCCATATTTCTATTCGTTTATTTTGTGTAAATACACATTATTAACGACCACAAAGTTAGCCTTATTCCTTTGTACACGCAAATTTCAAGGCAAGAAAATGAGTCAATGGTCACTCCTTAACCCGACTTCTAATTGACTCGCAATCCAACTCGCAGTTTTTTCTCCGTCAGACATTAAAATAGACAGGATAACTTTTTGTCTATCAGTTAGTTTCAACTCGCAATCCAACTCGCAATCCAACTCGCAATTTTGATTGGAATTACTTTCGTTGTTGATCTAATTGACTCGCAATTCAACTCGCAGTTTTTTCTCCATCAGACATTAAAATATATAGGATAACTTTTTGTCTATCAGTTAGTTTTGACTCGCAATTCAACTCGCAATCCAACTCGCAATTTTGATTGGAATTACTTTCGTTGTTGATGTCCTTAAAACGGAATACGATGGCAACTCCTCCTGGACGGACCTCGTAATATGGTTCGGGAATATTTTTTGCCTTGCATGCCTGAACCATACGCGCCACACCGCTACCCCAACTCTCCAGCCATGTGGTTTTATATAATACACCTGCGATAGTTGATGTCCTCAAAACGGAATACGATGACAACTCCTCCTGGACGAATCTCGTAATATGGTTCGGGAATTTTTTCGCCTTGCATGCCTGAACCATAAGCGCCATGCCGCTGCCCAGCTTCAGGACGACATAGGACGCGCAACCAGTAAATCGCTGAGCAACAAAGAGTTAACCATTTTCAGAGTTGGAATTTTGATAACTCTGAAAATGGATATATTATTGATACTTAATGCTTTATAGGGTGCACCAAATGGCCGCCGCAACATCGCCGTGAAACTGCTATACTTAGCAATACTTAAAACGCTTACTAAACAAGGTTACGACGGAGCCACTCACTGAAGATAAGGTCGCTGATATGTTTCTTACCGTCAGTTTCGGCTATAACTCCTAATTTCATCAAACTTCTGCAGGCTGCCTGGATGGAGCTTGCCGAACCTAGAGTGTACTTTGCCAGGAAAGCATTTGAAGTAATGTTCGCCCCAGCAGAACCTTCCAATGCAAGTGCCTGAAGCAGACTTTTCTGTTTCTCGGAATAACGCGAAAACTGCTCGTTGTAGGAAAAATGCTGCTGAGCAATGATTGCAGAGTAAATCGCCTGAAAATCTTTCTCTCCTATTGTCTTTCCAGGCTCAGCCATCGCAAACGCTTCATTCATAAGCAGTTGAACATACCACGTAATTCCATTGAAATAATCATAACAAAGGTAAATCAACGCATCATCAATTTTCTTTCCTCTTCCGTATTTCCTAAACATCATTTGAGCAAAATCTCTATAAACGTCTCTGTCAATGACATCTATCGTCATCTGTACTGCGCTGTTATAGAATGGTTTCGCCGGAGAGGTAAACATATTTGTCATTGAATGCGTAATACTGCCAGTAAAGATAAAAATAATATTCCGGCATTTCTGCACCACCGTCCTCAGGTACGCCTCCATATTCGCCTCCTTGAAATCGCGAATCTTCTGAAACTCGTCAATTGCAATCACGCAAGGTCTCTTGCCTGAATCAAGAATCTGCATCAGTTCCTCAAGTGTCTTATCCGGATATGAAATATCCCCAACAATCGGTGAAAACGAAAGACTGTCAGTCAATTGACTGTACTCAATCTGTGGGCGCAACGACTTCAACCCCTGAAGAAGCTTGTCCTTTATTCCGAAATATTCACTTTTGCTAAAAATCTCATTTGCAAAGATCGCCACCATTTCCTTCAAATTATTCGCAGCATAGATATCAATCAAAAAAGTATTGAAAACGTCGCTGATTTCTTTCTGCGCGAAACAATGTCGGATCAAACCAGTCTTGCCGAGCCTACGTCGTGCAAACAATGCCACATTCCTTCCATTGAGTATGTGCTTGCAAAGCTGAGCTGTCTCTTCCGTTCTATCACAGAAATACTCTTCTCTGACATACGGAGTTATGACAAACGGATTTCTGAAAAAGTTTTCCATTATTATGCAATTTTACATTACGTCTTTTTACATTATGCAAAATTACATAATTTTTGAACAAATGCAAGAATGCCCAATAAAATTAAAACAGCCAATGTCCGCAACTATATCACTATGCGAATTTTATGGCGGTCAATTCTTTCGCAAAATGATTCACTCCTTTCTGAATCTTATCTATAGTTCTTCTGCTCGGCTTGCGTCTGCCATGCAGATAGTGACCGAGTTGTGCTTGACTGACACCTGTAAGTTTTTCCAGACCAGCAAGAGAGAATATCCCGGCATATTCCAAATTCATTTTACAGTTAATCGGCATTGCCGGAACTTCATTGCCGGGTAGAGACAGAATCCGCTGCGGGCACAATATCCTGTCGGCTCGGCAATTCCATTCTCAATCAGCCAGTTATAGACCCACGGGTAATTATTCGTGTCAATGAACTGCGTCCCTTGCGGGAGCACGATGGAATCCGGCAGATTAACCGTGATCGCCGGTATCGACGAAATAAATTTCCACACACTACTGAAGGCAAAGGGTGACATCCGCATACAAATATATGGTATTTGTTGATAATCGCAAAATAACTTTCAACTTCTTTTCGATAATTGTTGAACAATGTGCTATATTTGCGGAAGCAAGTTATGTTAAAGCACAATCGGACAATCATTCATGTGGAGGTCAAGGACACCCATGAACACTTTTACTTTGGGTCAGTTGCAGCAATGTACGAAGACTCCAGAGTAAAGAACCTGTTGAAAATCAAGTACCAGACATTCAGGACAAAGCGCATTTCTGAAGAGAAGCCGTTCGAAAACGAGTTCGTGATCGTGCGGAAGGGCAACCTGAACACCATCGACCATAGCCGGTCCATTTAGAATATATTGGAAAAAACTCGCTGACTTCGCGGTCCGGCCAGAACGAAGAATCCGATTCTCACGACCAAGAATCTGATATACGCGGAAAAGGAGCATTCGTACAAGAAAATCTGCAACACGTCACTTTCCGGAGAGAACCGTGACATTGACCAGAGATCACAACAGTGTGATGGCGTTGATGTTGCGGCCGCAGTCGGCCCCTTCGCGACGGGCAGAGAAGAAGTCGGGGTCGTTGTAGGTACAGATGCCACAGACCTGGATGTTGGACTCTGCCACTCCGCATTCCAGAAGCGTGATGCGACAGACTTCGAAAAGGTCGATATGATGGCCGCCTTCGAGACTGCCCTCAGTACGCGGACCGCGGAACGACCAGATTTTATCCACAGGGAAACCTGACGCCTTGAAAAGCTGCGCCACATCCTCGCCTACCTGGAAATTGTCTATACAGATACCCGGGCCGATGACGGCACGCATATCCGAAGGCTTTGCACCATAATTCTTTATCATTGCCAGAACCGTCTGCGCAGCTATCTTGTTGATAGTTCCACGCCAGCCGCTATGGGCAGCCCCGACACACCGTGACACAGGATCATACAGCAACACCGGAATACAGTCCGCCGTGCGCACACCTATAGCCACATTCTTCAGATTGGTCACCAAGGCATCCACACCCTCCAGTTCCTCTCTGGAATAATCAGGCCTGTCGATGACAGCCACATTGGCAGAATGAGTCTGATGCGGCTGTATCACCGGATACGGAAGCTCCGAGTCTCGCCTTGTCGTAAACGCCTCTACGCCCTCTCCCAAATTATATCTAAGCAAATCCATAAATTCCTCACTATCAAACAAATTCGCACAGCATCAGAGCCGCACTTCTATCTTCGCCACGAAAACTGCCGGGCCCTGAAGCCACACATTATCTGCCGTAAAAGGCAATGTTTCATTTCCCTGAAAATCAGATTTCTCAAGACACGAAGCCCCATCCAAATGCGGAACGAAATCCACCCTCAAATCCGCGATTCTGGCATGAACGCGCGCAGAAACCTCCACAGGACCAGAACTCCTATCACATCCGCCAAGAACACCGCGAATCCAGGAAGCCATCGACGAAGCCACTATACCGGTGCCACAGGCAAGTGTCTCATCCTCAACACCTTTCTCGTAAGTCCTCACATCGATATCCAGATTCCCGTCAGGCAGAAAATCATTGACACGGACAAAATTCACATTGACACCCTGAGGCGCAAACCTCGTATCATAGCGCAGACTCCTGCCTGTTGCAACTACGTCACACTCCCCGACATCCTCCACGAAATGTACGAGATGCCGCGTGCCCGTATCGAGAAAAACATCCGGAAACATGGCATCTGCCTTATTTTCATAAAGAGCAGCACCCTGGACATCCTTCATCTTCAGACGCACAATTCTCGGCTCCGAAGAAAATGCCTCCACAGTATTTTCAAGTCCTGCAACATGCTGACCGTCAGGCGCTTCAAATACGAAACTTCCATAACCCAAATCGGCAGCAAACGCCACGATACAACGCCCGCCGTTGCCGCACATCATTCCGCCCGAGCCATCAGAATTATAATACCGCATTCGGAAATCCGCATCCGAACTCCGCTCAAGCACCATCACTCCATCCGCCCCGATACCGGTATGACGCTCGCACAGCCGCGCAATCTGCCCTGCAGAAAGGTCAATGTCAATGTCCCTTCCGTCAGCAATCAGAAAATCATTCCCCGCTCCGTGATATTTGTAGAAAATCATCATCGCAACAAATCTTCCAGCTCCACAGAAGCATCTGTCTTGCCGTCTCTATATTTCACAATTACAGGAGTATAGAGACTTATCCCCGCTTCAGCACCAGGTCCCTTGGTAACCGGTCGGCTTCCGGCCACCACCACTGCTCCGGCTGGAACCGTAAGTCTTCCCGACTCATCAGGACGTATAAATCCGCCATTCACAGCATCATAAAGTGCTGTGGACCTGTTGATTATAACACCAGAGCCGAGCACTGCGCCTTCTTTTATCAACACGCCCTCATACACCCCGCAATTACCGCCGATGAAGACATTGTCCTCGACGATTACCGGCATTGCGCCGACAGGCTCCAGCACCCCTCCGATCTGGGCGGCGGCAGCGATATGCACATTTTTTCCGACCTGCGCACAGGACCCTACAAGAGCGTGGGAATCAATCATTGAACCTGCATCGACATAGGCACCGATATTCACATAAGCGGGCGGCATCATGATTACCGAAGGAGCGAGATACGCACCGCGGCGCACAGAACTGCCACCAGGCACAATACGCACCTTGTCCTCGACTGAAAATTTCCTTACCGGAATAGTATCCTTGTCAATGAAAGAGAACTCCCCTTCCGACATATCTGCGAGCTTGCCCAGACGGAACCCACTGAGAATCACTTCCTTAATCCAGGAATTGACTATCCATTCCCCGTCTTTTTTCTCTGCAACCCTGATTTTTCCGCTTTCCAAATCAGCGCAGACCTGCAGAAAACGCTCCATTTCATTTTCCATATTCTCTCTTTATAAAAGGTAACTCTTACAGAAGTCCCAGACCCGACATGACTTCCTTCAACAATTTCTCCGTACTCCCGACAGCAGGCGTGAGCGGAAGACGCATCTCATCCTCACAGAGCCCCAAGAGTTTCAGGGCAGCCTTGGCCGGAATCGGATTGCTCTCCACAAACAGCGCGTTGTAAAGAGGCATCAGCTTGTCATTCAAACAGATAGCCTTCTGCAGATCACCAGCGAAAACAGCATCCACCAACTCCTTCATCATCTTAGGAGCCACATTTGAAGCCACACTGATGACACCGTCGATTCCACTCGCCATCAGAGGCAGAGTCTGGTCATCATTGCCGCTCAGAACCGTGAAACCTTCCGGAGACTGCCTCTTGATATCCACAATCTGGGCCACATCCCCGGACGCCTCCTTGACAGCCACGACATTAGGCACATCATGAGCCAGCCTCAACGTCGTCTCCGCCTTCATATTGGTTCCGGTACGTCCAGGGACATTGTACAGGATCACATCCCGGTCAGTTTCCTGAGCAACCGCCTTAAAATATTGATACAGACCTTCTTGCGTAGGCTTATTGTAGAACGGGACCACCACCAGGTACGTCTGCACGTCCAAAGAATCCAGCAGACGCATATTGCGGACAGTTCCTGTCAATGAATTGGAACCCACGCCGGCCACCATAGGAACCCCAGGCGCCATCTCACGTGTAATCTGCACCAGACGCACCTTCTCGTCATCACTCAGACAAGGAGTCTCAGCAGTCGAACCGAGCGGCACTAAAAAATCCACACCAGCCTCAATCTGGCGGGCCACAGTAGCGCGATAAGCATTCTCATCGACTTTTCCATTCTTGAACGGAGTCACCAATGCCGTTCCCAAACCCTTGAATTTCATTGACATATAAATTATAAGGTCAAACTTCCACCGATAAACAGTTCACGGAACTCATAGACATTACGCTGCCTGCCGGCATCCTTAGCCAAATCATCAGCCATACCTGCCGCCAACACGGCCCCTTCCGCAAATCCCTGACGCGAAAAAGCCTCGTGCTCGAGAGTAATCCTGTCGCAGCCACCCTCGAAGCCGACAGTATGAATGCCGGCAAGTTCGCCGACCCTTACGGACGCGACATCCGTCTTCACGCCCATATTCAGGTCAATGTCACGAGCCAATGTCTTGGCAGTTCCGCTCGGCGCATCTATCTTATGGCAATGATGTTTCTCCACTATATACGGGGCATAGCCGCCAGACTTTGCAAGAAGCTTGGAAACCAAGTCCACAGCAGCAGAGAATACATTGACACCGACCGAGAAATTGGAAGCCCAAATGAGAGGCGTACCGCATTTCTCGAAATAGGCAAACACCTCATCTGCAATATCATACCATCCCGTCGTACCTACCACCGCAGCCTTGAAATTCTCCGCGATGAATCTGTAATTGGCCCTGAACGCCTCCGGCACGGTAAAGTCGATGCAGACACTTTCTGCTGCCACAGCCTTGTCAGCAGACGTTATGTCTTCCGACACGCCCGAGCACTCTATATTTCTGCTTTTCAGCACTGACTCCACCATTTTTCCCATGCGGCCGTAGCCACTGATAAAAACCTTCATATCTTATCCTGATTTTTCTATCCAAACAATTTTGAATGCAGACGTCTTGCCGCATCTTCTGCGTATTTCCTGTCTATCACCACGCTCATGCTCAGAAGTGACGGACTCTGCACCGACATATAGACCTGGCAGCCGTCAAGCGCCTCCATAACATCTTCATACACACCCGATTGGGACACCACATTACGTCCCACGACCGAAATCTCGGCCTTGTCCCTGTAAACCATCACACAGAAACGGTTCCGCAGTGAAGAGAGCAGTTCTTCAAATCCTGGCTGGCCTGATTCCAATGTAAGCCCCACCTTGGACTCTGAGGAAGACACCAGAACAGTCTTTACCGGATAGTCCGCAATGCAGCTGAAAACGCCGGCCAACATTGACGAAACCCCGACGATATTCCTGGAGGTAATCTCGAGAAAGTCAATGTCTTCCTTGACCGCAATGGTCTTAGGGCCACAGGCTGTCTGCTCGTAAGTCACCACAGAACCCGGCGAATCAGGCTTCAACGAATCCAGCACATAGACCGGAATATTCTTCTTTCTCGCCGGTTCGATAGTCAGCGGGTGCAGCACTCTCGCGCCCAAGAACGCCATTTCAGACGCTTCCTCGTAGGAAATCTTTTCCACGCGGGCGGTAACATCCACCTTTCTCGGGTCTGCTGTACGGATACCGTCCACATCGGTCCATATCTCCACACGCTCAGCATCCAGAGCCATACCGAGGATCGCTGCCGTGTAATCGGAGCCCTCGAAGCCCAGAACCGAAGGGGCGCCCTCCACAGAAGATGCTATAAAGCCCTGAGTGAGAACGACATCCACACCTTTCGCAGCTTCCGGGACAATGCGTCTGACACCTGCCTGAGTCGCTTCCAAATCCGGCACCGCAGACATATATTGACAGTCGGTAACGATCATTTTACGGGCATCCACCCAGCCGCATCTCAGTCCGTTCACGTTCATTGCCGCAGAAACTATCTTGGAAGAGAGCAGCTCGCCTGTCGAGACGATACGGGCATAACTTCTTGGAGAAAGTTCTCCGATACAGCAGACTCCGTGCACGAAATCGCTCAGCGAATCGCAGATGGCATTCAGGTCGCCAAGACATTGACCTAAAACTTTTTCATCTGCCGACAGCAGTTCAGCCGCAAGGGCCAGATGCCTTTCGCGCAGCGGCGCCAAGAGGCTTTCCGCTTTTTCAGCACATTGAGTCTCAGCGACTTCCGCTATATTGCAGAGCACTCTGGTAACCTGCGACAATGCTGACACGACCACGAGCGGCCTGTCCGCCATCCTTCCGCGGACTATTTCCGTAACGCGCAGAATCGCATCCCTGTCCTTCACCGACGTTCCGCCGAATTTCATTACTATCATACTACAATCCTCCTGAGAAGCTGTTTTGAAAATGACATCTAATTTACAACAATTTCATCAGTAAACAGCCAAGCGTGCAGCGGAAGATTTCTCCGGAACGCCTTGAAACGCACATAACGCGCTGATACATTGACAACACAGGACAATGTCTCATAACACATATCCGACGTGTCCGCCGGCAGCTGGCTGTAGCTCACGCTCGCCAAAGTATAATTTTCACCGTCATCGGAAACATAGACTTCCACACGCTCCGGGACTGCCACATGGTTGTTTCTCTGAGCCATAAATGTAGCTCCCACATAGTGCAGAGGCTGTTTTTCTTCCAAGTCAATGATGATGTCCATATCTCTGATGAAGCCCAGCCAGCGGTCATCTCCATAAGACCATCCGCCACGCAGACCGTCATTGACGGAAACATCTCCGCTCGCCCTGTATTTCTCGGCATACGGAGTCAGAATCTGCACAGGTTTTCCTACAGCCAGATGCTGCAGCGGCTCGCGGGACTCCATCCTCGTACCGAATTCCTTGTCTATATCGAACGGATTATAGCCCATTTTCTTCAACTCGGTGCAGAAACGCGACGCCCTCTCCTTGAAATTCTCATAGTTCTTGTCCTCTTTCCTGCTCCAGCCCGTTTCAGCAACTGCCAACGCTCTCGGATAGAGCATATACTCCAGATGCTCAGCTGTCGGAATGTATTCCGTCCACGCATTACCCTGAACACCAAGCAGATGTGGACTGTCAATATCAGCATCGTAAGAATATGCCTTGGCAAGAGAAATATAGCCGCCTATAGCCTCAGGCTGATAGATCGGCGCGTCCTGGGTGTAATCCAGGTAATACCAGGTATTAGGCGACATTATGACATCGTGGCCCTGCCCGATCGCGTTCTCGCCGTGCGAAGAACCACGCCAGGACATCACCACGGCATTGTCCGAAAGGCCGCCTTCCATGATTTCATCCCAGCCTACCATCTTGCGGCCGTGGGACTCCACGATCTTCTCGACCTTCCGGGTAACCCAGCTCTGCAACTGAGCCACATCTGCCAGACCGTTTTCCGCCATAATCTTCTGACAATGAGGGCATTTCTTCCAAGCAGTCCTCGAAGCCTCATCTCCACCTATATGTATATATTCGGAAGGGAACAATTCCACCAGCTCCGCCATAACATCCTCGATGAAGTCGAAAAGATACTCGCTGCCCGGGCACATGTCAGAATTCATCACCCTTTCCCCATTTTCATCCACACAGGCAAGTTCAGGATAGGCCTCCAGCACTTCCCTGCTATGTCCCGGAATCTCGAACTCCGGAACTATATCTATATGACGCTCAGCAGCATAGGCCACCAATTCACGCACGTCATCCTTCGTATAATAGCCGCCGGAAGCCATCGGACTTCCCTCCTCGGAATAAAAGCATCCAAGTTCACGCCACTGTTTCCAAGTACCGCCGATACGCCATGCCGCCTTTTTCGTAAGCATCGGCCTGGAATCTATCTGGATTCTCCACCCTGCATCATCCATCAGATGAAGATGAAGCTTGTCCATCTTCAGCAGCGCCATCGCATCTATCTGTTTCTCAATAAATTGCCTGTCACGGAAGTTTCTCGACACATCTATCATCAGACCCCTGTACGGAAATCTCGGCCAGTCGTAAACCGCGCAGCACTGCAGTTCGTCGCCACTCGCCGTCATCTGCCTCAACGTCTGCAACGCATAAAAAGCGCCCTTCGGCGCGAGGGCTTTTATGTCAATGCCCTTCTTCCCTATTGTCAATGAATAGGCTGCATCCCGACAGTCCTCACGGATGGAGGCATCCGCATTGACCTTCTTCACGAAATTCCTGTCGCCCAATGTGATGACGATGTCTCCTTTTTCCGACAATGTCCATCCGAGTTCATCCTTCGCATAGTCCTTAAGAGCATCCACGCCTTCACAGTCTGATTTGCAGACTACTTTCAGTGTCGGGTTTTGCTGAAGTGTACAGGTCCCCTCCATCTCGGTCACGGATACCGGAAGCGGCACCACCGCACGAGGGGAAATGGCCGCGGCCAATGTTACAAACAATGTGGTAATAAGCTGTATCATAATTCGTTATATAAAATATTCTTCAATAGAGTCTCATACTGGGACTGAGCCTTTTCCAAGTCGCTCAGCAATACATATTCCCTTGGGGTATGGGCCACGAAAATGGAGCCAGGACCGCAAAGCGAACGGTGGGTGAACTTGTTCATCCTCGGCGTGTCGCTTCCGAATGCCACCGGCTTGGTCCCTATGCCGTCAAAAGTCGCGTAGCGCATCGGAGTATCACCGCCAAACGCATCTATGTCAATATCTTGAGAACGCATCTGTTCCATCACTTCCTGCACCATGACATCTGACGCGAAGGTGGTACGGAAATACAGGCGGAAAGAAAGTTCCGGACTGAGGATATTCTGCGGATTGTCAGAAGATAGCTTGCCGATATTCCAAGTCGTCGGACCAAGCACATCGTCTTCCGGAAAATCTATGCCGCGCAACTTCTCCACAAACTCCACGAATGTGTCCACAGCGCTCTGACCAAGTTCCGGATAGCCTGAATGACAGGCTTTTCCGCGAATCGTGACCGAATATGACTTGGTCCCTTTGGATGCGGAGACCATAAGATTGTCAGTCGGTTCCCCCACTATCAGATATTCGCTCCCTGGGCAGTCACGGTCGAACGCTTTAGCTCCGAACGAGCCTGTTTCTTCACCTGAGAGCAACAGTAACCCGAAATCAGTTTCTACAGACGTGGATTCTGATGAGAGACTGCTGCAGGCGGACCACATTGAAAAGAACTGTCCCTTGGCGTCGCAGCTGCCGCGTCCGGTTATGAGCAGGTCATCCTGAACAGCGGTTTTGCCGTCCGGAAGAGTTTCCCCTGCATTGATTTTCCTGAACTGGGGCGCGAAATACGGCGGCACGGTGTCCAGGTGCGAACAAAGCACGACCTTCGGAAGACGGGATGTCATCCCTGCATTGTCCCAGCGGAAGAGCAGGTTCAATGTCTCGTCCCCCACTTCGTAACGGGTACAGGTACACTTCGGATCAATCTCCGGAAACCGCCGCTCCAGAAATTCGGCCAGTCGCCTTTCCTGTCCGCTCGTGGATTCTATGTCCAATATTTCCTTGAATAAGTCCAGATTCATATTCTTAAACGTATCGGACCCGCAAAACCGCTTGCAGGTCCATAGTTATGCAAAAATAGCAAATTCGCTCCAATTCCAAGTAACAATAAAGGAGAGCGGCCAAAAACTGATTTCAGCAACTCTCCAGTTTACATCATTTTCAGACGATCAGCTAATCCATATATCTGACCGGATTGCTGCGGCCTGCAAACACCCACAGCGCATCTGCGGCAGCGACTGGATTTTCACGTATTTTTTCGCCTTCAAATTCGAATTTTCCGGGAACTTCCTTTGATGCCGACCAACTCTTAGGTCTGTATATTCCGACAACTCGTCCGTCAGCAACTGCTATCACGTAGTCCACGCCTTCTGCTCTTTTCTTGGACAGGCGCCAATATTTTCTCGCGCACTCGTAGGTAGAGCCTCTTCCGTCGGGAGCATGACGCTCCTGGTAATTTTTGGAAATATTAACAGCCAAGAGTTTCTTGCCGAACAGAAACGTACCCTGGAAAATAGGATGATTTGCTGGCATAGTTATTAAGATTTATTGTTTTAGCACCGCTCCTCAAGGCAGGCGGAAAGTGCCTGAACCATTCTCCGATGATTCTTTAGCAAGATATGAAGAAATATTGATAAATCGTTAAAAAATATGTTTAAATTTTCAATGTGAACCAATATGAACTTGACACGGACTTGCAAATGACCGAACTTTGCATAAAGAATAGAACGAACAGCTGACACGGCTGTCCTTAAAACTGATATGAACAGGGCCCCGACAATACGGGGAAACGGGGGAAACATGACAGAGACAAAGATACCGGAACTGAACTACCTGCTCAAGAAAGTGGAGCAGCGCTACGGAAGAAGAATTTCTACCTCGACAGACTTCGAGGCATTGTCGGTGGTCATTGATCATAAAACCGGAGAACTTGTAAGCGCATCTACGCTGAAAAGGCTCTGGGGCTATGTCTCTATGCGACCGACTCCGAGAAGAGGCTGACCCAAAAGGTCAGCTTCTTTGTTTATAAGG
>HF996042.1 GCA_000432515.1 Bacteroides sp. CAG:545
GGACAGAGTCCCAATGAAAAAACAAGACCAAGGCTGTAAGTCCTCTCTGGAGCAACCTTGTTGCCCTATCGCTGCCCCTATATCGAGGGTCGAAGCGTACCCTGTAAGTTGTTGAGTGATAGTTGTTTAACTGTTTTCAGAGTTGTAAAAACACCAACTCCGAAAACACCTAAAGCAATGATAGTTAGCAACTTACGCGTTGCATCATGTATCCGACAATGGTAAACTTTTTTCAGGACTAGACACCGCAAAGATTACCTAGTACACGAACTCGAATTCGTCGAGGTAGAGGACTGTGCCTTCAGCGCCGGTGAAATAATCGCCGTAGCGGCTTGAGGCTGAGATTATCACTACCACGGACGGAGTGCGGTCGCTCCTGTAGGTAATCGGAAGGTTGAACTCCTGGTATGAATCCATCCATTTGCTGAATTCCATGTTTCCCCAGCCTATAATCGCAGGATCATTCTCGAAGTCAATGAATTGGGAATCTGAATTTATCACGTGGAAGCGGCCCTTCTCATCTATCGCCTTGTCAGGATAGCCATCCCACTTGTGCTTGTCCCAATCAGCCAATATCACCTGAATCTGACCGATATCAGTCTGTCCTTTCATGGACTCATGCGCCTTATCCGTATGATTTATAGCCTTCGGCTGGTAACAATAGTAGCCATGCAGTGATTTCGGCCTGTCTGTGAACGGCACTCCCCAGGCGAGGTCAGCCCCCTTGGTTCCCTTCAGACCGCAGAACTCTCCTGTAAAGATATTGCCTGAAGCAAATTTGATGGCAATGAACTGGCTGGTGAGTTTTGCAGCCTTCTTACCCGGCCCCTTGACTGCCAGGAACTCTTCTTCCGGAATGGTGGTATTCTTGCCGAGCAGGTCACTGGTTCCCTTGTTGGCAGTAGTCCAGATGGCCTTGTCGGAATCAGAGGCATCAGGCGCATAAGGGAAATAGCCCTTGCCTTCCAATGCCCAGTTGTCAAAACTCATATTGTAGAGCTGCTTGCCTTTCACAGGCTCGTCCTTGGAAGCATTGACTGCAATCAGTCTCCAGTCATAGCTGCGGAACGCATTCAGACGCACGTGCAGGGTGTCGCTCAAGTCCAGGACATCACCGCGGGCATATTGCTTGTCCTTTCCGAACGTCGCGTCCGTATATTTTATCTTGCTGATTTTCAAGGAATGAAGATCGGCATCCCACGGCATTTTCACTTCCACCAGCTGTTTGGAAGAATTTATCGTGGAACTGACCTGTCCGTCGATTTCAAAAATCTCATATCCGGCCAGATCCTTGGGGATCATCATATCGTTTTCAATCTGGCAACCGGCCATCACCATAGTTACCAGAGATAAAAGCATCTTAAATTTCATACTACTGTTTTCCTACCTGGAAATAATACATAACAGAGAACGCAAGACCTAAAAGATTCGGTTTGAAACTGGTTCCGAAATGAGAGAGCGAACTCGTATATACCTGATTCTTAGTCTGTTTCGTGTAAGAATAATGACATTCAAGAACATTGACAGAAACTTCGAAAGCCAAATTGTTTGTCAGGAACATAGTGATTCCGGGACACAGGCCTATATTCAAAGCATAGGCCTCGGAGTACACCCCGTTCTTTTCTTCACCGTCCATCTGGAACGACTTGCCCTGCGACTTGGTGCCGCCGATACGGATTTCATTGAACATCGCGAAAACACGGCTGCTAAAAAGAGGAACGTAGTTTCTGACGGCAAAAAGTCCCGAATAACTCTGATTCTTGAAATAATGATTAGAAAGGTCGAAATTATTGTCAGAGCCGAGGCTCAATGAGGCTTTGTCAATGTCGAGAGAGGTATAGCTGTAACCGAATCTCGCGCCCACGGCCGTGTTCTTGGCAATGAAATAAAACGCCGCCGGAGATATCTTGACAGTGGAAAGGGTGCCTTCCATTCCTGTAAGCAGGGACATCATTTCGTAACCGATATCACCGTTACCTGCTGAATATCTGTTATATGACAGGGACGCGCCCGCCGACATCATTCCCTTAGGGACGAATATGGAACTCGCGTCTCCGAGACCGCGGTCGAACTTCTTTTCGTCATTTCTCGCAACTCCCTGAAAACCAAGGGAAAGAAGCAATGCAACGATTACAATTTTCTTCATTTTCATATACTTAATCATTGCGAAATTATGATAAATTTCCGTACTATCAAAATACCGGGCCCATATACATTGCAAAAATTTTATTACAATACTTTCCGCACGCTCCGTCGTCGGCTTCGGGGCTTTGTGAGTTTTTTTTTGTAAATTTGCGGAATGTGTCCCCGTAAGCGGATGACGGAAATGGCAGACGGTGCAGGGCGCACAATGCAGGAAACACGTACAAGACAGTCACGTAATTTTGTAAATCATATATGGCAGAAGAGAAATACGACAGCAGTGCGATACGTACTCTGGAATGGAACAAACACATCAGACAGCGTTCCGGAATGTACATCGGAAGGCTCGGAAACGGTGACAATCCGGAGGACGGCATCTATATCCTGCTGAAGGAAGTCGTGGACAACTCCATCGACGAGTTCGGAATGGGATACGGAAAGCAGATCCAGATCACCGTGGAGGACGGAAGCGTCACAGTACGGGATTTCGGACGAGGCATTCCGCTGGACAAAGTGATTGACGCCACGAGCAAGCTGAACACCGGAGGAAAGTTCGACGACAAGAACTTCAAGAAGTCCGTCGGAATGAACGGTGTCGGCACCAAGGCAGTCAATGCATTGTCCTCATACTTCTACGTAGAATCCTTCAGGGACGGTGAAAGTTCCTGGGCCCAGTTCGAGCGCGGCGAAATCGTGGATTCTGGCAGAAAAGAAAAGACAGGAGAGAAAAACGGAACCTTCGTAAGATTCACCCCGGACAGGGAAATGTTCGGAAACTACGAGTACAATATGGACTTCGTGGAGACGATGGTCAAGAACTACTCGTACCTCAAGCGCGGCCTCACTCTCGTACTGAACGGCGTCTCCTACAAGTCCGAGAACGGACTTCTGGACCTTGTGAACGAGAGGATGAACGAGACACCGCTCTACGCTCCGATTCATCTGGAAGGGGAAGACATCGAAATAGTCCTCACCCACGGAAACAGCTACGGAGAGAACATATCTTCATTCGTGAACGGACAGAACACAAGAGACGGAGGAACCCACCTTGCAGCATTCAGAGAGGCGGTAGCCAAGACATTGAAAGACTTCTTCAAGAAAGACTACGAGCCGCAGGACTGCAGGCAGGGAATCGTCGGAGCCATCAGCATCCAGATACAGGAGCCTCAGTTCGAAGGACAGACCAAGACCAAGCTCGGTTCAAACTACATGTGGGTCAAACAGGAGAAAGATGACCAGGGCAATGCAGTGATAACTCAAGGTCCTACCATCAGGTCCTTCATCAACGACTTCATTTCCAGGAACTTGGACAATTACCTGACAATCCACAAGGAAATCGTCCCGGTCATAGAGGAAAAGATAAAGGACTCGAAGAAAGAGCGCGAGGAAATCTCCGGCATCCAGAAAAAGACCAGAGAGAAGAACAAGCGTGCCAATGTCTATAACAAGAAACTCCGCGACTGCCGCTACCACTACTGCGACAAACTGCCTAAGGACAAGATAGAGGAGGGAGAAAAATCCAGCATCTTCATCACTGAGGGAGACTCCGCGAGCGGAACCATCACCAAAGTGCGCAACGCGAACAGCCAGGCAGTATTCAGCCTTCGAGGCAAACCGATAAACTGCTACAAGGAAAGCCGCAAGAAAGTAGCTGAGAATGAGGAACTTAACCTTCTGATTTCAGCACTCGGCGTGGAGGACGACCTCAAGAACCTGAGATACAACAACATCATCGTGGCAACCGATGCCGATGATGACGGAATGCATATCCGTATGCTCGTGCTCACGTTCTTCATGAAATACTATCCTGAACTTATCAGGCGCGGACACGTGTACATCCTGCAGACCCCGCTCTTCAGAGTCAGGAACAAGAAAGAGACACGTTACTGCTACAACGACGACGAGCGGGCCAATGCCATAAAGGAACTGAAGAACGGCGTGGAAATAACCCGATTCAAAGGTCTCGGTGAAATATCTCCTGACGAATTCGTGGATTTCATCGGGGATGGTATGAGACTTGATGCAGTGAACCTCGCGAAAGACGAGTCCATATCGAACATCATGGAGTTCTACATGGGCGACAACACTATCGACAGACAAAACTTCATCAGACAGAACCTCAGAAGCGAAGAGGAACTGGAAGATATAAAACTTTAGAAACATGGAAAAGAAACGTTCTGCCTGGGCACGATTCTGCGGATGGCTATTGAAAAGGATGGGCTGGACCACTGACGGTTACCCTGCTCCTGACAACAAATGCGTCATCCTGGGAGTGCCCCATACATCAGCGTGGGACTTCGTGGTATCTTATCTGTTCTACACGCAATTCGACGAAGTGGCTCACGTAATGATAAAGAAAGAGTTCTTCAAATGGCCTCTCGGATGGTTTCTCCGCAAGGCAGGCTGCATTCCTGTGGACCGTTCAAGCGCAAGCGCAATGCTGTTCAGCCTTATCAATGAAATGGAAAAGGTGGACAAATTCCATCTGGCAATCGCTCCGGAAGGCACCAGACATGCAGTCAAGAAATGGAAAACCGGCTATCACATGATAGCACAGAAAGTAGGTTGCCCGGTGTATATGGGCTACTTCGACTGGAAGACCAAGCACGTCAGCATCGGAAAGAAGGTCGAACTTACTGATGACGCAAGAGCCGATACCGACAGGATACAGGCACTCTACGAGGAGATGCACATGCAGGGAAAGAATCCTGAAGGATACGTAACACATTGACAAACATCTAAAAAAAAGACCCGTCTGCCCCGGCAGGCGGGCAATATAATGTAATGGGCAACAGTCTTTACAGAAAAATCACCACCAACAGGGAAAGTTACATCACCACGTTGGCCAGACTTTTCGATTACGCGACTACAGTCTATGCCAAACGTCCCGCACTCAGTTATGTGGACGGCGGCCAGAGTTATACATACAAGGAATTGAGGCTCAAGAGCCTGGAACTTTCGCACATATTCTCCAGATACGGAATAGATGCAGGAGACAGGATAGCGATATTGTCCCAGAACATGCCGAACTGGACAGTGGCATTGTTCTCCATCGTTCCGTTCGGACGTGTGGCAGTCCCGATTCTTCCGGATTCATCAGAAAGCGAGGTGACCAACATCCTCACCCACTCCGAGACAAAGGTCCTTTTCATCTCACAGAGGATGATGCCGAAACTCTCGGAAGAAGTTAAGAACAGACTCACATTGGTCATTGACATAGAGACATTGGAAATCATCCATAAGGACAATTCCGCTTTCACCTGCGAAGGTTGGGGCAAGGACCCGTCTCCGGATGACCTGGCGATGATCATCTACACGTCAGGAACTTCAGGAAAGGCAAAGGGCGTAATGCTGAGCCACAGGAATTTCTGCCATAACGTCATCGAGGCCTGGCACGCACAGAAGACCAACAAGAAGGACAGATGGCTGTCCATCCTGCCTATGTCCCACACTTATGAGATGAGTTTCAGCGTACTCTATCCGTTCTACGTGGGCGGCTCAGTATTCCATATCAAGAAACTGCCGACACCTTCTATCCTTGTGGAGGCGATGAAGGTTGTCAGACCAACCATAATGTGCTCAGTCCCGCTGATTATCGAGAAAGTTTACAAATCCAGCATCGTACCGACAGTGCAACGCAGCCGTATCCTTTCCTGGCTGAAGCAGCACGCGCCTAAACTGCTGTACTTCCTCATCGGCAAACGTCTGTACAGCACATTCGGCGGCAAACTGAAATTCTTCGGCATCGGCGGCTCCAAGCTTGACCCGACAGTGGAGGACTTCCTCATCAAGGCCAAGTTCCCGTATGCCATCGGTTACGGACTTACTGAAACCGCACCACTCATCACCAATGCCTGCGTAGGCAAGACTAAGGTCGGTTCAATCGGAGTGGCAGCATATAATGTACAGGTAAAGCTCCAGAACGTGAATCCGGAGACCGGAGAAGGCGAAATCGTAGCCAAGGGAGACAATGTGATGCTCGGCTACTACAAGGATCCGGAAAGGACCAGAGCTGTCCTCACTGACGACGGCTGGTTCAGGACCAATGACCTGGCCTGCGTGGATTCCAAAGGCCGCTATTACATAAAGGGCAGGCTGAACAATATGATTCTCGGTCCGTCAGGAGAGAATATCTACCCTGAGGAAATCGAGCAGGTCATCAACAACTTCGGCGGAGTGAACGAATCTCTCGTGATGGAAAGGGAAGGCAAGCTCGTGGCCCTCGTGAAGTTCGATGACAATGTCCTGGACTGGAACCAGGAAACCGAGGACAAGTTCTTCGACAACCTCCAGGCCAAGAAGAAAGCCGTTCTCGACTACGTGAACAAGCATGTGGGCAAGTCTTCCAAGGTCAACACCGTGGAAGTCGTAAAAGAAAACTTCGAGAAGACGGCGACTCAGAAAATCCGCCGCTTCAAATACAAGGACGCTCACGGAGACGAGCCGCAGAAGGCTGAGACTCCGAATACAGACGCGGAGCCTCAGAAGGAGGACAGTTCCAAGACTGAGTAAAAAGTCTGAGTAAAACAAAACGGGTGAACAGAATTTGCTCACCCGTTTTGTTTTTCAGAAGAAGTCTTAGAGATATTTGAGAATCTCCCGCGAGATGTAGAAGTTCTTGTTCTTCGGAACATAGACTGAAACGCTCGCGAGTTCCTTTTTCTGGCCGTCAACCTCGATGTAGGAGCGGTTGGCAGGAACACGTACTTTACCGTCAATCACGAGCACCGGAGACTTCTTGTCGCCCTCAACTGTAGTTTCATGGCCCTGGAGAAGCACATCTGACTTGACGAAAACCTGCGATGTAAGTTCGTCCAATGAGCCTTTCACGCCGAGCAGATCATACATGTAACCGGCAAGGTCAGTACCGTCAATCCATCCCATAGGGACCTGTCCGTTAGGATTGTAAACCGCAAGGAACACATCTTCGCTGGTATGGCAGCCGCTTGCATATCCGAAATGGACATGTTCATTCAAGATCTTGGTTATCACGCTCATAAGATTCCTTGAGAATGACACTTCCATATAGTCCTGCTCGATATTGCCTCTCGATTCCATGACGGCCTTCTCCTCAGCAGGAGTCAGGTCAATGCCTGCGTACTCCTTGAACAACGGGCGGATCTGGTCCACACTGTGCGTCTGAATCAGGCAGGACAGGCCATATCCGGTACATTTGTATTGAGGAAGCATGGCCATTGCCGAATCCAGGCCTTTCTTGTAATAGTTCTTGTAGTCATTGTCTCCCATGGTCATTCCGCTGTTTCCATGGTCAGGAACCACGATGACGGTAGTGTTTCCGTCCTTTTTGGCGAAATCCATAGCCACTGCCACTGCCTTGTCGAAAGCATCGTACTCTGAAATAATGCCCATCGGGTCATTGCTGTGAGCAGCATAGTCCACTTTGCTGCCCTCCACCATGAGGAAGAAGCCTTTCTTGTCCTTGGAAAGCAGGGACAGGGCCTTTTCAGTCATCTCACAAAGTGACGGCTCCGCGAGAGTATCCCTGTCCAGGTCGAAAGCCATGTCCTCGTCAGAGAACAGCGACCATACAGGAGCCTTGTCTGCAGCCCTGAATGCAGGAACATCCTTTTCAATGTAACTGATTCCGTTGTCATCCAATATAGACTTCACGTCATCATCAATATAATCGACTCCGCCGCCGAAAAGGACATCCACACGGTTGGAAGCCATCTGTCTGATAATGTTGTAGTTGTCGCTTCTGGAGACGGTGTGCGCTGTAGTTGCGCCAGGTGTCGCATGTGTGGCAATGACGGTCACGACCAGTCCTGTGGACTTGTGTCCGAGAATCTTGGCAGCTTCCATAACAGTAGAAAGAGGCTGCCACGTGCTGTCCGCATTGACATTGACAAGATCCTGGCCCTCATTTTTTGCAGGATAGACTGACAGATTCGAGCCCTGAGCCTTGTAACCTGTCATAAATGAGGTCATTGCAGCAGGAGATGCGGCAATCGGAGAGTCAGAGCAGTTCTGTCTTACCAGTCCGCAGAGATACGGGTCTGTCGCCAATGTGACAGTGCCGTTCTGAGGATTCTGATGCTGTCTATACCATCTGACAACGGAAAGGACGCTTGTAGATGTCCCGTCCGGAATCATCAGTATCACATTCTTGGTAGGTTTCACCTTGTCCTGACGTGTGCAGGAAACAGGAATCATCGCTATCGCCAGCAATGAAATTAGAATTATCCGTTTTACTGATTTCATATATATGGTTTTATAATATTATCATTCCAGATGGAGTCTGACGTGGCAATGCCCTGAGCAGCACTGTCCCGTCCGGAGCGCCAGCTGACTTGAGCGCGGCGGATGCTGATCCATATGCAAGTTCCGGCGTATTGTTATGTTCGCTCAGATGGCAGAGGAACACGTTCTTCAGGCCGGGATGGTAGAATCCTCTGATGGCATTGGCACATTCGTCATTGCTGAGGTGTCCGTGTCCCTGGCATATACGCATCTTGAGTTCATGGGTATAAGGACCGGATATGAGCATATCCATATCATAATTCGATTCCACCACCACTGTATCAGCCTCGCCGGCATACTTGAGAGCCTCATCGGTCATACGCCCCAAGTCAGTCATGATCACGAACTTGCGGTCGCCTGCAGCTATGTAGTAGCCGACCGTCTGGGTCGCATCGTGCGGCACCACAAAATACCTTACCCTGAACCCGTCGATGTCGTTCCACGCATCCTGCTTGAGTTCACATCTGCATTGACCTAAATAGGGTTCGCCGAAGGAATGGGCAGCGAGGGCCGAATGCAGCTCCGATGTCGCGTAAACAGGCTTCTTCAGCCTCTTGCAATACGATGCGAGGCTGCGGATATGGTCCATATGGTCGTGGGTGATGAGGACCGAACTGAACGAATTCTCGTCGAGAGAATTGGCCTGGAGCACCTGTTTCAGTCTTCTCAGGCTCACTCCGGCATCTATCAGCAACGCATGTGGAGTTCCGTCGGAATCCGTGTGCTCGAGATAATAGCAATTTCCGCAACTGCCGCTTGACAAGCTTAAAAATCTGAGCATTGTGTATCCTCCTTCAATGAATTTTCCAACACCTCTCTCAAATCAGTTCCGTATTTGTAGTGCACGGCATGCATACCTGCATTGACGGCAGCATCGACATTGGCAGCGGAATCGTCGATAAACAGCAGTTCCTCAGGTTTTAAGCCGGTTCTGCGTATCGACTCCCTGAAAATCTCCTGTCCAGGTTTGAGCATCTTCATCTGATATGAAAGGAATTCCTGTCTGATGCCGGTTTTCCAGTCAAATCCGGCCTCCTCTATTATCTTGTGACAGAAGCGCATGGAGATACCATTGTTGTTGGAAAGGAAAAACAGGTCGTATTTCCCGGAGAGCTCCGTCAGAAGCTCAGCCTTGTACTTGGGCATCCCGACAAGCAGTGCGCCTACGCATCTGTCCACGTCCTCAGGAGTGCTTCCCGGACGCGAATCCTTCAGGATGTACTGCCTGAATTCGTCGTCAGAGACCTTGCCCTCCTCCAAGTCAGAATATATGCCTTTCTGATGGCACGGGTCGAGAAGCTCGTCGATTTTCGTGTAGCCGAGCACCTCTTCATATACCTTCTTGTCCCTTTCCACATCGACGTCTATCAGCACGCCGCCTATATCAAATATAATTCCTTTAATCATAATCCTCCTACTTTTCTTCGCTCTCGCAATATTTCTTGATCACGCCGTATGCGTCGCCCACGCCAAGCTCGCCGGCACGGGACAGGTCAATGCAGCCTTTCTCCTTGTCCTTCAGATAGATAAGGACCAGTCCCCTGTTGAAATATGCATCACCCATATAAGGATAAAGCGAAATCGCCTTGGAGTAGTTCCCTATCGCCTCCACATAAGAAGAAGACAGACACTGGATATTCGCGAGATTGTAATACAGATACGGTATGTCGTCAACTATGGACAGCGACTCCTGCATATCATTTATCGCATCAGTATAGTCATACTGGCGGCTCACCTGGTCCCTCACCCTCGCTCGGGTGGTTCCCTGGTCATCCATCGTCAGCGTCTGGACGTTGTTCTCAATGGATGATATGAAATCTATCATATCCGCCCTCAACACTGCCCTGTTCATATAGTAGAACGCGCGGTACAACGTAGAGTACTTGTCGCGGCTCTCCGCTTCCAGGGCATTGTCATAATGGGCCAATGCTGAATTGTACTGCTTCCCGGCCACATCGCTGAGCGCCTTCAGGAACTCGCCCCCTGCATTGTCCTTAGGCAGAGAGTATATCTTGTCATGGTTCTTGCCGCCGGCCGAGAACTTCACAGTGTCGAGATTCGACAGCACCACCGGAACGGCGGATTCCCGCTCGAACTTGTCAATGAGGGCATTCTCGAACCTGTTGCGCAATGCGTACTGCACATTGTTCGACTCGTCCGCAAGACGGAAACGGAACAATGGCCTAAGTCGCACGTCCACGTCCCTGTGCTGGAGCATCTCGTCATCGAAATCCTTCTTCGCGAAATCGGCATCCAGAGACAGCAGCGAACTGTACTTCTTGGTCGTATCCGCAAACGAGGCCAGCCCCTCCCCTGTCTTGGCCCGATACTCGCTGACCTTACGATTCGCCGTATCGTAGTCCTTCTTGGACTCGGCCTTCATCCCGAGCATGTTCTCCACATATGAACGGTTCATATAGGCCTTCGCGAAATCCGGATACAGTTCAATGGCCCTGTCATAGTCCTCCTTGGCATCGAGCCACCTGGACATGTTCACGAAATATGATGCGCGGTTATAGTACGCCAGCACATTGCCCGGGTTTATGTTTATCACCCTGTCCATATCCTGGAGCGCCTCCTCGTAACTGCCTACCTGCGCGTAGATAAGACTGCGGTTGTACAGTGTCAATGCATTGCCGGGCTCTTCCTCAAGCACCTTGTTCAAGTCAGCCATCGCCGAATTGTAGTCATTCTGCTCATAGAACATTATCGCCCTGTTGAAATAGGCCAATGTACTGGTCGAATCCAGGCTTATGGCCATGTTCATGTCGGCAATAGCCTCCTGATATTTGTGCTGAGACGCATAGAGCCTTCCCCTGCGGATAAAGCCCTCCGGCTCGAAACGGTCCAGCGAGATGGCCTTGTTGTAGTCGGCCAATGCCTTGGTGGTATCCTGAAGGAACAGCCTGCACGCTCCCCTGTTCAGATATGCAGACGGGTCCTTGGGCTCTTTCCTGATGTACTTGTCGAAGTCTTCCACAGCCTTGTCGAACTGCTGAGAGAGGAAATACGTCACGCCACGGCTATAGTAAAGGCCAATGTAGCCCGGTCTCAGGCCTATCGCGGTCTGGAGGTCGGCCAATGCCTTGTCGTAATCTCCGAAACGGCTTTCTGTAATGGCCTTGTAATGGTATCCGGACGTGAATACAGGATTCAGACGCACGGAAGTATTGAAATCGCCACGCGCTCCACGCAGGTCGCCCAGGTTGTATTTGGCAATGCCCCGGTAGAAGAAGGTCCAGTAATCTGTACTGTCAATGCGGGCCAATATGTTGAAACTGCTTATGGCGTTTGAATACTTTCCTTCTGCGAGGGCGCTCCTGCCACGGAAAAAGAACACGTCCTTGTCATACTGCGCAAAAGTTTCCGAGAAAGACATCAGAAACAGCAGAAGAGGTATCAGCACGTATTTTAAATTTCCGAATTTCATCAGGAATTCCTAATTTTGAAAGTTTTCTTGGACGATGTGAAATTTTACCAACATCTTACAAAGATAATCAATTATCATTCCGATACGGAGAAAAATGAGCAAAAAAATTATATTGTACCTGACATTGTCCGCATTGTTCCCGCTTATGGCACAGGCGCAGTCCACGGTATCCATCGGGGCCATCAGCAGTTCACAGTCGCATAATGTGGTTTGGGAAAGCAAGTTATACAGGCAGATAGAGTTTCTTTCTGATTCGCTTTGCGGCGGACGAGGCACCGGCACGCGCGGAAATACGGAAGCGGCTTCGTGGATCATCAGAAGATACCGTGACATTGGCCTGCTTCCCTGCGGAAAGCATTTCTCCACTCATTTCTACGAGCCGTTCGGCCGCAATATCGTCGGAATGATTCCGGCATCGAGCAAGAGACACCGTGATTCATACATAATAGTGATGGCGCACTACGACGGGACAGGCACGCTGAACGGCGTCATGTACCCGAGCGCGGACAGCAACGCCTCTGGAGTCGTGGCAATGCTCGGCACTGCGGAAATGTTCGCTGCCATGCGTCACCTCGGCCGGGCCTATGACTGCAACATCATCTTCGCCGCTCTGGATGCCAAATCCAGCAGCATGAAAGGCTCCAAGGCCCTGTGGAAAATGATCAGTGAAGGCAAACTGACAGACCCTGTTACAGGCGAGCCGATTCCGGCGGAGAAAATCAGGCTTGCAGTGAACATTGACCAGATCGGCGGGACTATGAGCACGCTCAAATCCGGCAGGAAGGACTTCATCATTCTGCTTGGCAGGGATGCTCTCGGAGCGGAAAAATCCGACATCCTGAGTCTGTGCAATCTGAAATACGGAACAGACCTTGAACTCGGCTACGACTATTTCGGAAGCCGGGACTTCACCAATATATTCTACCGCCGCATCGGTGACCAGCGCGTGTTCCTCGAGAACGGAGTTCCGGCCGTGCTGTTCACGTCCGGCATCACGATGAACAACAACAAGCCCTACGACACGGTCGGTTCGCTGGACATGAATGTCCTCAAACGCCGTGTCTGGCTCATTTTCCACTACATCGAACGCGCGATGTAATCCTTACAGTTCGAAAGAAGATTTGTCAGGAAGGATGCTCTGAAAGGCAGCCTCGAGATTCTGCATCACCTGCTCGTAATTGCGGATGTGCACGCTGTCATTGATGCAGACCAGCTTGTATTTCTGCTCCCGGATGGCCTTTACAGCCTGTTTTGGCTTCACCATAAGCGGGAACATCTTCGTATCCTTGTAAGTGTTGTACGGCTCGAAATCCGACTTGCAGATCTGCCATGTGCGGAAAAGTTCAGGAGTCAAGTCAGTCTCGCTCCTGAACGTATGGGTCGAAGCCTCCTCCAGCTCCGGCCGGCAAGCATCCCAAACACTGGCAAAAGTTGATTTCAGATATGGCTGCGCGTTATGCGGAATCCTGATAGTCAGAAACTTGCCGTATGCACGAAGCAATCTCGTAAGATTGGCCTTGCTTCCATACTCCGGAGAAAACCATTTGTCATGGTCACGCTTGAGTATTTCCTTCTTGTCGAAATGCTTGTTGATTAGCCTTACATTGTTCCGCAGTGTCTTGGACCAGAGACTCAGGCCCGTGTTCATACGGAAAACGGCGATATCATGAGGCAGCCCGTCGGGAGCAAAGAACCTGTCCGGCCCGGTAGGACTGGTCAGATAGAAATCATCATTGAAATAAACAAAATGCTCTGCCAAACCGGGGATTCTGTCCAGGTAAAACTCAAGGACCGTAGAATTGAATGTAGGCAGGTACTTCTCCGGGATATAGTCCGAATGGTTCACCAGATGCAGTTTCGGATTTGAAGTGTCGAGCCATTCCGGCTTCTGTCCGCAGGTAACGAAATGGATTTTCCTTACCCAAGGCGCGAACTTCTCCACGCCCCTGAACCAGTATTTCAGGAATCCGTAATCTCTGAAACGAGCCTCCGAATATTGGTTTTGTGAATTGTCGATAGTTCCTTTGGCTTTAGCGAAACTCTTCTTCCATTCCGGGTCGTTCATATCGACCCAAGTAATCACGAAATCTATATCCATCGCCTAATTGTTTTTTAAGTTTCGGGCGACCTGCCCGTTGCTGTGATTCATATTGTCCGGAATGGGCCCGCGCTATTTGCAGACCATAATCTTCTGGATGAGGTCATCTGCCATTTCCATTCCGGTCGAGCCTACGCTGCCCAAGTTGCTGATAGTCTTTTCGATATCCTTGTCAATGATACCGTCGGTCTCGCAGGCATGGATGCCGTCGAGAGCCAGAACCGCAGACTGGATGGAGCTCGACACGCCCGACGCCACCTTCATCGCGCAGCCGACTTTAGCCCCGTCGCAGACCATGCCGGTAATGTTGCCGATCATATTCTTGATGGCCGAGCAGACCATTTCATAGCTGCCGCCCTTGAGCCAAACCAAACCGCAGGACGAACCTGTGGAAGCCACCACGCAGCCGCAGAGAGCCGACAGCCTGCCGAGATAACCCTTGATGTGAATGGCCACAAGGTTGCTCAGGATGAGCGCCCTGGCCAGTTTTTCGTCTGAGATATCGTATTTCAATGCATAAGCGATTATCGGCATGCTTACCGTAATGCCCTGGTTGCCGCTTCCGGAATTGCTCATCGCAGGTAAAGTGCATCCGGCCATTCTCGCATCCGAGGCCGCTGCCGTCAATGCCATGGCATAAGAAAGGAAATCATTGCCGAAAACGGTATCGGCATTGGCCTGGATAGTCTTGCCGACCTTCAGCCCGTAATCCCCTTTCAGACCTTCCTGTGCGAGTGCAAGATTCAGTGTACGGTCTTCAAGTATGAACTTGATGTCCTCATAATCCACGCTTTCTGCAAATTCATATATTTCCTTGACAGTCAAGTGATAATCTCTTGTTTCACGTTCTTCGCAGCCTCCCGTGTCTTCTGTCCGCGAGCGTTTTTCCACTTCTCCGTCAATGCCGGTTTCCACTATCCTGTCGTGCTCGTCTTCTATGACGCACCAGGCGCTGTGCCCGTCCGCCTCGACTACACATTTCACATAAAGCTTATGGCAATTCCCTTCCCTGTCGATGCAGACATTGCCCTCGGCCACAAGTTCCTTTGCTCTCTTTATAGCATTGTCATTCAAGTCCTTGAGAACTTCCAGGCCATATTCTGACCTGCCGCATACGGCACCGAGCGCTGCTGCAATCCTGAGCCCGATCATACCGGTTCCAGGGATACCCACACCCATACCGTTCTTCAGGATATTGCCGCTCACATATACGTGAAGTTTCATCTGCGACGTCATACGGTCCAGTGAAACACGTTCCGAAACAAGTTCCACAGCTTTCGCTGTCGCCAAAGCCACAGCAATAGGCTCAGTACATCCGAGCGCTGGCTTTACCTCTTTATGCAGAAGGTGAAGTAATTCTTTTTCGCGACTTGTCATAATATTCAGTGTTTTGTGGTACTGAAGAAATCAAGTATGGCTTTCAGCAGAGCCACTCTGTCCTGTTCATCCTTGATGACTTCTATCGGGAATCCTATGCTTGCGCTGCGATACCCGTTGCCGACATTGCAGACACCTGCCGAAATGCCCGTGTCAATGTATCTGAGGAATTCAAATGCATTGTCAGAAGCTGGCTGCAGTCCGTCCGGAGTCTCGACATTGTAAATATAGTCATTTGGTTTCTGATAAAATGCAAACGGGGTGCAAAAATCTGTCATCGGCATGATTTTTCCCGGCATTGGCCTGACTTCTTCACAGCGGGAGGCATAATTCGTAAGCCATTTATAGCCGAGAACTTCCTTTACAAACTCCTGTGCACCAGCCTGATACAGACTATCACGTCCGACAGGATAGATCTGGTCCCAAAGATCGGTACCGATATTGGCTCCGGAAATCAGGATGTTGCCACCTTTGCCGGTGCAAGAGCGTATTGCCTTCTGAAGCGCTTCAGGCATTACCTGGAACCTGCTTTTCTGTATGACGCCACGTCCTGCAGGAGTGCTTGCCTGCTTGCCGCAGAGGATGTCAGTAGCCCAGAAACCGTGAAGTCTGAGGCTGTCCGTCTCGAAAGCATTAGCACTCGAAGAACAGAAACTGTATCCGGCAGCCATCAGGGATTTTCCGTGTATGGTAGTGAAGTCGAAGGTGTTGCCCGGAACGAGTCTGCCGGCATTGTCCGTATATGATGCGCCGAAACCGGGATTGTCGTCATCCAGCCACTGCAAGTCCCTGCGGTACTGGTACATCTCGCCAATCTTGTTGATTTCGTACATATACGGCACTCCTGCATCGAGTCTCTCATCAAAACCCGCGTAAGTCGGCGTGTCGAACCACGCTGGAGGGGCCACACGATCGAAATTATTGATTACCAGCACAGTATGCGGAGAACACTCCACCTCGCCCACACTGAGTGTCTCGGAGGGGAAACTGCGTCCGCCTTCATTGCATGCCACTATCCGGTAGCTGTAGATATGTCCTTTGTCTATATTCCTGTCGATTGTCAGACGTCCGTCTTCGTGGCGCAGTCCGGTAAGGAGTTCACCGTTGTCGAAAGCCCCGTCGTCAATCCTCGTATAGAGCATATATCTGTCCGGCATTGCCGTAAGTTCGAGGGAATCCAAAGTCGGTCTCCAGCTGAGCTGCACTTTTCCATCGCCTGTCAATGTCGCTGAGAATGAATGTACCGGAAGCGGCTGTACGCAGTAACGCACTCCGTATCTTCCGCTCAGGAACTTGAGCATTCCCTTGTAAACGGCCCTGCTCACGGTGAACCTGAATGCCGGGTCGAGTCCGTATTTCATGTCGGCGAAATTCTGATGTGAAAGCAGTTCGAGAAGTGCAGCAGGGACGGATGGAGTCCTGGCCTCGCTGTAGGAGCGGTTTGCCAGCTGGCGTCGGTTCCAGTCCGGTTCATATTGGCGTCTCACGTCCGCAACTATCTGGGACTGAATATCATTGGCAAGTATCCTGCCGAGAATCCTGTCCTCTCCGTCGGCATATTTTCTGGAGCCTTCGCTTATCAATGTATATATCGACAATGTTCCGACAGTGGTATCGCCGGGCATGACGCCGGCATCGGTATGAAAGGCGAATGACAGGTCGAACGGTATGCCTTTGCCCTCCACTTTCGGGGCCATTTTCGAGCCGCCGCTCATCATTGTCACCCATGCTCCCCTGTCGCCATAGTCATTCGTATAGTCATTGTCATATCTTCTTATGACTGTCGAATCGGCTCCGGCCCACTGCATCCAGTACAATGCGCCTTCCGTGAAGCTCGGCAGTCCCGAGACTGTCCATTTTTCTACAGGCACATCATCATTGCCCCGGGCGATCTTGCCCATTCCGCCGCCGATTTTGACTGCATCGGCGGGGGGTCCCGCACCGCTTTCTTCTACAGAGTGTGCCGGTACCTGCCGTACCTCTTTCAAATGAAGCGTTGCCGTAAGTGCCGTTGTCCAATGTGACGCGACAATCTCTGCCGTCCTCGAATTCGAAGGTGCCGAGATAAATCCACGTGCCTCCGCCCATTTTCTGGTTCACCAGGAAATGACTGGTTCCGCCAAGATGGTTTATGGTGTAATGTGCCGAACTTGTACTGTTCGGAAGTGTCGTATAAGATACATAGACAGCATAACTTCCGCGTTCCGGGATGTCAGGTGTCCAGGAGGCTACGGCATTGCCCTTCTCAGTAGGGACGCAATTTGCTTTTCTGGACGAACCGAGCGTGAACGGATTGTCATCGCCGCTGTAAACCTCTTTGGCGTCTGCGAATCCGATGCCGGCATCCTGCCATCTACCTGATTCTGAATATGTTCCAGAGCGACGGATGAGTCCTGTACGCGCTCCAGGGAAAGACAGGTCATTGTCAATGATGACCTCATATTTCTGGGTATCTCTTTCGCGCGGAGTCATCACGTAGGCGCCTGCATTTTCCAACATCGGTATCAGAAACGGAAGCACATAGCTCTGCGTGTACATATCCTCGACCGTTGTAAATAGCGGTGCCCGCTGCCATTTCCATCTCCCGGTCTTGGCTTCGTAGTATCTTCCGTGGCTCTGCCACAGCGCTATGTGCCTGCCGGACAAGCCTCTGCTGTACACATAGCCGTCCGCATTCCGCACAAGCGGCGGCTCATCGGAAAGAGTTCCAGAATATCGCCAATTATGCTCGGAGGGATGTCCGTTGTTACCAGGCGCATTGAATGCCATGCTCTGAAGCGGAGTCCTCTCACAATAGATGTCTCCTATCTTGTAGTGGGAATATCCGACCGGCGAGATTTCATGAAGTGTCCTCTTCAGCCATCTCACGTCGTCAGGTGTCCAGGGGATGTCTCCGATTGTCGAAGAAAAATAAAAGTCCAGCACGCCGTTCCTCCGCATCACTGACTTGAGCCTGAGAGCGGTCTGGACGGTGGTTCGTTCCCGGACCAATGTCTGCAGGGTATCACACTTCTTCCTATAGTCTGAGAGGACAAGACTCTGGCCATCAGCTGCTTCTCCTATCGATAAACAGATAATGCAAATAAAGAGAAATTTGCGGAACATCGCTGGATTCTAATTCTGTTACTTGTTCTTGCGTCTGAAAAATGCTATGCACACGAGGATTATGGAACTGACAGCCATACCTATGGCATCAGCGCGGAAATCATTGATATCACAACTGCGGTAGTCTGTCAGGCCCTGGCCGAGTTCTGTGCCGATGGCGAGAATGCAGCCGGCCGCGAATATCAGCACTATTGACAATATTGTCCTGAAATTTCCTTTGATTTTCCGGCCGAATGTCGCATAGGCGAGCAGCGGGAACGGGAAGAACATGGAGAAATGCATTATCTTGTCTGTGGGAATGCCTAAAAACATTCCGGACGCCATGTCGATGTTATCGAAATGTCCGAAGCAGAGGAATCCTACGGCAATGAAGTACAGAGCCATCAGCACGGGATAGATCAGGCAGCGCCTCGCAAGTATAGGCTTGGCGAATTCAAGGGTACCGAAGTATTCCGGTCTGTGGAAATCCGGTTTTTCACAACCTATCGGGGACCAGCTCACAAAATGTATATGGGCGGTTTTGTCGCCGCATTTGTAGAAGTTCGCGCTGACGGTATCCGGCATATTTTCCGGATCAATGCCCATGAATCTGAATGGGATGAACAGTCCTGAATTCCAGCTGAACTCCTTGTCATTGATCTCTACCGCCTCATGCTCCAATGTGCTGAATCTGCGGATCTGCTTGAGCTGTTCTGCATGATAGTGGGTACAATCCTGACGGTTTTTGCGTTTGGCTGCAAGAAGTGTCCCGATGCAGTTCAACTCGAAATTGTAATATGTTCCGTCCGCTGGATCTGCCACGAAGAATTCGCAGCAGCTGTCTTCCCATACTGGGCCGTTGTCTTCCAATGCCTGAGCTCGCAAGTCCAGGCCATTTACAGTATAAAGGATACCTATACCTTTCTTGCACCAGCCCACATTGACCTTGCAGAATGGCTTGTACGGAAAATCTTCCGGCCAGTTCACCGTGTCTATCTGGGCCGAGCCGGTCTGAGTTTCCTCGACGGCATTTGTCAGCATTGCGCTGAATGATTCTATATCTGTCGCTCTGTCAAGTCCTGCGACGAAAGGTACAGTAAGTTTCTTCTTTTCCATATAGTATTGACACTAAAGACTTTGCATGTCCGTAAGCTTTTTGTAATAGCCATTGAGGGCGAGGAGTTCTTCGTGCTTGCCGCGCTCTACGATATGGCCTTCGTGCATTACGATAATCTCATCTGAATTCTTGATGGTGGAAAGACGGTGAGCGATGGCGATGGTGGTCCTGCTGCTCATAAGTCTGTCCAATGCCTCCTGAACGAGTCTTTCGGATTCGGTGTCGAGTGATGCTGTCGCCTCGTCGAGGATTAGGATCGGAGGGTTCTTCAGTATGGCTCTGGCAATGCTTAACCTCTGTCTCTGTCCACCGGAAAGTTTCATTCCGCGGTCTCCGATATTGGTATTGTAGCCGTCTTCTTTCTCCATTATGAATTCATGCGCATTGGCAATCTTGGCTGCAGCTATCACATCTTCCATTGTAGCGCCTTCCACACCGAAAGCTATATTGTTGAAAATGGTATCGTTGAACAATATCGGCTCCTGGTTCACATTGCCCATCAGGCTGCGCAGGCTGTGGATTTTCAGGTCACGCAGGTCGGTTCCGTCTATCTTGATGCTGCCTTCAGTCACGTCGTAGAATCTCGGAATCAAGTCCACGAGCGTGGATTTTCCGGCTCCTGACTCACCCACAATCGCGATGGTGTGGCCTTTCTTCACGGTCAGGTTGATGTCATCCAATATCTTGCGGTCAGCACTATAGGAGAATCCGACGTGCTCGAATGTGATGGCATCATTGAATCCGTCAGTTTCTTTCGCCTGAGGTTTCTCTGTGATGGTGCTTACGGTATCTAGGATTTTATTGATTCGCTCTACTGAAGCCATACCTTTAGGGATATTGTAGCCGGCCTTGGCGAAGTCTTTCAACGGATTGATGACGCTGTACAGTATCACCATGTAGAAGATGAATGTAGGAGCGTCGAACCAGGCTTTTTCGCTGAGGATGATGATTCCGCCGAACCATAACACAATCATAATCAGGACTGTGCCGAGGAATTCGCTCATAGGATGTGCAAGTGCCTGTCTTGTAGCGACTCTGCCGGTCTTTTTCTTCACGGCCTCGGTGACATTGTCAAATCTGTTCTGCATCTTGTCCTCTGCCACGAATGCCTTGATCACCCTGAGTCCGCCCAATGTCTCTTCGAGCTGGGACATGGTGTCGCTCCACAGTGCTTGCGCCTGGAGTGAGCGTTTTTTCAATGTTCTGCCAAGCGCGCTCATAAGCCAGATCAGCAGCGGTGCCACGAGAATCGTGAAAACAGTTAGCTGCCAGCTTGTGATTATCAATGTGCCGATATAGAAGATGATGAGGATCGGGTTCTTGAGGAGCATGTCCAATGTGCTCATTATCGAGTTCTCGACTTCTCCGATATCACCGCTCATTCGTGCGATGATGTCTCCTTTTCTTTCCTGCGAGAAGAAGCCGAGAGGGAGGGTGAGAATCTTGTTGTAGAGTTCGCGTCTCATGTCTCTCACGACGCTTGTACGTATAGGTATCATTATCGCTGATGCACCGAAGTAGCAGGATGTCTTGAAGAAGGTCATGATTCCCAGCCCCAGACACATCAGGAGCAATGTTACAGATGCGCCCTTGTCCTGTATGAGCATTGTGACGCCGTAGTACGCGTTGTTGATGACGATTTCCTTGAACGATGCGTCAGTGCTGTCCCACGGAATGAATGTATAGACCGTGGTGTCCATCTTGAAGAGTATCTGGAGTATCGGGATGATAAGTGAGAAGGAGAAGATGTTGAGCACTGCTGACAAAATGTTCAGCACAACGGCTCCACCCAGATATCCGTTGTATGGTTTGACGTACTTGACCAGTACTTGCCAGAATTCTTTCATTTACGTATTGTCTAATTTTTAAACTTGTTTCTGTCCGTTATGTAACACTCAAGGGCCCTGCTTAGAACCATTCATTCAAAGCTCGAAGGACTCTGCGTAGCACTTTCATCCAAGCTTCAAGTGCTCTGTTTAGCACCTTCATCCAGGCATCAATGGTTCAGCCAAACTCCTTCATTCAGGCATCAAGGCTCAGCCAAGCTCCTTCATTCAAGCCTCAATGGTCAGTCAAGCACCTTCATTCAGGCATCAAGGGCTCTGCGTAGCACCTTCATCCAGGCCACAATGGCTCAGCCAAGCTCCTTCATTCAGGCATCAATGGCTCAGTCAAGCACCCTCATTCAGGCATCAAGGGTCAGACCCTTGAAAAGCGCCGCTGCCCCTTGCCGCTGCCCCTTAGAGAATCACATCATGCAAAGATAATTATTCTCGCCTTAAGCGGCAAATTCCTTTTTTAGTAAGCATTTAAAAATAGTTTTGTAACGATTTGTGATGGATTTTCGAGGATAAATTCCTTTTACAAGACGGAGCGTGCTGGACAGCAAACGTGTAACCGGCAACAAGAAGCCCCTGTGAGGACCAGTGAGTACCATTTTCATTGGGACTCTGTCCCAAACCCTGACGCTCCGCGCGGCCTTTTCGTCCTCCACGTATTTGCTGTCGCAAATACCCGGACCCGGCCGGTCGTCTGATGACGACTTGTTAATTCCGCTACACGGACAACAGCGTTAAATATATATATAGCTAGCCGAAGCCATTGTAGCCGGCAACAAGGTTGCCCCGGTGGGGACCTGCCGCCCTCGGCACTAGAGGGAGGGGCCCACGATAGTGGGAGGGCCTGGTCCTCACAGGGGCTTCTTGTTGCCGTATACACCTGGAGTTCAGCGACACACAAGGCGCAGCGCGTAAATTGCAGATTATCAATTATTTAACCGAAATCAGAGTTATGGTTTTTACAACTCTGAAAGTGGTTATTTTGCTGAGTATCAGCGCTTTACGCGCTGCGCGTCCTGTATTGTCATAGCCCGCGGCGAATTGCGAAGCACCCTGAGTTGAGCGGGCTCTTGCCGCTGTTCGGGACAACATCCATGAAAGGGTGACGTGGGCAAATAGACCTGATTTGCATACGTGACAACATCAATGCAGGACGACAGGGGCTGAAAGGCCGGATCTGCACACGAGGATTCAGGCACGGGGGCAAAACCCCACGATTTGCACCCGTGAAGTTCAATGTGAAGGGCGACGGTGGCAAAAAGGCTTGATTTGCACACGTGAACCCCGGGACCTCCGCAGGTACAGGCGCGCTGTAACTTACCTTGTTTTCATGATGTTTACAGGGCGATCATCATTATGATAGGCAAGCCGGACAGCGGCATAGCCCGCTTATCCCAATCCCCCTAACCCCCTTTTCAAGGGGGCACATCAGGGC
>HF996043.1:0-20132 GCA_000432515.1 Bacteroides sp. CAG:545
ATCCTTATAAACAAAGAAGCTGACCTTTTGGGTCAGCCTCGTTAATTTATGGAAGTCCAGCCCCACGGAAAGCCCATGAAGCAAGGTTGCCGACTTATTTCTCAAGAATAGCCATAAGTAACATGATAATAATAAGTTGCCTCAGATTAAGAGAAGATTTTCGAGGATAGATCTGTTTTCGAAGAAGGAGTGTGCCGGTGGCACATGACTGATGAGAAAACAGATATATACCGAAAAGATTCCTTAAGATGATGCAGGTAATTCTTTGAAGGTTACTAAGCACCTACAGCAGAAACACAAGATATCCGAATCCCATCAGAAGAGACAGGAGGAAAGTGGAAATGACCAGAAGCGGAAGCATCGGGTCCAATGCCTTGCCGGACCTTGTCCAGACACCGTGAAGATGCGCCACGAACAGCGGCAACGTTATGAAATACAGCCAGTGCCACACATCCGGGAAGCGCAGAAGATTGAACGCCGCCAGACACAACCAGCCGGAAACAATCAGGAACGTCTGATATATCTTGGCTCTTTTCACCCCGATACGCATCGGAGTAGTGACACGGAGTCCGGCATCAGAATCTATATCCCTGATATTGTTCACATTGAGGACCGCGACACTGAAACATCCGATGGCCACAGCGGGCAGCAGCATTATCCAGTAGGGAAAGGCGTGAGACATCACGAAGTACGAACCGAGCACAGACACGATGCCGAAGAAAATGAACACAGACATATCCCCGAGCCCCCTGTAGCCATAAGGATTCTTCCCGAGGGTGTATTTTATGGCCGCACCGATAGCCGCAGCGCCAAGAACAATCAGACAGACCGGCTCCAATGCGAACAATGTCCCGAAAGACGCCTGAAGCATAAGCAGTCCGGACAATGCGCAGGCAACAGCCATCACCACCACGAATCTTTTGACATCTTTCACAGTCAGTCCGCCTTCACCCAGAGAATACTGCGGTCCCTCACGGCCAGAACCGTCCACGCCGCTCAGAGTATCACCCAGCTCATTGGAGACATTGGACAATATCTGGAGACAAACCGTAGTAAGCATTACCAGCACAGCCACTTTCCAGCTGACAGAATAATCCGCCGCCGCAAGCATAATTCCGAGGCAGACACCGGCAAGAGACAGAGGCAACGTCCTCAATCTCATTGACTTGACATAAGAAGAAAATTTCGACATACTAAGCATTCCTTTTCGGGAAAAACACCTTCAGAGCTATCGACATTCCGTGGAACACTGCAAAGAAGAGCCCCTGGCAGCGGCAGTCGTACAGAAACTGTTCACGCGGGGGACGCCCCTTGGGGCTATGCAGAAAAGCCACGCGCTCCTTGAGAGTATATGCGCGGTTACGCCATTTAGGCACACCAGGATTTCTGTCGCATATGCCCAGGACGCCCGGAGCCACGACCTCCGTAACCTTGGCCTTCATTGCCCTGGCGCCATAGTCGAAGTCTCCGAAACTATGACTGTAATGAGGATCCAGATTTCCTAGAATCCGATAGACATGAGACGGAACAAGGACAATGTTGCCATTGAAAATCTGACACGGAACAGGAATGGCAGGATCCGGCGTTACAAGCTTCCCCGATTTTGTCCGCCCGCCATAGCTCAATTTCCCTTTTGCATCCTCTGTAGTACCGACCACGATGGACTTGTGCCTGAGAAACTCAGACGTCTCCATAATGCAGGAAAGAGCGCCTTCCTTCATCAATGTATCATCATTGAGCCAAAGATAGAAATCCTGTTCATCCGCAGCAGCCGCGTCCCAGGCAGTCCTCATTCCGTGATTCCAGAACAATGAACCGTCACCCTTGATGACATGAGTCTGGGGATAAGTCTGCAGAACAGCCTCAGAAGTCCCGTCAGTAGAACCGTCATCCACCAGATAGACCGAAAAGGAATATGTATCATCCCCTTTCATCGAATCTATCTGACGATAGCAGTTTTCGAGACAGGCCAATGTCTTTTCCCGCCTGTTGTGGACAGTCAGTAGAACAGCTACCTTTTTCATTATGAATCGAGTTTAAGTACAGCCATAAACGCACTCTGAGGCACCTGGACAGTACCTATCTGACGCATACGCTTCTTTCCCTCCTTCTGTTTCTCCAAAAGCTTTCTCTTTCGAGTCACGTCACCGCCGTAGCACTTGGCAGTCACATCCTTACGCACCTGGCGGACAGTTTCCCGGGCAATGATTTTCGCTCCGATCGCAGCCTGGATGGCGATATCGAACTGCTGACGCGGGATCAGGTCCTTGAGCTTCAAGCAGATCTTTCTGCCGAAATCATAGGCACGGTCCTCATGGATAAGCGTGGACAGCGCATCCGCAGGATCACCATTGAGCAGAATATCGAGCTTGACCAGCTTGGCAGGACGATAACCCTTTATATGATAGTCAAATGAAGCGTATCCTTTGGAAATCGTCTTGAGCTTGTCATAGAAATCGAACACGATCTCGGAAAGCGGCATCTCATAAGTCAGCTCCACCCTGTCCGCAGTCACATAATGCTCGCCCATGAGCGTCCCCCGCTTGTCGATGCAGAGCTTCATTATAGGCCCGTAGAACTCTGTATTGGTAATAATCTGGGCCCTGATATAAGGTTCCTCGATATGGTCAATGAGAGTCGGCGCCGGAAGACCGGAAGGATTGTGCACGTCAATGCAATCCCCCTTGCTCGTATATACCTTGTACGAAACGTTAGGGACCGTCGTGATGACATCCATATTGAACTCCCTGAAAAGCCTTTCCTGGACAATTTCCAGATGGAGCAGTCCCAGGAAACCGCAGCGGAAACCGAAACCGAGCGCCATAGAAGACTCCGGCTCATAGACAAATGAAGCATCATTGAGCTGGAATTTCTCCAATGTCGAACGCAGTTCCTCGTATTTGTCCGCCTGGACCGGATACATTCCGGCGAAAAGCATCGGCTTGACCTCCTCGAAACCGGCAATGGCTTTCTCGCAAGGCCTTTCCACATGAGTTATGGTATCACCCACCTTGACCTCGGCAGCCGTCTTGATACCGGAAATGATGTAGCCCACATTGCCGCAGCTCACTTCTTTGGTCGGGCAGAGCCTCATCTTGAGGACACCTACCTCGTCAGCCACATACTCCTGTCCCGTATTGAAGAACTTGACCTTGTCGCCTGCATGGATAACGCCGTTCTTGATCTTATAGTACGCGATGATTCCCCGGAACGAGTTGAATACCGAGTCGAAAATCAATGCCTGGAGCGGAGCCTCAGGGTCGCCTGTCGGAGCAGGAATCTTTTCCACGATGGCATCCAGAAGCGGCGCCACACCCAACCCCGTTCTTGCAGAAACCTGATACACCTCCTCAGGCTTGCAGCCGAGCAGCTCGCAAACCTCATCAGTCACCACATCCGGCCTGGCCGCATCCATATCTATCTTGTTCAGAACCGGGATAATCTCAAGGCCATGCTCAATCGCCTGATACAGGTTCGAAATCGTCTGAGCCTGAACACCTTGCGTAGCATCCACCACCAGCAGAGCCCCCTCACAGGAAGCGATGGAACGGGACACCTCGTATGAGAAATCCACGTGGCCCGGAGTGTCAATGAGATTCAGCACATAGGGTTCACCCTTGTAGGAGTACTCCATCTGTATAGCGTGGCTCTTGATGGTGATGCCCTTTTCCCTCTCCAAATCCATATCGTCCAGCACCTGATTTTCCATCTCTCTTGCACCCAATGTCTGGGTAAGTTCAATGAGCCTGTCGGCAAGGGTACTCTTTCCGTGGTCTATATGAGCAATTATGCAGAAATTCCTTATGTGTTTCATCTGTAATTATTTAGCAGAATCATTGGCCGAAACGGTGTCAGCCTCGTTAAGATACTCGTCCATCTGGGAACCGACGCTCAGGATATTGACCAATGAGGTCTTAAGTTCCTTGACAGCGTCAGCCGCTCCTCCCTTCTCCAATTCATCTATCAGGTAATAGAGGAACTGGCAGCAGGTCTCGAACTCAGACTGGGCATAGTCGTAGAAGTCCATATAGAACTGTGTGGACTGGACAAGTTCACGGCCGAGTTTCAATCCGAGTTCAGAGGCCTTGTCCGGGGCTCCGGCAGCAAAATAATCGCTTACCATATTCACCACCATATAATCATTGGTAGTAAAGCCGAGCGGAATGGACTCGAGCGGCCAGACATTGTCCGGCATTGACTCCTGGCATCTGTCCAGCACCTTCAGAGCACGCTCCTTGTCACCTGTCTTGAGCAGTGCATTGGCCGTGGACACGAACAGCTCGCGCTGCGGAAGCACTCCGAGGAACGTGTAATAGTTCTGATAATCAACATCATAGTTATCCTTGCGGATATCATTCCATGTATAGACGTTCATCATCTTGTCGTAGAGTTCATCCACATCCACGAGTCCCGGATCAGAAGCAGTTATCTTGTTCTTGAACGGAACCAGCTTGCTGGAATATCCCTCGTACATCAGATACTCGCGCAGTCCGATATTCAAGTCACCGCCCTGGCTGAGCACATTCAGAGGCCTGTCCCATTGATAATTGGAGAGGAAATCCAGAACAAAGAGCTCGGCCTTGGTAATGTAGTTCTTTTTGTTAGGAATGGTCAGGATGATTTCATCCGGAATCATATCCGCGAACTTAGGACTGACAATGCCGGACTTGAGAGCATTTTCCTTGTTTACAGGTATGCTCATCTTGCGCGACACTATGTAATCGACCTTCTTGCCGTTTTCCAGAACCAGTTTTGCATCCGGATGCTTGAACACATCCATCACTACTGATATCGGAAGCACCTGGTTACGGTTGTCCGAGATATAGATGAAATCATTGGTACCGTACAGATACTGCGCAGGCCCGACAGTCAGCGGAAGAGGCTTGGACTCGTTGCAGGCCCATTTCATCTGGCCGATATGCCAGTCCGTTCCGAGCAGTGAAGTATTCACGATGCGCACATCCGGACGCACATCTTCGACCTCCTGCGCATACCACAGCGGGAAAGTATCATTGTCCCCGTGCGTAATCAGCACACCCTGAGGTCCGACCGAATTCAGATAGTTCTTCGCCATCTCGACCGCTGTCCGCCTGTTGCTCCTGTCATGGTCGTCCCAGTTTTCCGAAGCCATCAGCGCAGGCACGCAGAGACAGGCCAATGTCAATGCTCCCGCAAATGCGGCAGGATATTTCGAGCGCAGGCTCTCGCCCAGCCAGTGGAACAATGCCATTGCACCGAAACCTATCCATATCGCGAACGCATAGAATGACCCGGCGTAAGCATAGTCACGCTCACGCACCTGATAAGGTGACTGGTTGAGATACAGGACAATGGCGATTCCCGTCATGAAGAACAGCAGGAAGTTCAGCCAACAGCCTCTCTTGTCCCTTTCGAACTGGAAGAACAGTCCCAAGATACCTAAAATCAACGGAAGGAGATAATAGTGGTTCTTGCCCTTGTTGTGCTTCAGGACATCAGGCGCATTGCTCTGGTCCCCGAGCCTCAACTCGTCAATAGGCTTGATGCCGCATTCCCAGTTCCCATAGAACTTGTCTCCCGGTACAGGGCTGTGTATATCATTCTGCCTTCCGGCGAAGTTCCACATGAAGTATCTCCAATACATCCAGTTCATCTGGAAATCGAAGAAGAAGTTCAGGTTGGCCCCGAATGACGGCTTCTTATAGTCGGCGCCCGGTATCACACGGCCTTTCCCGCCGGTGTAGGACTCGTAGAATTTCACGAATTTCTGGTCGCCGCCGTTCCACATTCTCGGGAACAGCATCTTGCCGGTATTCTCATAAACAGGCTCTGCCGGTGCATCTACATATTTGTATTTTCCGTCCAACGGCGCCCAGTACTTTTTCTCCTCCATATGGTATGGTGCACCGTAATACTGGCCGTAAACCAGAGGCGTGGTTCCGTACTGCTCTCGGGAGAGATAGCGCACAAGCGTGAATGCATTGTCCGGCTGGTACTCATTGGTCGGAGGCATCACATTGGAACGGATGATCACTATCGCGAATACAGAGAAGCCGATCACAATGGTTGTGAAGCTCAGCAATACCGTATTCATCAATGCTTTGCCTTCTTTGTATGTCTTGAATGCACCCCAGAAGCAGAGAGCGAGGAGCGCGACCATAAAGAATGCCGCACCGCTGTTGTACGGGAGGCCCAACACATTGACAAAGAACAGGTCAGCGTAAGCTGCTACCTTAGGAAGGTACGGAATGATTACGAAAAAGAGCAGACCGACTATGACTACGGAAAGCATGAATATGCCCACGTACTGCCAGAAGGTATAGTGCCCGTCCTCGCGTTTCCTGTAGAAGTACAGGAAGACCAATGCCGGAATCGTCAGAAGGTTCAGCAGATGTACTCCGATGGAAAGTCCCATGAGGAACGATATCAGCAGTATCCATCTGTTTGCATATGGCGTATCCGCCAGCTCGTACCATCTGGTCATCGCCCAGACTACCAAGGCGGTGAAAAGCGACGACATCGCATAGACCTCACCCTCGACTGCGGAGAACCAGAATGTATCAGAGAAGCAGTATGCCAATGCTCCGATGGCGCCGCTGCCGCAGATCAATATCGTCTGGCTCAGACTCCACTCTCCGTTCTCAGCCGGTTTCCCTTCCAGCCTCTTGGCGAAGAAAACGATGGTGAGATAGAGAAGGAAGATGGTCAATGCGGAACAGAGCGCACTCATGGCATTGACTGCAATGGCTGCATGCGCTCCGTCCGTAAACATTGTGAAGAATCTCGCAATGAGCTGGAATACAGGGTTTCCTGGCGGGTGACCTACTTCGAATTTATACGATGAAGCGATAAATTCGCCACAATCCCAGAATGAAGCGGTCGGCTCTATGGTGGAAAGGTATGTGAAGGCTGCAATGACAAAGACTGCGGCAGCTGTGATACGATTCCAGAGTTTGAATTTTTTGTTGTCCATATCCTTAAGGTTCGGCAATATTTCTTATATTTTTGCTTAAAACCACAAATATAAGAAGAAAAATCCTGTTTTCCTTTTCTACCTGAACCTTGTATGCCGAACAGTTTCTTAGTCTTTAAGATTCTTTTTTACAGTAACCATAAAACTGGTACTCAGCAGGCCATTTCCATATCTGTAATTCAATGTTACGAGAGCTTTTCCTATCTTGCCGGGAGCAACCAAATTGAGGTCCTGATCGACTGTAGCGATGAGCGGATCGGCAGAAACAACTGTAATCTTGCTCTTGTCCAAGGTGAAATTCGTCTCAATGTCAGATTCGATGCTGATTTTTTTGGACAATGACAAAATCACCATATATGACGTTTTTTTCATTGTCATCGTGACATTATCAACTTCGACAGGACAGGTTGCAAATTTTCCCTCCAACATAGCCCGTATTTCGGCACTGCCGGCTGCAACAGCCGTCACCTTGCCTTCCGCATTCACGGTAGCGACACTCTCATTGGTACTTAACCATTTGATATTCTGATTTGTAGCATCACTTGGCTGCACATGCGGAATAAGAGAATATGTATCTCCGGCAGGCAATTTCAATGAAGACGGCTCTATAGTGATTCCGGTCACCGGAACTTCCTTTTTCTCTACAATGATCTCACATGACGCGCTGAACTCACCGTCTTCGGTCTTTACTGTAACCGTGGCCTTTCCTGCCTTTCTTGCCTCCACATAACCATTGCTGCTGCCCGATGTACTGGTCACGCTGACAACATCAAGATCACTGGTCCACCATTCCACATTTTTATTGGTCGCATTTGCAGGCTCTACCGTAGCTGTAAGTGTTCCTTTATCCCCTTCACGAAGTGTCATAGACGCAGCACTCAACTTGACACCCGTCACAGCGATGACCCTCTTTTTCACAGTCACCTCGCATGACGCACTGAATCCGCCGTCATTGGTCTTCACGGTTATCGTCGCCTTTCCTTCCCCGACAGCAGTCACGAGGCCCTCCTGACTTACGGTAGCCGCACTTTTATTACTGCTTTCCCATACGACACTCTTGTCCGTAGCATTTTCCGGTGTCACTGCCGCTGCCAGCTTCTCCTCTTCACCTTCCACGAGAGTCAGTTCGGTATTGCCCAATACGACGCCCGTCACAGCGATGACCTTCTTTTTCACAGTCACTTCGCATGACGCACTGAATCCGCTGTCATTGGTCTTCACGGTTATCGTCGCCTTTCCTTCCCCGACAGCAGTCACGAGGCCTTCCTGACTTACGGTAGCCGCACTTTCATTACCGCTTTCCCACACGACACTCTTGTCAGTAGCATTCTCCGGCATCACGGTAGCAACCAGGGTCTCAGTCTCTCCTTCAATGAGAGTGGTCAAGGTCTTGTTCAATCCGACTTCTGTCACCGATACGCTTTTAACCTTTTCCTTTTTGCAGGAATAGGTGGTAATCAATGATATGCTCAGAAGGATTGTAAATAATGCAAAAAATTTGTTTTTCATGGTTATTACTTTTATTACTTTTTAACTCCGCCAAATTTAGGATTATCACAGTACCAATCCAAACAAATCATCTACGTAATTTTACGTATTTTTTTGCTTTTCTATGCGAAAAGTCACCATATCCGCCCCAAATCCGACAAAATGCGCCCGAGTTCAGCGACCTTCCGCGTCGCCTTCTCCTGAAGGAAATTTTTGTCATGTAAAATTAAAAGCCTAACTTTATGAGTCTTGTGAAGACAACACATAACGGCCAATCAACATTTAAAAACCAAATAACATCTAACAGACAGACAATGAAAAGAATTTTATTCTCGGCAGCATTGACCTGCATCCTGGCAATGGGCGCGACAGCTCAGGAAATCACGAAAGAATGCAAAGAGCGGGCGGCCAAGCTCGTGGAGCAGATGACTCTCGATGAGAAAATCGACTACATCTCAGGCGCCACGGACGGCTTCCACATCAGAGCCATTGACAGGCTCGGCATCCCTGAAATCAGGATGGCTGACGGCCCTCAAGGCGTAAGGAACAACACCAAGAGTACACTTTTCGCCTGCGGAGTAGCCGCTGCAGCGACATGGAACCAGACATTGGCATACCAGATGGGCGTATCATTGGGCCAAGACTCAAGAGCTCGCGGAGTGCACATTCTGCTCGGTCCGGGAGTAAACATTTACAGAAGCCCGTTGTGCGGCAGAAACTTCGAATATATGGGAGAAGACCCGTACCTCGCAGCCCGCACTGCTGTCAATTATATAGAAGGTGTTCAGTCCCAGGGCGTCATGGCCACCATCAAGCATTTCGCTCTGAACAATCAGGAATATGACAGACACCACGTCAGCTCAGACGCAGACGAAAGGACCATCAACGAGATTTACTTCCCTACCTTCAAGGCCGCCGTCGAAGAGGCCCACGTAGGTTCAGTAATGACCAGCTACAACCTCGCGAACAATGTCCACGCTTCAGCCAGTCCGTTCCTCATCAGAGAAAACCTGAAAGGAAAATGGGCATTTGACGGATTTGTAATGTCAGACTGGACCTCAACATATTCCACCCTCGAGTGCATCAAAGGCGGACTCGATCTCGAAATGCCGGGTGCCCAGTACTTCAAGAAGGAACTCATAAAGCCTCTTATCGAGAGCGGTGTCGTGACCGAAGCCGAAATCGACGAGAAAGTCTGCAACATACTCCAGACATTGATAGCATTCGACTTCCTCGACAGACCTCAGCTAGACAAGAACATCTCCGAGGACAACCAGTACTCACGCGAAACCGCCTACAAGATGGCAAGCGAATCTGCTGTTCTCCTGAAAAACGACGGCATCCTCCCTCTCAAGCCGGGGCGCAGGACCAAGACCGTCATACTCGGCCCTAACGCAGACGTTATACCATGCGGAGGCGGCAGCGGAAAAGTAAGCCCGTTGTATTCCATTTCATTGTACGCAGGAATGCAGGAACTCGGAAAGAACTACCCGGTACAGCTCGTGACACCTGACGAGAACGGTTCATACGACACACCGGAGAACGTGAAGGCCATCGAAAGCGCTACTACAGTGATAGTTGTGGCCGGTTTCAACACCAAGACAGAGAAAGAGAACTCGGACAGGACATTCACACTCCCTGCAGGACAGGACGAGCTCATCAGCTTTGCAGCGGCACATAATCAGAACGTCGTGACTGTAGTTTACGCAGGCGGCGGATTCGACATGTCCAAGTGGATGGACAAGGTCAAGGCTATCGTCCTGGGATGGTATCCTGGTCAGGAGGGCGGTCTCGCGCTTGCAAGAATGCTCGCCGGAGAATTCTCCCCGTCAGGCAGACTGCCTATCAGCATCGAGGCGAAATGGGAAGACAATCCTGTCCACGACAGCTATTATCCGAAGAAGAAGGCCGAAAACAAACGCGGATTCACCAACAGATACGTGACCTACAGCGAAGGCGTGTTCATGGGCTACAGAGGCTATGACAGACTCGGCACCAAGCCGCTCTTCCAGAGGTTAGTACAGACTCGGCACCACGCCGCTCTTCCCGTTCGGATACGGACTCACCTACACCACCTTCGACTACAAGGACATCGCAGTCACACCGAGCGGCGAAGGCTTCGACGTCACCTTCACATTGACAAATACCGGTTCGAAAGCCGCGGCAGAAGTCGTTCAGGTCTATGTAGGCGAGCAGAATCCGACAGTGGCACGCCCGAAGAAGGAGCTCAAGGGATATGACAAGATCTATCTGAACAAGGGAGAATCCAGACTCGTCACCATCTTCCTGCCGAAATCAGCATTCGAATTCTATGATGTCAATATCCACGACTTCCGCGCGAACAACGGCAAGTTCAATGTCATGGTCGGCGCTTCCGTAGAGGACATCAGGCTCAATGCTGAGATAACAAGATAGTGCAGAAAAACAACGGCAATCAGCGGAACTTCTTGTCGTCTTCGATCATTCCCAAGTAGGATGAATAGCGCTCAGGACTGATTTCACCGTTCTCTACGGCATCTTTCACAGCGCAGCCCGGCTCATGAGTGTGAGTGCAGGGCGTAAAACGACAGTTTTCCGCAGCTTTAAGCATTTCGGGGAAGTAGCTTGCTATTTCCCCTTTTTCCAAATTCACCAGGCCGAAGCCGCGGAGTCCAGGAGTATCGATGACTGCCCCGCCGGAAGCAAGACGGTACATCTCATATAAGGAAGTGGTGTGCTTGCCCTGCAGATGGGCGATGGAAATCTTACCGATTTTCGGGTCCAGCGACGGGTCCAGAGCTTTTATCAATGATGACTTGCCCACGCCTGACTCTCCGGAGAACAGGCAGACTTTCCCGTCACAAATGCTGCGGAGCTCGTCGATGCCTTCTCCATTCTTGGCGGATGCCTGTACGACACGGTAACCCGCTTTTGTATAAATATTTATAAAGTTGTCAACAGCCTCAGGCGCCTCTTTTCCATACAAGTCCACCTTGTTCATGACTATGGTGACAGGCACTCCGTAAACCTCGCAGGTCACCAGCATCCTGTCCAGGAAAGGCAGCTTTATTTCAGGAAAATAGAGCGTCACCACAGCAAACGCCATATCGATATTGGCCGCTATCACATGCGACTGTCTGGACAGGTTCGTGGACTTCCTTATGACATAATTCTTCCTGTCCAGAACCTCGGTAATGAGGGCAGGATGTGTCAATGTTATGTCTGCCGCATCGTCCATATCAGTCTCGAAGCGCACCCTGTCACCTACCGCGACAGGATTCGTGGCCTCGCTGGATTTCAGGCGGACACGGCCTTTCAGGACTGCCGGAAAAGGATTCCATTCAGGCAGCAATGACAGCATGAAATGACTGCCCGCATTTTTCACTACAGTTGCTTCTCCGGTCATAATCGCAAAACTTAACAGTCTTTCCAAATGTAGATCTTGTCCCCACGGCGAAGCCTTACCGGAATCTTGCCTTCTGCATTGACAGAAGCGCCGGCACGGCTCTCAACAGATTCACCGGCTGAAACATCACCCGGAGCAGGGGTTATCTCGACCTCACCATCCCTGACACCGGGATTTTCCGGCACGATGGCGACAGAGCATCTGACACCTTTCACGGCTTCCTCCGCAGGCTTCAGTGCCACACGCAAGTCATTGACAGTAAACTCAATAACTCCGGTAGTCGCGCCCGTAGCCATACAGTGGGCACCGACCTTGAGCGGCACAGATTCCACAGCGATTTCAGCGACGCCGATACGGTCAAACCAGTTCGTCACCTTGCCGCAATACACTTTCTTCCTCGTGGCGGAGCTGCCGTAAACCGCACTCCATTCACCCAGGCGCGCACCCTGATAGTATCCGTCCCAGAAGCCCCTGTTGAACACCTCGGAGAGTTCCGCCTTGAGAGACGCGGCGAGCTCCGGAGTATAAGTCCCGTCACAGACAGCATCAGCCGCCTGACGGTAACACTGGGCACAACGCTTCACATATTCTGCCGAACGCGCCCTGCCCTCTATCTTGAAGACCTTGACACCCGCGTCTATGATCTTGTCCATAAACTCGATGGTACACAGATCCTTGGGGGACATTATATATTTGTTGTCAATGTTCAGGCTGTTGCCGGTTTCGAGATCGGTGACCTCATAACCGCGACGGCAGAGCTGATAGCAGGCTCCGCGGTTTGCCGAAGCGCCATAAGTCTGGAGACTGAGGTAGCACTTCCCTGAAATGGCCATGCACAACGCCCCGTGAGCGAACATCTCTATACGGACAAGTTTTCCTGACGGGCCCTTGATTCCGTCCCGCAGGATGGTCTCGTAAATGTCCTTCACCTGATTCAGATTCAGCTCCCTGGCCAGGACGACCACATCCGCAAACTGGGCATAGAAGCGCAGCGCCTCCACATTGGAAATGCTCAACTGTGTGGAAATATGCACCTCCATACCTATCTGACGGCAATACATTATCGCAGCCATGTCCGAAGCGATGACCGCGTCCACGCCTGCCGCCTTCGCCGCATCCAGTGCCTTGTGAGAAGGTTCAATGTCTTCCTGATAAAGGACAATGTTCAATGTCAGGTACGTCTTGACGCCATATTGCCTGCATATTCTGACAACCTCCGCCAGATCTTCCGGCTGGAAATTATTGGCAGAATGAGAACGCATATTCAGATTGCCGACCCCGAAATATACAGAGTCAGCACCACCCTCAATGGCTGCCATCAGACATTCAAAATTGCCCGCAGGCGCCATTATCTCCAATTCCTTCTTTTCCATTGACCTTAATTGTTTCTTCCAACCAACTTGTCCGCGAAGCGCTTGAGCATCTCGAAACGCACTTTTCCGAGATTCAGGCTCTCCACCGACTGCAGAGCGTCATCGGTAAGGCTGACTATTTCATTCTGAGCCATTTCATCCACACCGAGACGTGTATATATCGCCTTGACGGCAGCTATTTTGGCTGCTTTTTCTTCCGGAGTGTCCACCGGCATTGACAATGCCTTTTCCATCTCTTCCGGCGCGAGCGAGCAGGCCTTGATGGTGAGCCAGCATTTCTTGTTGTTCACAATGTCGCCGCCGATAGGCTTTCCGAACACTTTCTCGTCACCGAAAGCATCGAGCCAGTCGTCAGCTATCTGGAATGCCAGACCGAGCGAATAACCATATCGGTAGAGATTTCCTGACGCTTCGTCATCTGCACCGCCTATGACCGCGCCCATCTTAGCCGCACATGCGATAAGCACGGCTGTCTTGAGCCCGATCATACGCATATACTGGTCCATCGTGACGTTCTCCTCATGCTCGAAATCCATGTCATACTGCTGACCTTCACAGACTTGCGCAGCCGTGTTGTTGAACAGTTTCAGGACCTTGCCGAGCACATCCTCCGGAGCCATGGACACGCGGCGGTAACTGTCGATGCACATCACGTCGCCGGAGAGAATCGCGCCGTCTTCACCCCATTTGGTCCAGACAGTAGGATTGCCCCTGCGCAGCGGTGACTTGTCCATGATGTCATCATGTATCAATGTAAATGTATGGAACACTTCGAGTCCCGCAGCAGGCTGGAGAATGCTGTCGTCAAATTCATCCTTGAAGAGAGAATACGCTGTAAGACAAAGCCTTGGACGAAGCCTCTTGCCTCCGCCCTCTATCATATATTTCAATGGGTCGTAGAGCCCTGCCGGCTCTCTGGAGAAACTGATTTCCGAGAACAATTCCCTGATGATCCCGTCTATCTGCATTTCGCTGATCATAACACCAAATTTTTCACGAAGTTAGCAACTTTCGAGAAATAATCTGTGTCATCCTGAGGAATCTTTATTCGTTGCGGTACTGGCTTGGCGTAAGACCCGTATGCGACTTGAAGAATTTGTAGAACACCGACTGGTTCGGGAAATTCAGTTTCGACACTATCTCCTTTATGGAGAGGTCGGAATATTTCAGCATATTCTTCGACTCGAGTATCACGAAAGAGTCAATCCACTCCGGAGCTGAACGCCCGCTCACAGTCTTCACCAGTTTTGACAGATATTTAGGCGTGAGGCAGAGCTTGTCGGCATAGAATGCCATGTTCCGCTCTGTAGTATGGTAGTCCGTGACGAGACGCAGGAACTGGTCATATACATTCTTGGCCTTTGCAGAAGGGGCCTGCGGTTTGCGCTCAGCCTCGGAAAGACGGTCAGCCCATATTGACCCCAGGAAATAGGAAATGGACGAAACCAGCGAGCCTATCGCTTCCTTCTTGTTCGGGATGGATGTGGCGAGAATGGTGGAGGCGAGCTGGAGATATTCCTTGCAGACAGAGCGCTCCATGTCATTCAGCTGGATGCACGGGTTGTCCAGAAGGGCGACGCTTTCATTGAACAGCCTGTTGAAATCGAACCTGACACCTATCATGAAAGACTTGGACATCGCCACAATGATGAAATGAAGGTCCTTATTGTCGCTTTCAACCTCAGGGACACGGATGATATTGCCAGGGACATTCAGTACCAATGAATTCTCTTCTATCTGGAAAGAATCCAGGTTCACATCCAGCCGGATACGTCCTTTCTGACAGAAAATCAGCATATAGCCGTCGAACCTGAAAGGATACTGGAACATCTTCAGTTCGTCGTCATATTTCAAGTCCGCTATGAGAAGATCATCTCCCAAACCTTTTCCGGGCATTTCCGGGAACATATCCCTGAATTTCCGGATACTTATATTATGTAAAACGTCCTGCTGTATCATGATATTGAATTACCTTGGTGCAATTCTGCAAATATACTCACTTTTTGCAAAAAATCGTTTTTTTCGACCAAAATAACAATATCCAAGCAAAATTTAATCAAAAACCGTACAATATAGCAACCTTTTTGTATCATCACCCCTGAGGATTCCGGTTCCGGTGCCTGCAAGAGTGGGCACTGGACAGCGATGGGTGGCGCGTTGACGATTCCGACAAGGAGTATGACATCAGCACATTAGATGCGAAAGAACACTATGATACCCTTTTCTTCAAAGAACGCTGGGCCCCCACACCGATGTCGACGGGTGAGACACTGGAGCAGCGCATCATCGTAACCTCCTCCTTTAAGTACCAGGATTATGGGTCAGGGGGAGGGGGAAACCCTGTGTATTATGCCTTTCTCTACTACCGAGTGCGGTAAGTTAGAGCCGGTAAGCGGCATAGCCAGCGGCGAATTGCGGAGCACCTGAGCAGAGCTGGCTTTTGCCGAAGTCGGTGTGGTTTCCGGTCGTGAGAATTTCAGGCGAAACTGCAGCTGCCGGCGTGATTACCCCCGATGTGAACTTTATGGAGGATATCAAGAAAGCAGACACAGGTGATTTCTGAACCAATGAGCATACTTATAAGACCATTGGTATTAGTATAATGAATTGATTTATAGGTAATTACGCGGGGTTAAGACTGGATTTATATATGCTCATCACCCTTATTTTTTATGGGAGTGAGCATATTGGACAGTGAGTTAAAATTAGTGTAACAATCAATGGCTCAGTAGGTTACAAGTGTATTTGTGGCTTTGGAGATATGCTCATTGGTTCAGAAATACCTCAGATAGGTATGGGTCCTAACCTGCAAGATATTACGTTGTTTTTAACATTTTTGTAACAATTCGCTCAAAAAATAGCTAAATTCGAAAAAATATATAACACCTGTTTTCAAATCCAAAAACCATGAAAATGAATCGCATATTGTGCCTATTGGCTTTATTGGTCTTGCCGCTCGGCATCGGTGCTCAGGATGTCAAGTACTTCAAATATCAAGGAGAGGTGAATGTTTCCTATTCGTTTGATATGAGTGAAGAACTTAATAACCTTAACCTGGAAGTAATCAATGGTGTGCGCTTCTCACGTTATCTTTTCGCCGGTGCGGGTATAGGAGCGACCGCTGAACTTTCAGATGAAGCCATAATCTTCCCGATATTCGTTGATGTAAAAGGTTATTTTCCAGTTGCTCGAAAACTGGATTTGACAGCTGGGGTGGATGTAGGAACAAAACTCGATTATACGTATGATATGACAGGCGGTTTAATGTTCCGTCCTGAGTTTGGCTTACATTTTCCGATGAGTAAGAAGGTAGGAATGAAATTGACCTTATTATACGAAAGATATAGTTGCAAGACGACTGTTATGAATGCAGAAGTCAAATACAAACAGAACCAGATAGGTTTTAAAATAGGTGTTTCATTTTAAGCGGGAAATTAGATAACCGGTCGCGATTTGTGGCCGGTTATGTGTTTTATTACCAGCATGAAAATCTAACTCTCCCGCCAGGTGGTTTCATGTCTAGCCATATTACAATAATGGCGTCATATAATGCGGAAGATAGGTGATATTATCTTCTTCTTTATAGTCGGCTGCATGAAGTACAGTGGGCGTGGTCATGTGTTCGCCAAACCTTTTCATACACTTAGTTAAGGAAGATAACGTGTAGTTCTTTCCGCTCTTGACTTCTATCGGACGGATATTGTGGCGGCTGGTTACCTTGTTCTTTTGGAGCAAGAAGTCAATCTCCATACGTTCCTCAACAGCCTCTGACGACTTGCCATAGAAGAAAAGCTTGTTTTCGTTGGCTGTAAGCATTTGGGCTACTATATTCTCAATCAGCATTCCCTCGTTTACTTCCAGTTTTCCAAAAAGCAACTTTTGGTATATCTCATACGAGACAATCCCTTTTTCATCGAAAGCGTGACTGATTAACAAGCCAGTATCATTCATATAACATTTCAAGGTTGTGCGGTCTTCGTTCATCTTCAGCCCGATGTTCGGCTCGGTCGAATTGTAACAGATATTGACCACTCTTGCATCCTTTAGCCAAAAGAACGCGTCATCCCAATCGCGATATTTCGCACCAGGCTTAAGGGCAGATAACCGGAACTTCTTTTCGTGCTTGGAGAGCTGAGATGGTATCTGGTCGAAGATTGATACTACCTTGTCAGCTATCTCACCCGCATAATTGAAAATGTCGTTACGATAGATGGTCAGTACGTCGCGCTTAGCAGCATCTACTGCATCAAAATCTTTGGTCTCAACATATTTTTTGACAGCCTGCGGCATTCCTCCCACTATCATATAGAGTCGGAAAGCATCCATTGCCTGCCGATGGAAGGCCTGCCCCATCGGCTTCCGTTCAGCAAACCTCTTCCGTATCAACTCCATCAGCATTTCGTTGCCTGTGGCCCATAGAAACTCTTCAAAGTCCATCGGATACATCTGAATGGGGCGTTCTTCTGAGGGGAGTACGATACCTTGCGTATTTTTCTTGATGCTTACCAGTGAACCTGTCTCAATGTAGTCATATCGACCATCAGCCACCAGAAACTTGATGGCAGCTCTCGCTCTGGGACACAATTGCACCTCGTCAAGGATGATGAGTGATTTGCGTTCGTGAAGCCTCACTTTATAGTGTTGGCTCAGGTAGAGGAACAGCGTGTCGAGATCCTCAAGATAGAGATCAAACCAGTCTCTAACCATCTTGGGAGCCTTATTGAAGTCGATGAGAATATATGATTCGTACTCATTCTTACCGAACTCCTCTACAATATAACTCTTTCCGATGCGTCGCGCTCCCTCTATAAGTAGTGCCACCTCTCCGTTTCTTTTCTCCTTCCAGTCAAGTAGTTGCTGATATATTTTACGCTTCATAATGATAGTATCTGCACCTTTTTGAGATTTTTGTTTCATCATATTATACACCTTTTCGAGATTTTCTCCGCTGTAAATATACACCTTTTTAAGATTTTTTGCAAACATTTTGTACCGCGTGCGAGAAGCAGACCGCCGCATATGGAATCACTCCAGATGCGGCGGGCAGAAACGCTCAACTGATGCGTTGAGCCTCAATATATGTAAACTAAATCAATGCCTTACCACGTTACTTGATTTGTTGATTACGGACTTAGGGCGGCCGTAGTAATCTATGTGGGCGTTCCCGGATGTCTCGGTCTCAAGCTTTTCGGTAACAGTGACGGAGGCCCCGGACACCCCTGACAGATTCAATGACGCATCCTTCACCGTAAATTTCTCGGCATTGACAACAGCAGTTCCGCTGCCAGAGACGGCCAGCTCATTTCCGGTTCCTTTGAGGGACAGAGATGTAGCGCCATGCATATCAGCAGAGACCTTTCTGATTGCCCCGGATAAATTGAAAGATGAGGTGCCGGAGAGAGTAGCGCATAGTTCACCGGCATTGACTTCTAACGTCTTGAACTTGCTCACGCCGCTGGCTGTCGCATTGATGGACTCAGAACGGAAATTCTCCAGACTGATCTTGGACGTACCCGACATGGACAAGACTACCTTATCCGAATTTATCGAGGAAATGCCGCCTATCTCAGCAACTCCGCTGCACGTGATATGGCAAGAGCCGGACGTCAGAGTCAGGTTGTTAATCTTGGTGGAACCGCTCATAGTGATAGTCGCCTTGTCCCACGTTCCGGAAAGCCCTTCGAGTTTAGTTATTCCGGACAGGTTGACCGCCAGGCTCTCACCCGAAAACGCGCCGCCGGACACGCTCATCTGAGAGTTCCCGCTCAACGTAACGCTCGGAAACTCAGGCGTATATATTGTTACGGTCGCGCTCGGGATACTTACATTCGAACTGCGATACGGATACTTCTTCATTTTCTTTACCAGTTCAAGGGCACTTCCGGTCTGCCTGATTTCGAACAGGTCGATGTCATCCCTGTCCCACACTTCCATAATGACTTTATAGTGATCCGACTTGACCAATGATATTTTATAATTTGTAGAGACGAATCGGCCCCTTCCGGAAACCGTCTGGCCGTCAGACACGGTACGGATGGCATTGAAAGACGTAAAATCATATTCCCGTCTCACAGCAGGATTTTCACCTGCATTGACCTGAATCACGGACATCGCGCAAAGCAATATCAGCACAAAAAGATTCTTTTTCATAGCATTGATAATTTAGATTTTATTAACATTCTGAGTACCAGCATAATATGCCTGACAACATTCGCCGTAAAGGGCTCTGATTTCTTCCAGGCTGCTGTCGCAATACTTCCTCGTAACCTCCAGTTTTTCAGCATTTCCAAGGCCGTCAAGCCCCCCGATCATGCTGTCCGGAGAATTAAGCAGCTCCTCAATGACCGCCGACAAGTCCATTTCCCTGCACAGCTCGGAAGACATCTCCATCTCCCGTACCTCCGAAAGCAGCGGCGCCACGCCATCCCGATAGTTCGTCATATAGACCTCGACCGGATCGACCTGAGCCTCCGGCCATCGCAGAATGACGAGAATTGTCAATGCTGCCGCCATCCCGACAAAGGTCAATGCAATTGTACGTCTGCGGAAACGTTTCCTTGCACGCTCTTTATGTAGCCGCCCAAGAAAATCTTGCTCGGAGACGGACGGATCTGCTCTGGCCTCATCTGCAAGGCTTCTATAGTTGTCGAAATATTTTTCTATATCATTCATAATCATTGACTTTCAATTTTTCTCTTAGCCTCTCTGCAAGTTTTCTGCGGCCTCTGAGGTATTGACTTCGGACAGAGGACTCGCTGATTCCCAGCATTGACGCAATCTCTTTATAATCAATGTCTTCTATAAGCTTCAATGTCAATATCGTCCGGTATCCGTCCGGCATTGCCTTCAGCAGGTCCATCACCATCGGGAACACTTTTCCGTCCAATCCGGACCAGACCTCTTCATTGTCATCGGCAAGAACAGGTTCAGCAGA
>HF996043.1:20163-85689 GCA_000432515.1 Bacteroides sp. CAG:545
CTGAAGCGAAGGCGTCGTCGATATTCACGAAGCGCTTTTCGCGGCGCAGGAAGTCTATCGACCTGTTCATGCACATCCGCCGCAGCCACGCCCACTCATCGTCAGGTCTCCTGCCGCCCGTAAGAAATCGGATCAATGTTTCCTGCATGATTTCTTCCGCCTCGCTTGATGACAATGTGATGCGCAAGGCCGTATTGTACAGCCTTTTACCGTATTGCCGGAATAGTTCCGTCGCTTTTTTGTCATCAATGCCCATATCCTTTTCACCGCTTACACTGCAAATCTATCAAATCTTCTATACTCTTGACGGGCAATGATTGGATTTGTTGCATATCGTTTCTAAAAAAATCAGCCCGGTACATTTTCGTGCCGGGCTGAATCTTTCAATATGTGTGTCGAAATGTTATTCGGCAGGGGTAGTCACTGACTGTTTGAAGAGGCCGGTGATGGCGCTGCCGTTCTTTACGCCGAATGCCACGATGACATATTCGGTATTAGGGCTGCATGCATCACGTGTGATATTATAGTTGCCTTTAGGAAGACCATAATATATATAGCCAAAATCCTCTATGACAGACTTGATGATCTGCTCGTCATTCATTCCTTCGAATTGGGCAGCCCTATAAACATTTGCCGCGTACTCCATATCAGGATCTCCAGGTATGAAATCTACAGAAATCTTGGTTGCTGTAAGTTCCTTGACATTGATCTCGATAGCCTTTTCTCCGGAAGGAGGAGTAGTGCTCTCGACCTTGGTCTTGAATAGCCTCTTGGTCACAGAAGTGGTAGCAGCGTAATCATTGTTCGGATCTACTCCGAAGACTACCACGTAGTATTCGGTATTGGATTTCAGTTCGCCCTTGGAAACCACGGTGGTACCTGTCTTCTCGTATCCGAGCATATCGTATCCAAGTTCGTTTTTCACAGCCTTGACGATTTCCTCATCAGTCTTTTCACTGCATTTGGATGCTTCCAGTACATAGCTGAAATACTTGGCTGTCGCATCGGATGGCGTTACCGTCGCCTTGAGCGATGAAGTGGTCACTTCGTCCTCGGAGATAGTGAAAGAAAGAGCCGGCTCCTGAGCCTCACCTTCTCCAGGAACCACGATTTTCTTGAACAGACCGCTTGCCGGAACGGCACTATATGCGTTGTTCGGGTCTTTTTCCACATAGAAGGCATAGATGATATATTCCTTGCCGGTGGTCAATGGATTGACGTTATGGCCAGTCATGGCTCCCTTGCTGGCAGTCAGCCAGAAATAACCGTCTCCGCTTCTTTCTTTTATGACTTTTGTCATGATTTCCTCATCGGTGAGACCCTTGAATTCATCATAAGAACGCCATTCATATACGAAGTGGATGTTGTCGTCAGACGGAACGACTGTGAACTCCAAGTCCGTAGCTGTGAGCTTGTTCACTACGATTTCAATGTCCTTCTCGCCCGGCTTCTGAGCGCCTTCACCTGTCTTGAACTCTTTCCTGGCAAGGTCTGTGGTCGCCATACATATTTCACCGTGGTATGTCACGCCGAAGGCAACTACCAGAAAGTCACTGTTGTCAGGCAAGCCTGCAAAGTTGTAGGAATCCTTCCCTTTGGAGAAGTTCTTGCTTGCAAAATCTTCGAAGGATTCGTCTTTCAGATGAGCGTCGAACAACTTGGAGTAGTAGTTCAAGATGGCTTCGTCGGTGTCTCCACCCACAGTCGTAGATAACTGGGACTTGTTTATCGCAGTGAAGAAATAATACTCGTCATCTTTTGACGGCGTTACTTCGATTACTGCGGAGGTCCTGTCGGCTGCTCGGACATTGATTTCAAATGTCATATCGGATTTCTGTACGCCCGGGTCCTTCTCTGTCTTGAATGTCTCTGACGCTACTCCCGTGGTGATAAGACCGTTGATGTCCACACCGAAAACTATGGCGATGTACTCAGTCTCGGAAGCAAGTGAAGGAACCGTCCCTTCCATTTTGCCGGAATAGCTGAGGATGAGATACATATCCCCGAAGGTCTTCTCGCTGAGTTCGGCCAACTGCTTGACTTGGGCGATATAATCCTCTGCAAATGCACGTGCGTCGCCATTGTAGTCCTTGTCAAACAGCACTTTAGGTGTAACATTGAAGAAATACTTGTCGGTATAGTTGCCGGCATTGACGGTTACCTGCGCATTGTAGAATGTGACGTCGTGGAAACTCATGGTGAACGGCGTGTCGAGTTCCGTGTCCTCGGTGGTGGTGAGGACAGCAACACTCCATTCAGAATCCTTGAACGCATTCTTGTCAGCAGAAACGGCTTGAACCTTGAGCGTATGGGTAGAGTTGGTCTCCAAGTTGTCCCATGCCATCTCCTTCTCCGTAGTGGACACCACGTCCCGGTCGTCGAAAATGACATTGTAGCTTGCTGCTCCTGCAACTTCGGTCCAGAAAGCGGCTACTGATGTCTTGGTGGTCTTGGCTTCGTCCTGAATCACTTTTGGTGACGAAAGCTGAGGAATGTCCCCGTCTTTCTCGTTGCCGCATGAGAGCAGCGCACAAGAGAGGGCGAACATTGTAAGAATTCGCAATGTCTTCATAAAAGATTTTTATGTTTATTTGTTTGTGAAAGATTATTTCGTCGGATGTTCTCTGACAAGATCCCCAAGTTCATTCCAAGGAAGGGTAACCTTTATGATTCCGAGATAATATGACCCGATTTCATACTGGCCGTAAACGTAAGTCACACCCTGTTCCGAAACCTTGAAATTGCCATTCGGCTCAAGGTCCTTGATGAAGAGCGCGTCGTAAGACTCCTGGTCAGGCATCTCGTCGTGAAGATGAGCGGAGAGCAATGCGGAAAGAGCCTCCTTGTAGCCAGGGATGAAGAAATCCTCCTCTGTCACCTGCTTGCCAGTCTTCAGGTCAATGTTTACTGACGATTCGACTGTGGAACCGTGTGCGCCACCCTCGAACACGTAGTTGGAAACCGTGTATGTGATGATGTTGTCGTGCCTTCCGGAAAAATAGCCTTCCAGCTTGTTCTCCCAGGAGAAGAAACCCGCTCCCATGTCATTGGCCTCATCGCCTTGGGCTTCACTGAGCAGCTCCAGGTTGGCCTTCTTGTACTCGGCCACGAAATCGCCAGCCCAGCGGTTGGCCGCATCTTCCACAGAAAGTCCCGAGTAGTCGGAGCCGAAAGTGGCCTCCACGATAATCTCGCAGATAGAGTTCTTTACACTGTCCACAAGACCATCTACAGGATATTCTGCATTGACATTGACCCGGACGGAGTCGCTCCGCTCAGGAGAAAGCGCCTCTGTCACATTGACATTGACACTGTTTACCTTCACCTCCTGTTCATTGCAGGAAGCGAGGAGAAGGGCCGCGCCGATACACAGCGACAAGCCCGATGATGATATAATATTGTTCATAATCAGTCGTTGTTCATTTCTTTGATATTCACCTCGTCACGTTTGCTGCTGCCCATCAGCCATTCGCAGTAGTAGTCAGCCATTCTCCAGAAGAAGTATTCGTTCATGTCTCCGAATCCGTGCCTCTGTCCCGGAAGAATCAGCATGTCGAAACGCTTGTTCGCACGGATGAGGGCGTTGACCACGCGAATGGTGTTGGCAGGATGGACATTGTTGTCGATGTCACCGTGCACGAGCATGAGGTGTCCTTTCAGATTGGAAGCGATCTCCGGATTCGTTTCGATAGAATATACGAATGTGGTATCGCCTGCCTCCACTTTCTCTGTGATTCCGTGATGCTGCTCGCTCCACCACCTGTTGTAGATGCTGTTGTCGTGGTTTCCCGCGCAGGAAACGGCAGCCTTGAAGAAGTCAGGGTATTTGAGCATCGCTGCTGTGGACATGAAACCGCCGCCGGAGTGTCCGTGGATGCCGACCCTGTTCAGGTCAATCCAGCTGTATCTTGCCCCCAGCTGCTGGATTGCATATTTCTGGTCCTCGAGGCCGTAGTCGCGGAGATTGCCATAGCCGTAGTTGTGGTACCATTTGGACCTGTCCGGATGGCCGCCCCTGTTGCCCACGGTTATGACAATGAACCCGAGCTGAGCCAGCCTGTCTGTCCTCGTGAAACCTCTGCTCCACGAAATGTTGTTGGCCTCCACCTGAGGGCCCGGATATACGTAATCGCATATAGGATAGACCTTTGTAGAATCGAAATCAAATGGTTTGTAGATGGCTCCGTAGAGGTCTGTTATACCATCTGCCGCCTTGACCTTGAACCTCTCTGGGAACTTGTAACCTGCAGCGAAAAGAAGCGAGAAGTCAGCCTCGCCGAGGTCGCACAATTTCTTGCCGGCCGCATCGAAAAGCGCAGAAGCCGGCTTGTAGTCCACGCGGGAATAATTGGCAATGAAATACTTGCCGTCGTCAGAGGCTATCGCGTCAATGTTCATGTCCGGGATGTCGAGCATTTTCGGCTCACCGCCCTGCAGACTGACCCTGTAAACATGCATCTGATATGGATTTTCGCCCTTTTCCTTACCGCAGGCACGGAACAGGACATATCCTTCCTTTTCATTGACTGCGAGCACGTCGTCCACATGATATGCCCCTTCGGTAAGGTTTCTTATCAATGTTCCGTCAGCATTGTAGAGATAAAGATTCGCCCATCCGTTGCGCTCGGACCAATGAATCATTTTCCTTCCGCCGTCCAGAAGCCTTGTCTGTCTGCTTTCCACGTATGTGTTCATTCTCTCCGAAATAACGGTCCTGGTCGAATCGCTGTCCACGCCCACGTAGCAGATGTCCATGCGTTTCAAGTCGCGGCTCATACGGGTAAGATAGAACCCGTTGTCATCTCCGAGCCAACGCGAACCGTAGAACTCGTCGAACTGGTCATCGGTAGTACGGACATCCGGCTGCATGATGAGGTCCTGGTCCTTGAATGCATTGATTTTTACCTGTCTGGAGGTCCAGTCAGAGGTAGAGAATACGTACAGATGGCCCTTAGGTCCCGGCTCTCCCGGCATCTGGTATTTGTAAGTCTCCAGTGTCGGACGTGGCTGAGTCAATGAATTGATGACCCAGAAGTCCTTGAGCGGTGCCATATCCCAACGCATCACTGCAATGTGCCTGGAATCCGGCGACCATACCAGTTCCGACGGAAATACTCTCTTGGTCGTGTCTGTTTCGGTGTTTCCGCTGTAGTTGTTTATGCCGTAACAGAAGTCCTTGTATCCGTCTGATGTTATCCTGTGCTCGACCAGTGTGCTGTCCTTCGGGTCCTCGGCCGCCTTGCGCAGGTTCAGGGTGTCCATGTAGAAGAGGTTGGAATTCTTCATATACACACCTGTCAGACCGTCCGGAGACACATTTGCCCAGTCCGGATATTTTTCCTTCTTGTCGGCGGTGTCGTATGTCAGCTTCTTTCCGGCGATTTCATAGCGGAAATGATATGTCAGCTTCTCGCCTGTGGCTTTCCCCGTCGTATCTGTTTTCTCCTTGGTGCTCTTGATATCGAATTTCAGGATGCCGTCGTTTTCCGGGTCAATGCTGATGTTGCTTATCGGCAAGTGCTTGGCATCGAACGGGTCACGCATGATTTCGGTAATCTGCATCGCGAGCTTGTCCATGTCGAATACCGGCTCGGTCTTTCCCGCTTTCGGGTCCGCTATATAATATTGTGTTCCGTCTGATGTCTTCCATGCGTACAGAAACTTATCTCCGTTACGGAACCAGACCGGTCTTACGGAAGTGGAAAAAACCATCTGGCCAATGCGTTTGGCGGAGAATCTCTCTGCCAGCTCGTAGTTCGGCGTGCGCACCATCCTCTCCTGACGGCTCTGTGCCATTCCGGAGACTGCCAAGAGTGTCAATGCTGCCGCACAGACCAATTTCCTGTTTGTCAATGTTTTTGCCATAATATCCTGTCGTTTTTCAAAAGATCCCCAAATTTAGGTAAAATAAACGGAATAAATCATAACTTTGCCCATCTGTAGGGGAACTTTCCTTGACAATGGATTGTCCCGGACTGACACATTTTTTAATACACCATTAAATCAATTCATTGACTATGAGCAGGATACTCAGATTGTTAGTTGCATCTGCATTGACATTGACCTTTATGGGCGGCCGGCAGCCGGCATCGGCGCAGAAAAGTCCGGCTTTTGGAGCGAAGTTCAAGATTGCCGAGGGCGCGGATCTCCGCATTCTGGATGACAATATCTGGGACTACAGCCAAGATACGATTCCGCCGAAGTGGAAGGAAATAGGGGAGGACCCGAGGGATTTCCGGAGGGCTCCGCAGTTCGCTCGTCTGGTGAAGGACTATATGCCTGACGTTTTCGCTTTCCAGGAGTATTCGGAGCATATGCACAATGAGTTTTACCCGCTGGTGGAGAAGAAAGGTTATATAATAGCCTGGGAATCAAAGGAAGACTGGAACAACACTCCTATATTCTACAATAAGAGGACTCTCGAGCCGATATACGTATATTATAATATGTACACTCCGGCAAGGTGGTGCAATCATGGTTCCAAGTCATTTACTTCGGCCGTGTTCAGGAGAAAGGATGACGGCAAGGTGTTCGCGGTAATCGGCACACATCTGTGGTGGAAAAGTGACAAGGCTCAGCCCGGCAGCACGATGGCGAGGGCTTCGCAGCTGCGTCTTGTGATGGCTGAGGCTGAGATTATCCGTGCGAAGTTCGGTGACGTCCCGGTTTTCGTGGTCGGTGACATGAATTGCGAGGAGGGCACGGTTCCGATTCAGCAGATGATTCAGGGCGGCTACAAGCCTTGCTATAAGGTGGCTACGGTCTATGGCGACACTCACAACGGCCATCATATCTGCAGTCCTAAGGACGGCTATTCTACTGTGAGCCGCAGGCGTGGCCCGGACCGTGAAGCGGGAGCGATAGACCATTGTCTCATATATGACCCGTCCGCATCTGTGGAGGTCCGCGTCTTCGACTGCATCATGGAGGAGTACACCGTCAAGCTGACTGACCATTATCCTAACATCATTGACGTAAAACTGTAAAAATCAAGTATTTTATTGTCAATTAAAAAATTATGTGTAAATTTGTAGCCCCCAAAATTGGGGAAAGTAACATAAATTAAAGATTTACAATCATTTATGCCAACAATTCAACAATTAGTTCGCAAAGGACGCGAGGTGCTTGCTGTGAAGAGCAAGTCTCGTGCGCTGGATGCTTGCCCTCAGAAGAGAGGCGTTTGCGTGCGTGTGTACACAACCACACCTAAGAAACCTAACTCAGCAATGCGTAAGGTTGCCCGTGTACGTCTCACTAATGCAAAAGAGGTCAACGCATACATCCCAGGCGAAGGTCACAACCTCCAGGAGCACTCAATCGTGCTTGTTAGAGGCGGTCGTGTAAAGGACCTCCCTGGTGTTCGTTACCACATCCTTAGAGGAGCTTTGGATACCGCTGGTGTAGAAGGCAGGACACAGTCCCGTTCTCTCTACGGAGCCAAGAGACCAAAGAAATCTAAGAAGTAATTTTCATTACCAATTTTCACTTTAATTTTTCACAAAAATGAGAAAATCGAAGCCTAGAAAGAGGATTCTACTTCCTGATCCTAAGTTTCACGATGCAAATGTAACACGCTTCGTGAATAACCTTATGCTGCAGGGGAAGAAGAGTATCGCGTATTCTATTTTTTACGATGCCATTGACATGGTAGGCGAGAAGATGAAAGATTCTGACAAGGCTCCTCTAGATATCTGGAGGAAAGCTCTCGAAAATGTAACCCCGCAGATTGAGGTTAAGAGCCGCAGGGTTGGTGGAGCTAACTTCCAGGTGCCAACAGAGTTGAGACCGGAGAGAAAGATTTCACTTTCGATGAAGAACTTGATACTCTATGCACGTAAACGTTCCGGCCACTCTATGGCAGAAAAACTCTGTGCCGAGATTGTAGCTGCCTATAACAATGAAGGTGGCGCATTCAAGAGAAAAGAAGATATGCACAAGATGGCAGAGGCCAACAAGGCATTTGCGCACTTCCGTTTCTAATTCCCGTGAACAATGGCAAAAAGAGATCTTAGATTTACCAGAAATATCGGCATTATGGCGCATATCGATGCCGGTAAGACGACAACTTCAGAGCGTATCCTTTTCTATACGGGTAAGACCCACAAGATTGGAGAGGTGCACGATGGAGGCGCTACTATGGACTGGATGGTTCAGGAGCAGGAGCGTGGTATCACCATTACCTCTGCTGCAACCACCGCCTTCTGGCATTACAACGGGAATGTTTATCAGCTGAACCTTATCGACACTCCGGGCCACGTTGACTTCACTGTTGAGGTTGAACGTTCACTCCGTGTGCTCGATGGTACTATCGCAACTTTCGATGCTGTCGGCAAAGTACAGCCGCAGTCTGAGACCGTATGGCGTCAGGCAGACAAATTCGGTGTGCCTAAAATCGCTTACGTGAACAAGATGGACCGCGTCGGTGCGGACTTCCTCGGTTGCGTCAAGGATATCAAGGACAAACTTGGAGCAACTGCTGTTCCAATTTCCCTTCCTATCGGTTCAGAAGATAAATTTGTCGGTATCATTGACCTTATCGACAGAAAAGCCATCGAATACGAGGCAGACAACACCAAGCTTGTAAACTATCACGAGATTCCTATCCCTGAAGATATGAAGGGTGAGGTAGAGCTCTGGAGAGACAGACTTGTTGAGGCTGCTGCCGAGTGCGATGACGCTCTTATGGAAAAATACTTCGAGGATCCTGAGTCAGTAACAAGGGACGAAATCATCGCTGCTATCCGCAAGGGTACCATCGCCATGAAGATTGTTCCTGCCACCTGTGGTTCTTCATATAAGGACAAGGGTGTCCAGTTCCTCCTCGATGCAGTTATCCGTTATCTGCCTTCACCTATCGACATCGGTGCTGTCAAAGGTACAGATCCGAAGACAGGTGAGGATGTAAAGGTAGAACCAGATGCAAGCAAGCCGTTTGCAGGTCTTGTGTTCAAGATTGCTACTGATCCGTTCGTAGGCCGTCTTGCATACATCAGAGCTTATCAGGGACATCTTGATGCAGGCTCTTATGTGCTCAACACACGTACCGGAAAGAAAGAGAGAGTTGCCCGTCTGTACCAGATGCACTCAAATCATCAGAACCCTATCGAGTTCGTTGAGGCAGGTGATATCTGTGCAGCAGTAGGTTTCAAGGACCTTCGTACAGGTGATACCATCTGCGCTGAAGATCATCCGGTTGTTCTTGAGGCTATGGAATTCCCGGATCCGGTTATCGGTATCGCTGTGGAGCCTAAGACTCAGTCAGACCTCGAGAAACTCGGTGTCGCTCTCGGCAAACTTGCTGAAGAGGACCCTACCTTCACAGTAAAATCAGACCACGAGACAGGTCAGACTGTCATCAGCGGTATGGGTGAGCTTCACCTCGATATCATTGTTGACCGTCTTCGTCGTGAGTTCGGTGTTGAGATTAACCAGGGTGCTCCTCAGGTTAACTACAAAGAGGCTATCACCTCTACTGTTCAGCATCGTGAGCTCTTCAAGAAGCAGACTGGTGGTCGTGGTAAGTTCGCAGACATCATCGTTGAAATCGGCCCTGCAGATGAGGGCGTTACCGGACTTCAGTTCGATAATCAGGTCAAGGGTGGTAACGTGCCTAAGGAATACGTTCCTTGCGTACAGAAAGGATTCGAATCAGCTATGGCCAATGGTGTTCTCGCCGGCTATGAGGTTCCTTCCCTCAAGGTTACCCTTCTCGATGGTTCATACCATCCGGTGGACTCTGACCAGCTTTCATTCGAGATTTGTGCCCGCAACGCATTCCGTCACGCTTGCCCTAAAGCGCATCCGGTTCTCCTCGAGCCTATCATGAGCCTTGAGGTTGTTACTCCGGAAGAGTACATGGGTGACATCGTCGGTGACCTTAACCGTCGTAGAGGCCAGATCAATGCAATGGATTCTACCGCCAACGGCGCAAGAATCATCAAGGCATTCGTTCCGCTTTCAGAGCAGTTCGGTTATGTGACTGTCCTCAGAACCCTTTCTTCTGGTCGTGCTACCAGCACAATGACTTTCGACCACTATTCAGAGGTTCCTGCTAGCTTGGCTAAGGAAGTTATCGAGAAGAGCGGTTACAAGGCATCCGATGACGACGAATAATTATTAACGGAAAAAAGAGTATTGATATGAGTCAGAAAATCAGAATAAAACTCAAATCATTCGATCATATGCTGCTTGACAAGTCAGCAAAGAAGATCGCTGAAACAGTGACTTCTACAGGCGCTAAGGTTTGCGGACCGATTCCTCTTCCTACAAGCACCAAGATTTTCACTGTGAACCGCTCCACCTTCGTAAACAAGAAGTCTCGTGAGCAGTTTGAACTCAACTCTTACTGCAGACTCCTCGACATCGATGAGTCCAATGCAAAGACAGTCGATTCTCTTATGAAACTCGAACTGCCTTCAGGAGTAGAGGTTGAAATCAAAGTCTGATAGAAATCAGCATCCCGGGTGCTGGAATTGTTTCGGAACTCGGGAAAAATAACTATATTTGCAAGACCGGTCTTGCACCGGTTTTGTAAATTTGGTCCCATAGCTCAGTTGGTTAGTAGCATCTGACTCATAATCAGAGGGTCACAGGTTCAAGCCCTGTTGGGACCACAAACAAAAAGAACTCACACTTTCGTGTGGGCTCTTTTTGTTTGTGGTCCCTTATGGGACTTCGTATTTCCCCCTCAGTCCCCCATTACGGGGGAAGATTGCCCTCCGGGCAGTTCGTTTATTTAAGTTGGCTCTTTGTTTGTAGTCCCCTTCTGGGATATCGTCTATATATTGGGACTCTGTCCCAAGGGTTTTAAACCCTCCAACTCCCTTTTCAAGGGAGCGATCAGGGCCTACGGGCTTTCCATCGCCGCACGGCTTTCCCTGCCCGCCAACTCCGGCCCGGCATCTGATGACCTGTCTCAATCCCCCTAACCCCCTTTTCAAGGGGGCACATCAGGCCTCCGTGCGCACCAGAGCTCATGCCACCGCTTCGCTGTTCTTTGGCCGGCATCTGATGATGCCTTGGTTCCCTAAAGAATTCCGTTAGACGGCCAGCTGCACTAAATTAAATATAGATAACCGAAGCCATTGTAGCCGGCAACAAGGTTGCCCCTGTGGGGACTTACCGCCCTCGGTACTAGAGGGAGGGACCCGCGAAGCGGGAGGGCCTGGTCCTCACAGGGGCTTCTTGTTGCCGTACACACCTGGAGTTCAGCGGCACACTAAGTGCAACCTGTAAGTTGCTGAGTGATAGTTGTTTAGGCGTTTTCAGAGTTGCGAAAATACCAACTCTGAAAATGCCTAAAGTAGTGATAATTAGCGATTTACGCGCTGCGCCCCGTGTGTCCAACATTGGTAAACTTTTTTCGGGACTGGACAGCTCGGCTTTTTGGGAATGGGGTGGCGTCCAGCACACCCTTTCTTCTAAAAGGGATCTATCCTCGACAATCCTCCACAAATCTTTACCAACTTGTTTTTTAACGCTTACTTATAATCTTTTTCGTAATATAATATGCGGCGCCGCGAGTTCCTGCCGGAGTTAGGACCATAGTATGTCTTAGACGACTTTCCGTTTTTGAAACTGAAATAGATGTAATAAGCGTATTTTTTACCATTGGAATATATCCGGAATACCTTTGCCACACGAAGCGCTAAAGCACTGCCAGTCATATTTTCACAAAAAGCGGTATCATATTGCGCTTCGTCTATATACGGGTCTATTCCAAAAGGGTAATTGACCTTCGCTTCAATAGCTACGACATTGGCCATAGACTTGGTCGAATACGCCAGCTTGGTCATGTCAGGATTGCTGAAAGTCCATCCTAAATTAGGATCTTCTTTAAGATTGTCCTTGTGGGCAAACATTATATTGTAGGACTCTTTGTCGGTCTCCGAGAAAGAACGTAATGTGATGTCGTAATCTTCCATGCATCTGTAGCTCTTATTGTCAAACTCGAAGAAAACATAATCCCTGATATTGTCAACATCTATCGTGCTGTAGAACGGGATTTTCTTCGTGGTCTTTCCGTCAGTGATTTTGACATGGAATGCCCCGGCAGCAGCTTTCCACGTGATCTTATAGTAATCATAATACTGAGAGAGAGTAAGCCTGTTGTTCTCTTTCAGGACATCACCATTGCTGAGATATTCCAGACTTGTTTTCACGCGGCCGGAATTCATGGTCTGGTCTGCTCCCGAAAGCTGCCATGGAGAAATCTTCTTCGTCTCCCCTGAAGAGTTATACCATATATATAATTCTATTTCGTTAATGGTGCGTATTCCTACCCATGGAATGTAAAAAGGTTCCTCCACTGAATTCCACTGTGGATATTTATCGTCATTTATTGAGAACCTGCAATCGGCTAAAGAGTATTTCTGGCTCAATTTATACTCTTTTGTCACTGTGCCGGATTTGTCTTTGACCGTGAGTGTCAACGGATCGCTGGCAAGCCTACATATCTTAGGCGTATAGACAACCTCAGTCGCGTAATCCGCGTAGCTGGTATTACCTTCAAAATCCCATTTTCCCACGTAATTGGAATTGGAGAGTTTGAATTTGTATTCATGACCGATAAGAAGTTCATCACCATCTTTGAGCCGCGTGCCGTCTTCGTACATCACATAGATGTCGTCAGGGAAGACCTGCTCAGTCACATTGATTGTAAATGACATTGTTTTGCCTGTCTGGTCCGTCACTTTTACGGTAACAGGGCCGGTCTTGTCAGCGGTCGTCACTTTTGCATATTGTGACCAATACACATCTCCAGAATGCTTCAACGTGAGGGCATTCCCACTCTCGACACTCCACTTGACCTGATATCCGTCATCTACGTAGAAATACGCGCTGGTGTTCTTATCCATTCTGTAGGTGTCGCCGTTTCTTATAGTAGTAGATTTCGGTCCGCGCACAATCAGTTCGCCAGAGAATCCTTTAGCCTCTCTTGTCAATTTGAACTGTAATTTCCGCTCTGTCTCAAACTTTTTGTCGTATGCAGTGACAGTTACGTCCGCAGTGCCGAAGCCGTCGCCGTTGTACATTGTATAAGCCGCACGCTTGTCAGTGGTCCCTTTAGGCAGAGGCCGGAACTCCTTGCAGATGGACTCATTTGAGCAGGAAATGGTAACATCGTTGGATATGCTGATGTCCGGTCCTACGACGACAGTAATATCCGGATAGTAACTAGGATCGTAAGAATCTGAGGAAGGATAGATTTGGTCCCAGATGACTTCATCTCCATCCTTCAGTATGATGGTCTTATAACTACCGGCGGTGCGCTTATTATAACCGACAACCAGGCGGGACTCTATATCCCTGATGGCGACCTGGACAGTTTTGGTGCCGGCTTTCTCAGATTTGACGGTTATAGTCGTATTCCCTTTTTTCAGACCGGTAAAGACAGCCTTCCCTTCATCGAAAGACATCGACAGATATTCCGAATCGTATTCCCAGTCGAGAGACGCAGCATTGGCCTTTTCCGGCTCAATGGTCATTTCCAATACAGTTTCATATCCTATGTACAGGAACAATGTTTCCGGCACGGTAAAGGATGTTACCGGAACAGGCTTCACCGAGACGGTGACAGTCGTTTCAGCGTTTCCGCATTTGGCCGTGATGGTGGCATTGCCCGGCGCATAGGCCGTGACATATCCGTTCATCACGGTCGCCACGCTCTCATTGTCACTGCTCCATTCGAGTACAGCCGTGGTGAGTGCTTCTGAAGGTACTACATCGTACTGGATCAAGGCTCCGTCGCCCTGCGTCATGTCCAGATATCTGCTGTCCGGATTAACGATTATGATCTCGGTTACTGTGAGGTCATTCTTTTCGTTTTTGCGGCATCCCGGTATCAGTAATGCTGCAGCGGTGATGGCTGCGCCCAAGCGTATGAGTGTTCTGCTGATTCTGTGGACGTTCATAGTATAAGTACGTATTAGAGTTCTACTTCAAATGAAATTTTAGTGTTGTTGCACAATGGCATCGCTGCAAATATAGCCGAACAACGCAGAAAAACATATACGTAATTTTACGTATATTTTGCGTTTACAGGGCGAAAATCGCCAATATTTGCCATGATTTGCTGCTCCGTTTACTTGAACGGGATGATTTTTACTGTGCCGGGAATCTCATCGTCTTCTTCCGGCGTGAGATGGATGATCCGCTGGTTCGAGCTGCCGCGGAAATGGAGTTGAGGGTCTTTCAATGCCTCGATGAAAGGGCCGTCCACGAGAACGTCAATGTATGGAAGGAGCATGGAAAGCCGCTCGTCCGCACGGATTTCTTCTATGGTGAATCCGGTCCAGCACCAGATGGTCTTATTGGTTTCGGCCTTGATTCTCTTGGCCAATGCCGTGAATCCCTCCACCTGATAGAACGGGTCGCCTCCGCTGAACGAAACATTGCTGAATTCGTCGTCGGTTATCACCTTCATCAGGTCATCGACGCTCATCTTGTGCCCGTTCTCGAATTTCCATGACTGCGGGTTATGGCAGCCGGGACAATGATGTCTGCATCCGGCACAATAAATGGAGGTGCGCAGGCCCGGGCCGTCAGCCATGGTCTGCTCCATCACCTCCATTATATACAGTTCCTCCATATTCCTGCAAAACATAAATAACGCTGACCGCGTTATTTATGCACTACTCGATCTTTAAGCTCCGCGAGCTTCGCACTGTTCCAGCGGTTCGTCGTACCTACCAGGTAGCCCGTAATCCTCTGGAGCGTGTCGATGTTATGTCCGTGACAATGAGGACATTCCGTCAAGTTCTCACTCGCATCCTCATATCCGCAGTCAAGACACCTGTTGCGGTTGTGGTTTACGCTGCCGTAACCGATATTGTACTTGTCCATAAGGTCCACGATATTCATGATGGCCTCAGGATTGTGCGTAGCATCCCCGTCAATCTCCACATAGAATATATGTCCGCCCCTCTCAAGCTCATGATAAGGCCCTTCTATCTCTGCCTTATGCTTCGGAGTGCAATGGAAATAAACCGGAACGTGACTTGAATTCGTATAATAGTCCTTGTCCGTAACTCCCTTTATGATACCGAACTTCTTCTTGTCCATCTTCGTAAACCTTCCGGACAGACCTTCAGCAGGCGTTCCGAGCACACTGAAATTATGCTGGAACTTCTCGGAATAGCTATTTGCCTTGTCCCTGAAATATGTGACAATCCTGAGTCCGAGATTCTGCGCCTCGTCAGACTCTCCGTGGTGCTTGCCGACAAGCGCGATAAGACACTCTGCCAGTCCGATGAAGCCGATGCCGAGAGTTCCCTGGTTTATCACTGATTCCACGGTGTCGTCAGGCGACAGGTTTTCGCTTCCGATCCACAATTTGCCCATCAGCAGCGGGAACTGCTTCTTCAGCGCAGTCTTCTGGAAATCAAATCTCTCGCACAACTGCTGAGCAGTGATATCAAGCACTTTGTCCAGCTTGTTGAAAAACTCCTTGATCCTCTCGTCCTTGTCGCTGATACCCATACACTCGATAGCCAGACGGACAATATTGACAGTCGTGAAACTCAGATTGCCTCGACCGATAGACGTCTTGGGACCGAACCTGTTTTCGAAGACCCTGGTCCGGCAGCCCATAGTGGCCACTTCATGATGGAACCTGTACGGGTCATCCGCTTTCCAGTCGGGATCCTGGTTGAACGTGGCGTCAAGGTTCAGGAAATTAGGGAAGAAACGTCTCGCGGAAACCTTGCAGGCGAACTTGTAGAGGTCATAGTTAGGGTCTTCCGGAAGATAGCTGACGCCCCTTTTCTTTTTCCATATCTGGATAGGGAAGATGGCGGTGCTGCCGTTTCCCACACCCTCGTAAGTGGTGTTCAGAATCTCCCTGATGATGCAACGTCCTTCGGCGGAAATATCAGTTCCATAGTTTATCGAACTGAATACCACCTGGTTGCCTCCACGTGAATGGATGGTGTTCATGTTGTGCACGAATGCCTCCATAGCCTGATGTACGCGGCTGACAGTCATATTGATGGCATGCTGTTTCAGCCTCTCGTCGCCCTTTATTCCTACCAGATCACGCTTGATGTAGTCGTCGATTGGAGCATCCTTCAGATGGTCGAGGTCAATGCCTTCGAATGCGGCGAGCTTGTCGATTTCCTCCTTGTAGGTCTTCCTTACGTAAGGAGCCAGATAGAAGTCGAATGCCGGAATCGCCTGACCGCCATGCATTTCATTCTGGACAGTCTCCATTGAAATACATGCAAGCACTGCTGCGGTCTCGATTCTCTTGGCCGGCCGTGACTCGCCGTGACCCGCGTGGAAGCCCTCGTCCAGGACCTTGTCGAGCGGGTGCTGGAGACAGGTCAGACTCTTGGTCGGGTAATAATCCTTGTCGTGAATATGGATATATCCTTTATAGACAGCCTCTTTTACATCCTCAGAAAGCAGACACTCATCCACATAGGTCTTCGTGGCCTCGGACGCGAACTTCATCATCATTCCCGCAGGCGTGTCAGCATTCATGTTGGCATTCTCACGAGTAATGTCATTGGCTTGAGCGTCAATGATTTCCTTGAAAATCTCGCAGGTCTTGGCCTTGCGCGCGAGATTTCGCTGGTTCCTGTATGCAATGTATTTCTTCGCGACCTCCTTGCGCGGACTTTTCATCAGCTCGAATTCTACGCAGTCCTGAATTTCCTCGACACCCATCTTTTCGGTGTCCTTCTTGGAGATGGCATCAGCAATCTTTGCGGCAAGGACAATGTCTTCGCCGTTTTCGGTCACATTCATGGCCTTGAGAATGGCCGCAACGATTTTCTGGTTGTTGAAGTCAACGAGACGTCCGTCCCGTTTGATTACATACTTGACCATAATATTAGAGGTTTGTGTTATTTGTCGGTTTGCACTGTCTTGCAGGCTTTATAGGTCAGAGTGCAAGGCAGTTCTTACAAAGATAGGAGATTTAACAAAGCGATATCCGGTGCTGAAAGGAAAGTTTTCAACACCGGACAGTGAATAAATATCGTTATGGTTTTGGTAATCAGCCTACGACCCATACGAGCACGTGGCGGTCGAATGTGGTGTATTCCAGTTCGAACTCATCCTCGTATCCGTCTTTGTGGATAAATGTGGCCTCGAGTTCGCCTTCGCCCTTCGGACGGAAGCGCTCGATCTCGATCTGCTCCGCGAAATCCACATTGTATATGGACAGTCTCTTGAAAATCGCCTCCTTGGCGCACCAGTAGATGGCGAGCTGCTCATTCCTCTTGTCGTCGTCGAGGTCGTCGATTTCGTCTTCGGACAATGCCTTCAGCTCCACTGCGGAGAAGTCGCGGTCCAATGACTCTATGTCAATGCCGACATCCTCGCTTTCGTGCAGGATGACAGCAACATATTTGTCTGTATGTGTGATGCTTATGTTGGTGACTCTGTTCTCGAGGAACGGTTTTCCGTTATCGTGATGGCTAAGATAGACCTTTTCGTCGAACAGTTCGTTCAGGAGAGCCCTTACTGCGAGTCTCTGTTTGCGGAGTGATTCGCTTTTTATCCAGGAAATCTCTTCCATTTCATCGGATGGAGTGGAACTCAATGCCTTGAGTTCTTCTTCACTTTCGGTTATCTGCCATACTGCGATTTCCGCTTTGTTTTCAAGTACTTTTTTAAGATATAGTCCCATAATTTTTTCTGCTTCAGGATTTGATGGATGTTCTTGTAGTTCCGAAATACGAAATGCCCGTGCACGGTGAATAACCGCACACGACATAATGGTCTCCGTCGTCATCTGCGGACGGGAGACTGTTTACTACAATGTATGATTCTGTCGTAGAGAAACACGACAGGGGGTCGTCAACTGGCGATCCTGCTGTCATTTTTTGATTATCGTTTACAGAACTGGGAGGTTCCATATAAAACCTTAAGCGTTTTTGTTATCCGTGCAAAGATAATGCATTTTTCTGATTTTGCATAAAATTTGTCAGAATCAGGAATTCTGGCTGAAAATTTGCAGGCGAATTGAGTTAAAAACAGTAGCGAAGTAGGCAATCTATTGATTGAAATTGTTATCTTTGCGGTGGAAATGTAAATAAAGTATAACTAAATAATATAACATTTACTATGAAGTATTTGACTAATGAGAAGTTGACCATCGTTGGTGCCGGTGGAATGATCGGTTCCAATATGGCTCAGACAGCGCTTATGCTTGGTCTTACCCCTAACATCTGCCTCTATGATATTTTTGAGCCGGGTGTTCACGGTGTTGCTGAAGAAATGTACCACTGCGGTTTCGAAGGTGCAAACATCACTTGGACAGTAGATCCTGAGGTTGCATTCAAGGACGCAAAATACATCATCTCTTCAGGTGGAGCTCCTCGTAAAGAGGGTATGACCCGTGAGGATCTTCTCAAAGGAAACTGCCAGATCGCAGCTCAGTTCGGTGACTACATCAAGAAGTATTGCCCTGATGTAAAGCACGTTGTCGTTATCTTCAACCCTGCTGACGTTACCGCTCTTACAGCATTGATCCATTCAGGTCTGAAACCTGAGCAGCTCACCTCTCTCGCAGCTCTCGACTCTACACGTCTCCAGAGCAATCTCGCAAAAGAGTTCGGTGTTCCTCAGAGCTCAGTTACCGGCGCCCACACTTATGGCGGACACGGTGAGCAGATGGCAGTATTCGCTTCACAGGTTAAGGTTGACGGCAAACCTCTCTCAGAGATGGGCCTATCAGCTGAAAGAATGGCAGAGATCAAGCAGAACACCATCCAGGGTGGTTCAGCTATCATCAAACTCCGTGGACGTTCTTCATTCCAGAGCCCTGCTTACAATGCAGTGAAGATGATCGAGGCTGCTATGGGCGGCGCTCCGTTCACACTGCCTGCAGGTACTTATGTGAACAATGAGAAGTACCATAACGTGATGATGGCCATGCCTACAACTATCGATGCTACAGGCTGCCACTACGTGATGCCTCAGGGAACTGCTGAAGAGCTTGCTGCTCTCGACGCTTCTTATGCACACCTTTGCAAGATGCGTGACGAGATCGTTGCCCTCGGAATCGTTCCTGCAGTCGCTGACTGGAAGAAGGACAATGCTAATCTGTAATCGCTGAGCGATACGATATAAAAATTAGAGGCTGACCCAAAAGGTCAGCTTCTTTGTTTATAAGGATAGTATCTGAGGATGCCTTGTTCGGCACTAGAGGGAGGGACCAACGAAGTGGGAGGGCCTGGTTCTCACGTGGGCTTCTTGCTGCTGCACGTGCCCTTTAGAGGCGCTCTTTCGGACTGGCCTCTTTGCTTTGTTTAGGGGTTGTCCTAAACACAGTCGTGACGTCGCTGTGAATTTTTCGAACAACCTGCATGTTGGCATTTTGTGGATGTCGCTGATTGTCAATTGATTGCGGGAGTCTATGAAAGCCTGGTTACTCATTTTTTCATGTAACCTGGCTTTGGCTTTAATCGCTAATGTGCTATGTGTCAATGTTTTATGCTACTCGCGCAAATGCAGGTTGTTCTAATAGTCTGGTCAACACGTAACCGCAGAGACGCTTACCTTTTATCCTAACTACTTGTTGTTAAATTTCGGTAAACTTTTTTCAGGACGATACAGCTTGCGCGACCTGCAAGTCGCTGAATATCATATAGTTGAACGTTTTCAGAGTTGCCAAAAGTATAACTCTGAAAATGGCTAAATGCCTGCCACACAGCTATTTACTGGTTGCGCTACATGTGAGGAGTTTGGCGGGAAGGATGGGCATTGCACCGTTTTGTGTGCAGACGAAGGCGGAAACATCCACGGCCTTTCTGTGGGCTACAGTAACTGGCAAGCCGCTTAAGATGCTTGCGGTAAAGGCGGCAGTGAAGGAGTCGCCTGCTCCTACGGTGTCAGCTACTTTTACTTGTGGCGTTGGCAAGAACGACTTCGCGTCAGGCGTGAAAATGTAACTGCCGTTTACTCCGCAAGTCAGAATGAGAATCTTCAGATTGTAGCGGTTCAACAATGCCCGGCATTGGTTCTCCGGATCCGACTCAGGAATGCCTGATATCCGACAGACTGTCGGGAGTTCCTCGTCATTGATTTTCAGGACATTGCACCGCATCATAGACTGCTCCAAGACATCTTCGCTGTAGAAACTCTGCCTGAGATTGGCATCGAAAACAATTAGAGTGTCGTTGTCCTTCGGCATTGTGTCAATGAAGCGATTGATGGTTTTGCGGGATACCGTGCTCCTCTGTGCAAGTGAACCGAAACATACTGCGCAAGTGTTGCGGGCCAATGCTTCCAGTTCCGGCGTGAATGGAATGTAGTCCCATGCGACGCCCTCCTTTATGATATATTGTGGGATGCCGGCCATGTCGAGTTCTACTTGTACTGTTCCGGTAGGATAGGGTACTGTGGAAATGAGGCTGTTCAGGCCTTCGTCCCGGAATGTGCCGATTATCTCCTGTCCAAGAGCATCATCGCCTATTGCACTGACTACAAGGCTCTGCATCCCGAATTGTGATACGTGATATGCGAAATTGGCCGGAGCGCCTCCTACTTTCTTTCCGTCCGGCAGAATGTCCCACAAGACCTCTCCAATCCCGACTACTGTTCTATTTTCCTTCATGGCGAATACGATTAAATGTTTTATTTTTTGCTTCGGTTCTTATACTCGTTTTCCACAGTAGTTACAGCCCAGCACACGATACTCATTATGCCGAAAATAACCCCTGTCAGCAGCCAAAACAATATATAAATAAATCCTTCCATGATTCTAAACAGTATCAGTCATCCAAATTTCTTCGGTAAATATAGTAAAAAAGAGGGGATAGAGTAGAGTGTCCGTATTCGGACACAGGGCTAAGTCTCAAAAACCGCCGATACCCTTAATATCTGCGATAGTGTCCTTTCACCCTTTCAATCTTGCCGAAGCGAAGCCGTCTGTACGCCTTCACCCAAACAAGCCTGAAAACCTCCCCTCTATACGACAAAAGCAGGTACCCATTTAAGGGATAGATACCTGCCTTGCTTTCTCAACAATGTTGTTTTACCAACAATGATATCGCAAAATACGAATTATTTTGAATTTCGATGCTTATAATGTGTTATCTTGAGATTGCGCTAATTTAATCATACTTGGCTAAGCATTACTGCCTTTCAGTTTCGGTATACGACAAAAAAGCGGAGATAGATCACCACTCCGACAAGAGGTATATCCTTGATTGCTAGGAAACTCGAAGTGGCTATATCGACTTGAACTCTGTCGGCCAGCATCCGTTTCACACGTGGCCGACGAAAATCGATTGAAAGACTATACATCCTGTCCGCCTCTGTATCACAATCTCAACCGTATCACTTTAAGACATAAAACATGGTGATACACTATCACCTTAAGAGTCTGCTTAAAGTATATCAATCTGTTTGAACATTCCTAATGGAAACTTGGTTATCGGTAAAATACACATCACCTGATACCTGTTCAAGTACCTTTGCACCGAATGAGTTTGTTGCTCGATACTTAAGTGTCACTTCATAGCACCCCTTTGATGAGTTATAGTTTGATGTATAACTAACTTCTTCATAGGATTTCGCATCCTTCAAATTATTTTTCAGGTAGTCCTTTAAGTAGTTCTTTGCGAGAATTTGGTGAGTGGTAGAGTTATCATTATAGTTTTTGATAGAGTGATCACTTCCTCCGCTATGGTAAATAATACCGAGAATCACTGCAACAATAATGATAAACCAAAAGAATCCTCCTTTCTTCTTTCTCGTTGTCTGATTGTTCATAATGAAGATAGCTTTATTTTATTTTGGTGACTTTATAGCCGGCACCTGTAGTAAAGTCTCCGTCCTTATCATATAAATGCAAATTACCATCAATAATTCGATAGTACTCTTGAGTCTTACTTTCTACAACATATAACTTATCACCATCTTTCTCTAATTGTTCAATCTTAACCTTATCCGAATCGGAGAACTCAAGTTTGGATTGATACTTTCCATTCTCTTTAATAATCTCAATCGTGAAGTATTTGTTCGGCTCGAAAGAAAAAGCGACGTTCCACTTTCCTAATACTTCTTTTCCTTTGACTGTCGAAGGTCCTGTTTTGATGCTATTGTTTTTAAGTGTCTCTAACTCACTTTTACATTGTTCTAAAGCGGCACTTAATGCCATGTTTGTTTCTTTGAGTTGGGTGTTCTCGGCAGTAATTCGGTGAATCTCATCGCTCGAAGTACCACAGGAAAATGTGGTTAGAGAACATAGTAAAGAACAGATAAATATACTCTTTCTCATAGCTAAAATGATTATTCAAGTGTACTGACGATTCTTTTCTGTCTGTCATCTACATCAAAATACCCAATTGAGGATAAAAAGAGAGGAACCAACTTTCGCTTATCTTGAAGGCGGCTGTGTAAGGCCGTTAATGCAAATATAACATTTTGCATCGAAATGTGAAAAAACTGATACATTTGCCGGAGAATTAAACCCGGTTAATCACGAAGACCTAAGTTCCACTTGGGTGGCTATTAGTGATTGATGGGGTTTAATGTTTGTAGTATGATGGATCCTCTTTGAATTCTTTAGGGATGAATTTCCAGTGTCTGTACCTGAATTTCCAAATATTGGACAGGTTATTTTTGTTTAGGGTACTTCCACTAGGTGACAAAAAAGCCCCTCCGATGTCTGGAGAGGCTTCTTGTGGTGCCCAAAGCCGGGCTCGAACCGGCACGTCTTTTAAAGGACATTGGATTTTGAGTCCAACGCGTCTACCAATTCCGCCATTCGGGCATCGATTGGAATCGGAATGACAAAGTTAGGACTTTTTGGCGAAATACCAAATATTTCAGTGCCTGTCAGCATAATGTAACATGGACTTTTTCGGGAATTATGATATTTTGCTATATTCGCGATGGCGGAAACTTAGTAGTTATGAAATGCAAGATATATAGCGGACAGAAGATTACGGACGTGACCGGATACCTGAAAGGATATCCAGCTGTTTTCGTGGTCGCGGACAGACAGGTAAAATCAAGTGCCGAGCAAGTCGTGAAAGCACATGAGGAGCAAAAGCTTGAAGGCGCCTTGCCGCATCCGTCGAACCTGCTTCTGCTCGATGTCTCAGAGGAAAACAAGTCGATGTACACTGTCCTGGAAATATGCAAGTGGCTGATGGACAATGACGCCGGCCGCAATGCGCTGCTGCTTGCGATAGGCGGCGGCATAACCACGGACATGGCCGGATTCGCCGCATCCATATACAAGAGAGGAATCCGGTTCGCTTATGTTCCTACCACCTTCCTGTCGCAGGTCGATGCCGCAATCGGCGGAAAAACAGGGGTGAATTTCCAAAACTACAAGAATATATTGGGTGTGATCAGACAGCCGGAATTCACATATATCTGCCCGGAAGTTCTTGGTACATTGCCATATAGAGACTTCCTGTCAGGTGCTGCTGAACTCCTGAAGACCTTCATCATTGACAATGCTGGCAACAACTACGAAAAGGCGGTTGAAGTTCTCTCCGAGATACACGGAAGCATTGACCGGAAACATGCGATAGCCTTGCATCTGGCTGAGATTGAGAAACTTGCTGCGGCTGCTGCGAAAATCAAGGCCGGGATTGTCGAGCGTGACGAATTCGAGCGCGGAGAGAGGCGAAAACTGAACCTCGGACATACTTTCGCGCATGCGATAGAGTCCGTGTCAATGTCGAGGCATAATGGCTCAATGTCGGGGCATAACGGCGCCAAATCCGGCATTACACATGGCGAAGCTGTGGCAATGGGGATGATTATGGCGGCAAAAGCGTCTGAACGGTACTATAATCTCGCTTCTGAGATTCCGTCACGGCGAGAAAACATTGCCGGGCAGAACGATACTGCGGCCAACGAAGAAGGTAAATCACTGAGAGCAAGACTTGTACGCGATTTCAGCCGATGCGGCCTGCCGACCGAGTGCCCGTTCCCGCCGGAATCACTGTCCGGGGCAATGAAAAAGGACAAAAAAGCTGAAAACGGTATAGTGCATTTCGTCCTGATCCGCGCCATAGGCGATGTCCGCATCGAGGACCTTCCGGTGGAAAGCGCGGTTAATCTTTAAAAAAGACATTTTTCAGCCAGTACTCGTATATCGGGTCTTCAAATGAATACTGTTTACCGAAGTCGTCCAGAATATCATTGGCTATCAATGCTTTCCTGGCTCTGGATACCTCGGTACTGGACTTGAGGCGGTACTCTTTCATAACTCTCTGTGATGAAAGATTCTTCTCTCCTGCTGACATTGCATGAAGAAGATTCTGCTGGGATATGGTCAGAGATAGCGTCAAGGCCCGGTTGAGTTCGCCCTGCTGTCTCAAAATATCTTCGAAAGCATCTGCTATATCCGAATCTGTGCAAGAATCGCTCTGGCAATGAAGCCATGTGGTTTGGGCAAGCTGTTGGAGCTGCCATGATGTTTGAATTTTGATACAAAAATATGTACATTTTCTGATATATCAAAATTTGTACATTGTGTTCAAACCATAAAAACTTCAGGCAATACGACATTGACCGAGGTGCTTATGTGCCGTAATAAAATTATCGGTGAAAAAATCACTATCTTTGCAGGTTGGAAAGATTGCAGATAATGATTTGTACTACAATACAAAATAAGACGATAGACGAGATATTGGGAATCCTGGAAAGCGGGACCGTGGAGATGGCTGAAATCAGACTGGACAGATGTCCGTTGTCGATGGAGGACATAGAGGAACTGTTTTCCACATCGGACGTGCCTCTTGTGGCCACTTGCCGCATAAGTGAGGTGCGCAAGCGTATTGTGGCAGCGAATCCAGACATGGATGACAGGAAAATCGACACCAGAGCCGTTCAGGAAGCCGAATCCGAACTCATCACTGCAATACATTCAGGAGCAGCGTTCGTGGACCTCGAAATCGAAGCGCCCGCGATGATGTCCAAGCGCCTGCGTCGGGAAACCCGTGAAAACGGAACCGTCTATGTCAGGTCCTACCACGATTATAGCGGGACAGACTCGGCAGAGGCCCTTAAAGCATTGACAGAGAAATGCTTCGCCATCGGTGCCGACATCGCCAAGATCGTTACCACAGCCCGGGGGGAGGATGATCAGGTCAATGCTTCCGTCACCAGACTCCTGTCACTCTATGACACATTCGACCCCGCAAAACTCATAGCATTCGCAATGGGCGAGCAGGGACGAGATTCCAGGATACAATGCCTTGCCAAAGGCGCCCCATATACCTATGCCGCTCTGAATCAGAGCGAAGCGGCCGCGCCGGGCCAGATGACCACGGCCAGGATGAAGCAGCTTGTTTATGGCAACAGGTTACCGTCAATGCCGGCAGACCGCGATATTATACAGATGCCCTCATCCAAAAGCTTTGCGCAGCGTGCAATAATTGCAGCCGCATTGGCCGAAGGAACTACCACATTGAAAGGATATTCCCCATGCGGGGACAATGAATCGGCAATTTCCGTAGCCCGTTCGTTGGGCGCGGACATTAAGGTAGGCTTGTCTTACGAGAGAGGGCAGGTAATCAAGGATACATCTGCATTGACAATCAAAGGAATCGGCGCGAAAGCGGGCGGATTGGCATTGACAAGACTGGAAACCGGCGAATCCGGTCTGCTGACGAGACTGATGATACCTCTTGTGGCGGCTCTTGGCGGGGGCGAGACGGAGATTGCGGGAGAAGGTACATTGACCCGAAGACCGCTTAAAGGCGCCCGCGAGATTATGGCGTCATTCGGGGTGAGTCTGGAAAACCTTCCGCAGGAAGAAGCGGTGCAGCGAAACACTGAAGAGGTTTTCGTGCCGCTGAAGGTCTCCGGAAAGCTTACAGGTGGAAAGGTAACTGTTTCAGGCTCAGGTGGGTCACAGATCATTTCGGGGCTGCTTATGGCATTGCCCCTGCTGGAAGAAGACTCGACAGTGAGGATTCTCAGCCCGAAGAGCATCCCGTATCTGTTTATCACAATGGATGTTATGAAAGCATTCGGCGTGAAGGTGCGCTGCGATATGGAAGGCGGTCCGGAATTCGCGGAGTCCCAGGACTGGAATGACTGTACAGAGATTGTATTGCATATAAAAGGACGTCAGTCGTATAAGGCGTCATCGATGGAGATAGAAGGAGACTGGAGCTCGGCGGCATGTTTCCTCGTGGCAGGCGCGGTTTTCGGTAAAGCCGACCTCGCCGGACTTGACTCGCGTTCCCTCCAGGCGGATTTGTCCGTTATGGACATTCTGATGGAAGCGGGAGCGAGTCTGTCTCAGGACGGATACAATGACTCGAAGGGCCTGGTGCATGTGCAGAGGGCACCGCTCAATGCCTTCGAGGTGGATGCCAACAATTGCCCCGATTTGTTCCCGATAATCTCCATTCTGGCCGCTTTCTGCCAGGGAACAAGCCGGATTGCAGGAGTCGGCCGCCTTGCCAATAAAGAGAGCGACAGAGGACAGGCGATATTGTCAATGCTGACGCAGATGGGCGTGAAAGCGAGGATTTCTGGCGACGAGATGATTATAGAAGGGCATTCGTTGGCCCAGAGATGTCTGACTGGGCGTCTTCTGAAGGGCGGAGAATACTCCTCTTTCCACGACCATAGGATGGTGCTGGCTCTGAAGGTGGCCGGACTTGGAGCGGATTCGTCGGTGCTGATAGATGACATGGAATGCGTGGCGAAATCGTTCCCGGGTTTTCAGAAGTTGTTTTCGCGCCTGACAGGCGTTGAATCTTAAATACTTGAAAGGATGGATTCTTTTGGCAGAAAATTCCGCGTCTCCATTTTTGGAGAGTCCCACGGCACCGCAATCGGTGTCGTTCTCGATGGCGTGCAGCCAGGCCTTCCGCTGACAGAAGACGATTTCATCGAGGATATCCTGAGACGTAAAAGCGGCCCGAAAGGCACCACACCGAGGATAGAGACCGACGAACCGGAGATTTTGAGCGGAGTTTACAACGGACATACCACAGGAGCGCCCCTTGCTGTGATATTCCACAACAGGAACACCCGTTCAGGCGACTATAAACTGTTCAATGATGTCCCGCGCCCTGGGCATGCTGATTATACTGCAAGCGTCAAGTGGCTGGATTTCAATGATCCGCGTGGCGGCGGACACTTTTCCGGCCGGCTCACATTGCCTGTTGTCGCGGCAGGAGTCGTGGCCAAGAAGATGTGCGTGTGCAGCATCAAGGCAGAACTGATAGAGGTAGGCGGAGTCAGCCGTCAGGAGGCTGTGTCGGCTTCCGGAGAGGATAATGCTGCCGCTTCCGTCATATGGAAAGATGTCCTGGACCAGGCTATAAATGAAGGAGACTCGGTCGGCGGAATCGTGGAATGTACAGTCTCCGACGTCCCTGCAGGCATAGGAGAGCCGTTTTTCGACTCTGTTGAGTCAATGATTTCTCACGCAATATTCTCGATACCGGGTGTGCGTGGCATAGAATTCGGAGACGGTTTCGAGGCAGCGAGAATGAAAGGTTCGCAGCACAATGACCCTTTCGTTCCGGCAGACGGAGAATTCAGGACCGGTCATCCGGCAAAGAATGGGGCAGGAGGAGTAAACGGAGGCATAACCAACGGCAATCCTCTGGTATTCAGGGTGGCGTTCAAGCCGACATCCAGTATTGGAAAGGCACAGAAAACACTGAATTTTACTACCGGACAGATGACGGAACTGGAAATTCCGGGCCGTCACGACGTATGTTTTGCGCTCAGGACGCCGCCGGTGGTCGAGGCGATGACTGCTGTGGTATTGGCAGACCTGATGGCGCTGTAAAAACTATAATTTCGAATTATGGATATAAATGAAGAAAAGAAACTGCTGAACGACATTACGAAATCCGAATATAAGGAAGGATTTGTAACGGACGTGGAGCAGGAATTCATACCGAAAGGACTGAACGAAGGCATTGTCAGGATGATTTCCAAGAGGAAAGACGAACCGCAGTGGCTTCTGGATTTCAGACTGGATGCTTTCCGTAAATGGCAGAAGATGGAGATGCCGGAATGGGGGCATCTGGATATGCCTCACATTGATTATCAGGATATTATATATTATGCGGCTCCGAAGAAAGACTCTGACAGGCCGAAAGAGATCGACCCGAAACTGGCGGAAACTTTCGACAAGCTCGGCATACCTCTCAAGGAGCGTGAAGTACTTGCTGGCGTGGCAGCAGTGGATGCCGTATTCGACTCAGTATCAGTCGCTACCACATTCCGTAAAGAGCTTGCAGAGCGTGGCATTATCTTCTGCTCGTTCAGCGAGGCCGTAAAGGAACACCCTGACCTGGTGCGCAAATATCTTGCGACCGTAGTCCCGTCCGGCGACAACTATTTCGCGGCATTGAACTCCGCCGTATTCAGCGACGGCTCATTCTGTTACATCCCGAAAGGAGTGCGCTGCCCGATGGAACTCTCCAGTTATTTCCGTATCAATGCAAAGGGCACGGGGCAGTTCGAGAGGACGCTAATCGTGGCTGACGAGGGCTCGACCGTAAGTTATATGGAAGGCTGTACCGCACCGATGCGTGACGAAAACCAGCTTCATGCGGCAGTTGTCGAGATAGTGGCGCTCAAGGATGCCGACGTGAAATACAGCACAGTCCAGAACTGGTATCCGGGCGATGAAAACGGTCGTGGAGGAATCCTTAACCTCGTGACCAAGAGGGGAATATGCATGGAAGGCGCACATCTTTCATGGACACAGGTCGAGACAGGTTCTGCCATCACGTGGAAATATCCGAGCACCATACTCAAGGGAGATTACTCCTCATCAGAGTTCTATTCCGTAGCCGTGACGAACAACTATCAGCAGGCCGACACCGGTACGAAAATGATACATATCGGCAGAGGAACACGCAGCCGGATAGTCAGCAAGGGAATCTCCGCAGGACACAGCCAGAACAGCTATCGTGGTCTTGTGAGAATGCTTCCGGGGGCTGCTGGAGCCAGGAACTACTCACAGTGTGACAGCCTTCTGATAGGTTCCGCCTGCGGTGCCCATACCTTCCCTGACGTGCGCAGCGCGAATCCTACAGCAGTCGTGGAGCATGAGGCGACCACATCCAAGATCAGTGAGGACCAGCTGTTCTACTGCAACCAGCGCGGAATAGGTCCGGAAGATGCTGTGGGACTGATTGTCAATGGCTATGCACGCGAGGTGCTGAGCAAACTGCCAATGGAATTCGCAGTGGAGGCTCAGAAACTGCTTCAGGTATCACTCGAAGGCTCAGTGGGTTAGTCGCATGATCCCGCTGAAGAAAATTTAAATCTCAGACAATGAACTTTATTAACTATACTCTGTTTACGATAGGAGGCGACACTCCTGTCCTTCTCATTGACCTGCTGACATCCGTAGTAGGCCTTACATGCGTATTCCTTGCCGGCCGCAACAGCAAATACAATTTCTGGGTGGGATACCTGTATTCCCTCCTCTTGCTCCTGATGTTCTGGAACAAGAACCTCTATGCCAACTTGCTTCTTCAGCCTATATCTTTAGGAATCAATGTCTTAGGGCATTACAGATGGACACATCCGCGAAAGGACGAGCAGAGCTCTGCGGACAGCAGCGCACTTAAAGTGACCATGCTCAGCTGGAAACAGCGCATTCTCGCCATCGTTTCCGTCTTCGTCATTGCGGCAGGATGGGGCTGGTTCATCAGCCTTGCAGGAAATGCCATCTTCCCGGGCAAGATCCCGTCAGACCCTATACCGTATCTGGATGCTTGCGTGACCGTGCTAATCCTCGTTGCGCAGTTCCTCTCCGCTCTCAAGAAATGGGACTGCTGGATAGCCTGGCTTCTGGTCAATGTCTTCCAGCTTGCAATGCATATCTCTGTGGGACACGTGTTTATGCCGATTGTCTGCGGACTCTACCTTGTAAACGGAATCTGGTCACTCATCACCTGGTCAGGACTCTACAAGAAGAAAGCATAAACTTACTTCATTATGATTATGTTCGGAACCCGACGGGTGCCGGCATGATCGAATTTCTTGTTGTCGGTCGGATGGTTCAGAACGCCGTCTTCAGCTGTCCAGATCGTCGTGGAACCGCCTCCATCCAGATTTATGGCATTGTCCATACCGGCCCAGAGCGCAATCAGAGCGCTTTCGGTCAATGTAGCTCCGTCAGCGTGATTCTTCGCGCGTCCGTCGATGGTGACGAAATAATAGTTGCCGCGGCTGTCCTTTCCTATCAATGTCCTCGGATGACGTGCGTTGCTGAAATTCCTGTCAGTGGCGAAAGCAGGTATCTTGCCGTCCTGAATAAGCAGCGGGCCTGAAGCCAATGCCGCATGATAACGCTTTGTATAGTATTCGTAACGAGTTGTGTCACACAGCATTATCTCCATCTTGTGGCCCTTCTTGTCCTTGAAGGCCACTAAAGCATTGGTCCTGAAGAACTCTGACTGGGCAGTGCGGCTTATCTCATTGTGGGCCAATGCGAAGAAGGTGCAAGGCTGAAGTGTCTTCACATTGAAATAACTGCCGTTTATCGCAGCGAGCGCTTCAGTCCTCTTGGCCAATGAATCGGTAGTCACGCACAAATCTCCAGCTGATTCCTCGATGGAAGTGCGGAACTTCCTGGCCGGGTATTTTACGATGGAGACAGTCTGGTCGCCTCCGAACATGGAGATGTGCGCAGAACCGGCCAATGCCCCCTTGCCGAGGTCTTTCCAGTTCCATTCAGCATTGACAAAAGCGGTGGAGTCTGCGGCTCTTGAAGTAGTCTGACCGTGCGCTGCACCGCAGATGAAAAGTGCCGCCAAGGCAATCTGTAGATGAATGTGTTTCATAATCAGTGGATAATAGAATTCTATTTTAAAGTCAATGTCTCGCTTTGGAGTTTCGGAACATAATGAACCCCCTCCTTGGTGTAGGGCGTGAGGTCTTCCCCGTCATTTACCGGCTTGAGAAATACGCTCTCCGCACTCTTGCCGACACAGAGCACAGCCACAGGTTCCAGGACATCATATCCGTTCTCAGCGATGATACGCTCGTCATCCTCTCTAAAGAAGGCCCTAAGCGCGTCTCTGTCCAAGTTGCCTTTTATCAGGCAGTTGAGGCCGAGTTCCACCGCTTTCAGCGCCATGCTCTGAAGAGAAATGCCGAGGTCAATGTCGATGTATCTTTCTTCAGGAAGGATGCTGTAAACGATGATGAACGCACGTGCGGACTCTTCCCGCACAGGCTCGCGGAAAAGAATCTGCCTCAATGCATTGACCTTGTCAATATCGGACGAATCGACAGGTCTGAATCTGAGAAGCTGGCGGTTCATCGCGCTGGCGAGCGAGGAATTGGCATTGACGATAGTGCGCAACTGTTCAGAGTTTATGTCAATGTCCTGTCGGAAACGACGGATCGTGCGGTTCTTGACCAGCAGCGTGTTCAGCGACGGATTGGTGCGCTTGATGACGCTTTTCCGTGCTCCTGAGGCGAAAACCTCCTCGTAACGGGACTCAAGATAATTGTCAGCCATAATTATTCGGAAGGAAGGAATCCTTTCTGGAGAAGCACTTCTGCAATCTGTACGGCATTTGTGGCGGCACCCTTGCGGATGTTGTCAGAAACGCACCAGAAATTCAGTCCTGATTTTACTGAGAAATCCCTGCGGAGACGTCCCACGAAAACATCGTCGTGTCCGAGCGCAAAACGGCACATCGGATAGACGTTATGGGCCGTGTCGTCCTGAACCGTGATGCCCGGCGTCTCTTCCCATATTCTGCGTACGTCAGCAAGGTCGAATTCCTTCTCGAATTCCAGATTTATGGATTCGGAATGGCCTCCGATAACCGGTACACGAGCGGTTGTCGCTGAGACGCCTATAGTATTGTCATTCAATATCTTGTGTGTCTCATTGACCATCTTCATCTCTTCCTTGGTGTAGCCGTTCTCGAGAAAATCGTCGATGTGCGGGATGATGTTCTGGTCGATAGGATGCGGGAACTTGGCAGGGTATTCACCCCATACAGCACCGCCGCGCTCGGCTTCCATCTGGGCCACAGCCTTGTTGCCGGCTCCTGTCACGCTCTGGTAGGTGGACACTACCACTCTCTTTATGCGGTACTTTCTGTGAAGCGGTGCGAGAGGAAGGAGCATCTGGATGGTGGAACAGTTAGGGTTTGCGATGATGTAGTCGTCTTTTGTGAGGACATCTGCATTGACCTCGGGAACGACAAGCTTCTTGGTCGGGTCCATACGCCAGCAGGATGAATTGTCCACGACGCGGCAACCGACGGCCGCAAATTTCGGGGCAAGCTCTTTGGACGGGCCGCCGCCTGCAGAGAATATCGCAAGGTCCGGTTTGGCTGCGATGGCCTCCTCGGCGCTTACTACGGAGTATTCTTTTCCATTGAACATCACCTTCTTGCCCACGGAACGCTCTGAGGCAACAGGAATGAATTCAGTTACAGGGAAATGCCTTTCTTCCAGCACTTCTGTCATCCTGGTACCTACCAGTCCTGTAACACCTACAACTGCTACTTTCATAATATATGTTTTTTATTCTGTCAGACTGTTTACTATCGGGCGTATCAGCTCATCCAGCTGTGCGCATTCAAGGAAGAAGCCGTCGTGCCCGAAGTGGGATTTGATTTCGTGGAATTTCGAGCCTTTCACCTGTCCGGACATCCATTTCATCCTGTACGGAGGAAATATGAGGTCTGAGTCAATGACGATGAATGTGGCTTCCGCACGTATCATGCCCAATGCCGCCGCTTCTCCGCCACGATTGCGTCCCAGATTGTTGCTGTCCACACTCAGCGACAGGTAATAATACGAGTATGCATCGAACTTTTCCGCGAACTTGTGTCCCTGATACCTGTGATATGAACCGGCTCTGTCTGCAAACAGCGTGTCGTCGGAAGGCTCCTGCTGCTTGAGATTGTAGCCGTCTTCGCATCTGTACGAAAGCAATGCGATGGTTCTGGCACATTCGAGGCCCTTTTTGCCGCCGTCCAGACTCTCACAGGCCCTGAAAGTAGGGTCAGCCTCCAATGCCATTCTCTGTGACTCCTCAAAGGCTGTAAGCCACGGACTGATTCTCGAGCTGGTCGCAATATAGACCGCCTTGGTAAACAGGTCGGGGCATTTCACGGACCATTCAAGCGCCTGGAAGCCTCCGATGCTCGCTCCCACAAGCAAATCTATATGCCCGATTCCGATATGTTCCCTGACCGCGTCCAGGGCGTTCACGATATCGCGCACGGTAACCTTCGGAAAACTGAAATAATAGGGTTTGCCGGTTTCCGGGTCAATGCTTGAAGGCCCGCTGGAGCCATAGCAGGAACCCAACATGTTGCCGCAGATGACGAAATACTTCTCAGTATCGAAAAGCTTTCCCGGCCCCACAAGTTCCGGCCACCACTCCTCGGCATCTGAATCGGATGTCAATGCATGGCATATCCATATAGTTTTCATCCCCTTATGGTAATCCATAGGGGATGTATGATAAGCAACCTCCAATGAGGAAACACTTCCTCCTGCCTCAAAATCGAATTTTCCTTCAATGCGGTAAGTATGTCGTTTCATCTTATATGCTTAGTTGTTCCCTCCCGGCATAAGTGCCTGATAATAAGCTTTGAACTCTGTCCATCTATAGAACGAAGGCGCAGCTTCCGGAAGCGGAAGGGAGGCCTCACGGCCATTGTACAGCACCTTGACAAGTATGTCGGCACTTCTCTTGCTTCGATAGAATAACAACTGCAAATTGGCTGCCATAGGTATAAAATCGGAGCGCCAATAATTCTTCACCTCTTCCGGATCATCCACTACTGCCCCGAAATTGTCAAGTCGCATGAAGCACATCAGCGGAAGCAGGGCCGTGTCATGGGAGAACCTCAGGCAGAGCTGGCGTTCTCCGGATGCGATATCCGCATCGGCCTGTTCAATGATGGATTCCAGAATGGATGAATTGTTGATGCAGTTCTTGTTGTCCGAGAGGGGAGTGCGGCCCATGTAGATGTATCCGTTGTAATTCCTGACTTCCCAGATTCCGAAAAGTTCCTCAGTGGTGAAGACATCGGAGAAAGTGTCTTCAGGAACGTCCTTCAGGCATCTGACATCACAGACGATGTTTCTCATGTCCGACTCGAATTTCCACATTCCATAAGTGGCTTCGAGGTAGTCAGTATCATTGAAGAACTTGGAACAGAATGCCTTGGCGTCGATTTTGTCCGCAGCGAATTTCTTGGCAGACTTCAAGGCCTCTTCAGGAAGAGGTACTTTTACCTTGATCGGGCTGATGGACTTGTTAGGCTCGAGAATAGGGAAATAGCACCTTCCAGCATCTACGGTGAAAGAGAAATCCTTGTCCAGACCTCTGAGTTCATCCACGAAAGAGAACATCGTGAGCATCGTGCGCGGTATCGGGGTAGAGAGTATGGAAGCTACCGTGCGGCCTTTGAACACTTGCGGGAAATTCCGGTACATTATACCGGCGATACGCCTGAGCTGTTCCTGACCTTTTGGAGTCAGGTCTCCGCCCCTGTGCGCTACGGAAGGGTAGAATTCCTCATATTCTTTCCAAAGCCTCTCGCCTCGGTCATTGAGCTTTCCTGCATTGTGGGCGTCGAGCAGAACCTTGTGGATCTTCTCATATATGTCATCGGAGAGGGCGAACCTGGCACCGTGTCTTCCGAAATAGCTGATATAGAACGGCTTGTATCCGGACGGAGCCGGGCTGATCTGGTGTTCCACGAATGAATACATGCAGTAGTCCGAGCAGAGTCCTGCCGGGTTTTCCATCAGTTCGGTCCTGGTGTCGTACCGGGTAACCGCCTCTTTTACGCCATATTCCGCCTCGATGGCTTTCCTCCTCTCGAGTCCGGAAACCTCCTGCGCCAGTCCAGTCATCTGGAATGACAGGCACAATGCGGTGATTGTCAATGTTTTCGCAACAACGTTGCCGGATAGATTCATACTTCTTTATTTTCCATATAATAGTTCAACGTCCTTTACAATGCCTTCGCTCACGCCTTCAGGCACGAATTTCCACCTTCCGACAAGTTCCTTCTTGCCGGTGACCTCAGGGTCAATGCTTCCGTTCCTCAGGAAGTATTCGTAGAGGATAGTCCTGAATTCCGGTCCTTTGAACAGCGTGCGTGCTTCGACATCTTCCGCGGAGAGGAGTCCTGCTGCCTTAAGCAGTCCGCCTGCACCGCTCGCCCTATATGAGGTGATGCCTACAGTGTACATCTTGTCCATATCGAACGCTCTGCCGTCTGCCATACTCAGGATGTTCACCCTTTCGCCATACGGCTTGGTGACATCCACAGTATAGTCAATGCCTGCAGCGCTGTCGAAATTGGCCGGACTCTTGGCGAGTTTCCATGCCATCTGGCCTGTCTTCCAATCCTTTGCCTGTTTGATACGGAGAATGTGGTCCGCATCTGGTCCGCTTACGGTTTCTACCCATAAGTCATAACTCGCCTCAAGGTACTCTTTTATTTCCTTTCCGGCAAGTTTCAGCACCATCAGTTTGTTCCCGTAAGGGTAAATTGTCTTCAAATCATTGAAAGTGACATCTCCGCCAGGCACTTTTCCGTCGATGAGGAGAGTTGCCGTCAATGATATGTCCATCGGACAGTAAGTGAGCGCCAGAGCGTGAAGGAAATTCAGATAATCACATTGGCCGGAATAGAATTCCCGTGAGACCATTTCCTTCTTCACTGTGCCCAACTTGCTGTTGGAGAATGCTTTGACAGCATTGAACTCATCCTCGAATGCCTCTTCCATCGCCGTGTCAATATTGTCGTATTTTATGCCGACGGACTTGGCGTCAAGCTCACGACTTACGACTTTGCCGCCCTTGACGAGCAGTTTTATCTCGCCGAGACCCACATATTGGCCCGACTTTCCGCAGCCGACAAGCACGATGCTGTCACGTTTGATCACTTTGTTCGAGTGGTCGTGGGCAGTCACGAGGAAATCCACGCCCTTCAGACTGTTGAGAAGGTCCAGACCCTGTTTCTCGGCATTGTTGCCCTCGCCTTTTCCGATGGCGGTGTGCGCTACCACCACGACCACCTGAGGCTTGTGCTTCTTGCGGAAAGCGTCCACGTCTTCCTGCACAAGCGGTATGAGCGACTTGAACTCCAGCCCGCTGTAGGCGCTTTTGTCCATCAGTGCAGCATTGTCAGCATTGGTATAGCCGAGAATCGCCACCTTCACCCCGTTCTTTTTCACGATGGTGCCGGTCTGGAGATATCTCTTGCCGTTGTCAGTCCGGACCACATTTCCGGCGAGGAACGGAATACCCTCTTTACGGAACGTCTCCGCAGCCCTGTCATAGACTCCGTGGCCGGCCTCGAAATCGCAATGTCCTGCTGCCACGGCATCGTATTTCATATATGCTGCGAGGCGCGGGTAAAGGTACGGGGACAATGTATCGGCATAATCATAGTAGAACGTGGCGTTGCTCCCGAGGAAATTGTCTCCGGCATCCACGAGGATGACATTGTCCGCCCCCTTTTCTGTGCGCAACTCATTGATATACTGGCTCTGGGCCAACAGGGAACTTCTCGCGGAGCCGTTCTCGGAAAATGGCTTGGAAAACCAGGAGCCGTGGCCGTCTCCGGTAGTTACAAGTGACAGGTTGTACTCTCCGTCTTTCAGAGATGAGCACCCTGCAAGCATAATGGCGGCCGCTGCCGCAAGAATCAATCTGATATTCATAGTCAGTGGTTCAATGTGTTGTGGTTCAGTATGTTATTAAAATTTTTCCAATGCTGCACAGCATCTTGCATAAATGTATTCGTAATGGGCACGGTCATCTGACGGGGCAGAGGACTTTTTAGCCTGAGCGAGTGATTTTACCTTGTTGAGGAAGGCCACCCGGTAACTGTCAGTCTCATCGATCGGGATAATGCTGACCGAAGCCTGGTAAGGTTTGTTGCCCTCTCCGAGGCCATCCTGTTCCCAGCCGCACCAGTCTTCATTGTCAATGCTGCCTTCTTCCTCTGTCAGCGTTTTGGTCATCGCACCCCTCACTTCCTTTGCGTTCAAGATGAGAATGTCACGCTGGAGTGTCTTCTCCTCGGAAGTAAGCCTCTTTCCGGCGATGGATGATGCGAAAAGCTCACGATAGAGGTCGTCATAGTAATCCTTGACGGTATAGACGTTCTTCGCACCTGCGACTGCAGCGGCCCTGACCACGTTTTCAGGGACGGTCGAGGCCAATGTCCTGGCAACCGAAGCGCAGACTTTGTTCGACTGCGGAGTCGAGAGCGGGAAGTTGGATGTGACTGAAGGCTCATTCAGCCATGCGGAATTCCTGAGCTGGGAAATCACCCATTTCAGTGACGCTTTCTGTACATCTCTATCTACCGGAACGGCAGGCTTCTGGTTGAAACCTTCCTTGACATAGTTCAGGTAGATGCCGCCGACCTGCGACAGCACATGGCCGATATATCTGTTGTATTGTGCAACCAGCTGTGTATAAAGGTCTTGTCTGTGAGAGAAGTCAGCATCTTCCGCCCCGATCCATTCGTTCATTTTAGGCAGGATGTATTTGAGGTTGCTGATGCCGTAGCTGCTGGACTTTATAGGATTGTCTCCGAGGTCCTCGGAACGTGAGCTCGGGTCGTAAACACCATATGCGGCATAGCCCGAAACCTGCTGAGCCCCATAGCGGTACATCGGGTCGCCGGCTTTCTCGTCCAGGATTTTCTCTGCCTGATGATACTCGTCCCAGATATCCTTGGCGCCGATTACCGGAGTGTAGAGCCATCTGATGGCATATTTGTCATACACACCCAGACTCGGAGGCACGAGTTTTACGCCCTTGTCGGAAGGCTGGGCGACATAGTTGAACCGCGCATAGTCCATAATGGACGGCGTAGTGCCGTATTCTGCGGTGAAAGCCTTGTCCCTCAGTGATTCGGTAGGATATGCAGAAGAAGCGCCCATATTGTGCATCAGACCCAATGTGTGCCCGATTTCATGGGAGATCACATAAACCAGCGACTCGTCAATGATTTCCTGCGGCATCTTGATGGCTCTGACGCTTTCATCCACCTGTGCGGTCTGGACGAAACGCCAGTTGTTGATGAGCTTGATGACATCGTTGTACACCAGGACTGAAGCATTGAGGATTTCACCTGTGACAGGGTCAGTCCAGCTCGGTCCTCTTGCATTCATGGTCGCATCAGGAACATAACGGAGACAGCAGTAGCGCAGATTGTCCGGGTCGAATTCCGGGTCTTCTTCCTGCGTAGGGAAATCCCTTACCTGCATGACATCCTTCAGCCCGATGGCCTCAAATGCGGCATTCCAGGCGAGCACGCCCTTGCGGATCGGCTCTTTCCAGCTTTCAGGGAAAGTGTCGTCCACGTACCATACGATCGGGTTCTTTACCGTGACCGTCTTCCCGCCGAGCAGCCAGGCTGTGGTGTCAGACAGTTCGAGTCTCCATCTGGAGGCCAGGACATAGCCTTTGTAACCGTCTTCTGCTGAAGAAACATCATATCTCTTGCTGCCCTCGCCCGGACCCACAGGGAATACTCCGACTCTAAGGTCCTGTATTCTTGAAGGCATCGGCTTTTCCGGAAGCATCAGGAATGAAACCGTGTACTCGATGGAGCCTGAGCCGACTTTACCCTTGAAACCGAGGAAGGATTTGGTGAAGTCCACATTGGCATGAACCTTAATGGAAGCATTGTCCTTGAATGACTTGAGCTCTCCGAACCATGTGGTCTTCTCCTCGGTGGACTTGCTGATGGCGAAGTCGGTGCCTTTCGGAGCGGCGGCATTGACAAGTCCGGTGACGTCGAAGACTACTGAAGAGCTGTCTTTGCCCTGTGCTGAAACGGCGATGCGGCGGAGGATCTTCGGCATGAAGCTGCGGGAAAGCGCCTCCTGCATATGCGGGTCTGACGTCGATGCGTTAGTGCCCGGCAGGCTCAGCACCACGAGGCTGTCCACGAGGTCAATCTGGAAATACTGCGGCTTGTTGTACTTGTATCCCACATTGACATAGGCAGGATTGCTTCCTGCTGTGATGGTGCCGCCGACCATAATGCGTCTGCCCATATATTTCTTGGGCATCTCCATGTAGATTTTGTCCTTGGCAGTACGGTAAAGACTGAATGTCTCGCCTTTTGCTGAAACTTTCACGTCTTTCATCAGTTTGTCATACGGGGACACTTTCTTTTTGGGAGCCGGTTTGCTCTCCTGTGCCACCACTTCTGTCTTGGCCTTTTTCTTCTTCCTGGTCTTTGAAGCAGGCGATGCTGCCGCGCAGGTGACCGGCACCAGCATAACGGCAGCAAGCATTGGAATAATGATGTTTCTTAATCTCATTCGGTAAGTTAATTGATTCTGTATTTGTAGATTACGCTTGAGGGGTCATCGCAGATTCCTTCATAGGAAGCAACCAGGGTATCGTCGGAGTATCTGTAAACATACAGGCTGCCTTTGTGGTCGCCGCTTCTCGAAGGATTGTAGGTGGCCACATAGAGTCTGTCCTCTCCGTCAGACGCCTTTCTGCCCTTGAAGTTCGTGGCAATGTCCCTGATCTGCTCACCGGCAGGGAGCTTGATGGCAGGGTTGTTTCCCGGAGCGGAAGTCAGACTCCACCTGTAAATCGCATTGTCATAAGTATAATAGACGTCTGAAGAAACGCGGTTTCCCAAGATCTTGGAGTGGCTGTCCATCTTCAGGCTCGCAGTGGTGAACGGATATTCGACATCCATCTTTACGCTTTCCCCGTTGATTTTTTCTGTTTTTGTAGCCCATGCGGACAAGGATGAAGAGGTGACCTTTGTCTTATATGATGTCGGGTCTGACTTGCTGCGGAAAAGCACGTGGATATAAGCATTCGATGAAACCCGCTGCGCACCGGCATTGACGATTTCCCAACCCTCCTCTTTATTAGTCCTGATGCCGGCAGACGCGCTTTTCCTTATGCCGATGGTGTTGCTGTCATAGAATAGCGGGTATCTTGTTGATTTTGCGGTAGTTGCAGTGCCTTTAGTAGTGCCGTCGAAGATCCGGTCGATCTTGAATGGAGCATCGGTTATCTCGCTTATGAAACCGCCGTTCATGTCATAGCGGAACAGCCTGCCGTCAGCGGATTTGAAGAAGCATCCGAATGAGGCCTTGTCTTCGGCATATTCCCCGCCGAATTCTTCGCAATATGAGCCGAAATCTTTCATCTTGGCAGTCATGTACAGCTCGAATGTCTTGCAGTCCATATGGTAGATGGTGCCGTCCTCGTCATTGGTGCCGATCAGAAAACCGGAGTAGGTGATTTTGCTGTAGGTGTTGTCGCTGATGTAGAGGCTCGTGCCGTTTTTGAGCGTTTTCCCTTCCACGCTGAAGATGTTCGTGAACACCTGCTGCTCGCCTTTGGCCGACTCTTCTGCCGTCAATGTCTTGACGAAGGTGAGTGAGCCGTTGCCGTCTCCGTCATTGGAAAGAATCGCTACACCCTCATCGTAACCGGAATTGACATTGAGCGTAAAGTATTTGAATTCAATGCTTTCCCCGTTGTCAACTCTCAGCCTCAGAAGGAAGGAACCGACTTTGGAGAACGTATAGTTGATGGTTCTGCTCGTGGAGATTACCTCCATTTTCTCGAACTGGTGCTGTTCCGGCACCGTTCCTGACTTGACCTGACCGTAAGCCCACTGGAAGGTGGTTTCCTTGCTGCTGACGATGTCCAGGCCATTGTAAACCAGCTCTGTTCCGAGATTTACGTTTATGGTGTCGGAAGTGGCATTGATAGTTATCGGAGCGAGCTCTTTGTATCCGTGAGGGCTCACTTTGTAGCATCCCTGAAGCATGAATGCCGTCAGGATGCCCGCCAATGCCGATATGTAATATGTTCGTGTCATACTGTTCTTCATTTTAAAAATGTCAGACGGAATCAGTTAAGGAACCCGTAAGTGCCGCTCATCGGGTTGCCCCAACCCTTGCGGGCATTGATATTCACATTTTCGCTGCCCATGAGCTCGTAATTGGGGTCTTCCGGATGCTCAGCATACCATTTCTCATAGTATTCGTACAGCGGCAGCGCCACGTATTTCGCCCAGGCGGCCATATAGGACTTGCGCCAGAACTTCATTGGAGCATCCGGATTGTCCAGATTCTTGCCGTAATTCGTGACCGCATATTCATAGAATGCAGGGCAGGACTCCTCCGTAGCTTGGAAATACTGAAGCATTCGGCGATATTTCTCAGGATAGAAATTTCCCCAGTCATAGTCCCATCCCGGAGCGGCCTTGGCATTGGCCTTCCACCAAGGAGGGCAGCTCGGTTCACCGTCCGACACGTAATAGATGAAGTCAGGAGTGAGAATCTTCTGTGTCGCGGAACTGTCTGCAGCGCAAGGTATGAAATTCTCATTGGCCACCAGACGGAATCTGACTTTCACGAAGGTGTCCTGCATCTCCTTCTGCCTGTGGAAAGTGAGTTTGACATTTCCGCTTACTTTTCCGGCAGGAATGAACAGCGAATCCAGTTCGAAGTCAATGCCTTCCCTCGCGGTTATGACAGGATAGGTGACTGTGCCGGCAGAGAAAGTCTCGCCCTCGGCAGCCGGCACGAATTCTATCGCGAAAGCGCGGTCATAAGAGACAGGTCTGCCCATGGTGAACACCTCCTGCGATACGGTGATGTCATTCTCCGGAATCAATGCGAATGAATGGGAATGTGTCTGGATGCCCTCCATGAAATAGACCACCGGAGTCTGCTCCGTGTTATACATCAGCCATGTTCCCTTGCAGGAGAACAGAAGCGGGAGAGCCGCAAGTATCGTAATTGCCTTGTATATTCTGTTCATAACCTAAATCTCCATATCTTTTCTTGATTCATCCTCTTCGTCAGGTATCGGGACAATGTAGTTTCCCGGTACGCTTCCGCTCAATGTCTGTCCGGCAGCGGTCTTTATGTCTTTTCCGAGTTTCTTCATCTCGAACCAGGTGAAGCCTTCACCATAGAACTCCTTCCTGCGTTCATTGAAGAGCATGTCATAGGTGAGTTTGCCCTCTGCTACGGGTTCGAGTCCGCGTGTGGATGTCACTGCATTGAAAAACTCGGCGGCAAGTCGCGGATTGGAAGTCATATAGAACTCAGCCATAATGTAATACATCTCCGGAAGTCTCAGGACATTGATTCCGACAATCGATTTTCCGGAATAGCCTGCGCCGTTGGCCACTGACGAGTTTACGGTCTTCTTGAGGCGGTTCTCTGTATTGTCGAACCAGGAATTGATTCTGTAGTCGGCGACATCTCCGGCATTGTCCTCATAGAGATTCTTCCAGTCGGAAGCGAGTGAGAAAGTGGCGGATGTGCCCGTGATGCCGTAGCGCTTGCTGTTCGTCGATTGGGAACTTTCGGAATAGAATCCGAAGATGGTTTCGTTAAGGTCCAATGTCCCGCCGTCGCTTTGGACAAATGTGCTTAACGGCCTGAAAGAGAACTTCTTGCTGTCGATTACCTTCTGTGCGTAGATGGCAGCGTTGCCGAGATCCCCGCGTGTCCAGTAAACCCTTGCGAGCAGCGCCTGCACTGCATACAGGTTCAGATGAGTGATCCTCGCGTCGGTGAATCCGTAAGCCGAATTTGTCCTCACTGCGGGAACCAATGAACTGTCTTCCTCCAAGAGGCTTTCCGCTCTGGTGAGTTCCGCTGTTATCAGATCGTACACTTCGTCAAGAGATGAATAATCTGTGACCGAAAACGCATATCTGCTTACATAAGGGATGGCTTTGGCTTTCAGGTCTTCAGATGCCCATAACGGGGCACCGAAATATCTCACCAGGTCGAAATGGATCATTGCCCTGAGCGCCAGCGCTTCACCAAGATACAGTTTGGAGTGCTTGAACTCGTTCTCCCCGCCTTTCTCTGCGTGCTGGATGATGTTGTTGAGGTGGTTTATCACCGTGTAGGCATTGCTCCAGACCTTTTTTCTGAGTGAAGTAGGGCCGTTGATTTTCCAGTTTGCGGTCGCCAGGTTGCCGAAAGTGTTGTCTGACAATGCAGTGGTGTTCTGGCTCATCACTTCTGCCATCCACACCAGATTGCCTCCGTAAAGGTCCTCCTTGGCGGACAACTCGCTGTAAATCCCGTACAGAGCATCTTCATAGCCCTCTGCCGAAGTGAACATGTCATTGTCGAATGTCTCACCTTTAGGATTGACATCCAGGAACTTGCTGCATCCGCATACTGACAGGGCGAGCAAGGCCGACATTATATATATTATGCTTCTTTTCATTGCTGTCAATGTTTAGAATGTTGGACGGAAAGTGATGTTTATGCCTCTGCAATAAGGGTAGGACGTTCCTCTCTCGAAACGGACTGTGGACAGGTATCCGATATCCGAGAATCCGAAGCCGACAGCAAGTTTTCTCAAGCCGAGTTTCGTGATCCGCTTGACTGGCACGTCGTACATCACCTGGATATTGGAGAAATAGATTTCATTCCTCTTCTCCACGAATCTTTCCGAATAGTGGGTGGTCTCGCCGGAAGTGATGCTCAGATACCTCTTGAGGTCTCCCGGATTCTTCCACCTGTCGGTAAGGGCTCGTGCATCTACGTTATGATACTTGTCGATGTTCTCCACCTTGTCCTGGATAGTCGAGTTGTAATAGTCGCCGCCGAATGTGTAAGATGTTGACAATGAGAGCGAAAGCCCTTTCCAACGGACTGTGGTCATCATTGACCCTCTCAGGATAGGATTCGTGTTTCCGACGGCAACCTTCTCGGAAGAAGAGTAGTTGAAAGTGTATTCCCCGTTCTTCTTGATGAAGATTTCCTTGCCGGTGGCAGGGTCAATGCCCGCTGAACGCATAGCATAGATATCGTACTGCGAACCGCCTTCCTGGAACATAATCTTCGGGAGAGAGGAGTCCATGGCATTGTCCTTCTCCACACCTTTCAGGGAATTCGAAATGTGCCGGATCTGATCCATCACGTGTCCTCCTGTCAATGTCACGCTCCAGAACCAGTCTTTAGTGCGGAAAATCTGGGCGGACAGTGAAAGGTCTATACCCTTGTTGTTCAGTTCTCCGAAATTGACCTTCATCGAAGACGTACCTACTGAAGGCGGAAGATTTATGCTCATCAGCATATCGTAGGTGGTGTTCGAATAGAAGTCGAGCGAGAAGTTCAGCCTGCTGTCCAGGAATGCTCCCGTAAGACCGATATTGTTGTTCAATGTCCTCTGCCACTTCAGGTTAGGGTTGCCCATCTGCTTGGGCAGCGCACCGATACCTGTATAGTATCTGTTGTCGGACTTGTATTCATACACAGTCTTAGCCTGATAATAGTCGAACGAAACGCTTCCGGTATAACCTACCGAATATCTGAGCGACAGGGTGTTGATCCACTTGGCCCTCTTGATGAATGACTCGTTGTGGAGATTCCAAGCTGCACCTGCTGCCCAGAAAGGAGCGAAACTGTTGTTTGAGCCGAACTTGGACGAACCTGAAGTACGATAGGAGAAGTCCACTACATATCTGTTGCGGAAGCCGACATTGGCATTGGCGAAAAATCCCACCTCGGTAGAGATGTTGTCGGAGCCTGAAGGCCTGCCGTTCTTCTGGTAGTTCAGCGCGAATGACAAGTCGGACAGTTCATCCTTCAGGAAACCGATACCGACACCCGATGCGGAACGGTTGCGGGAATACTGAATGTTCGAACCGCCGCTGACTCTGAACATTGACCCTTTGGAGTCCAGCGACCTTCCGTAGTTGATTACCATCTTTCCGGACATCGTGGTTCCGTTTCTGCTTGAAAATGAATACTTTCCGCGCTCGGTGACAGGCGTCTTCTCATACGTCACCCTGTCCGGGGAATCATAACTGTCAGACGAGCCCCAGCTCATATTGATGCTTCCCTGGCCTGTGACGTATAGGTTCTTGGTGATGTTCCACCTTCCGTCCAGCGAGTTCTTCAATGCCTGCGTTCTGCTTTTCTTGAAACTCGACAAAGTGGCCTCATAGAGAGGGTTTACATCAGCATTGCCGCTCTGGGCGATAGGATTGAAATAATATGTCTTGATATAATTGCCCTCCTCATCGAACATCGGCTCGTAAGGATTCATCTTCGAGTACTGCGAGTATGAACCGTATGGCGAGTCCTTCGAGTCGTTCATCGAAAAACTCGACTTGAAGGTCAATGTCAGTTTGTCCCTGAGATGGTATCCGATAGTGAAATTGATGCCCTTGGAACTTCTCTTGTCGCCTCTCATGACGCCGTATGTGTCGTTCCAGTTGGCGCTGGCCCTGAAACTGAGCTTTTCGCCGCGCGAGGTCAATGAAAGGGAATGGCTGTAGCTGAACGGGAGCCTCAACGGAGCGTGAAGCCAGTCGTCATTGACACCTTGACGGATTTTCTCCAATTTGTATGCGTAGGCCTCGTCGAGCGAGCCGTCTTCCGTATCATACAGACCAGCAAGCCTTTCCAGTTCAAGTTTCTGGGCCGGCGTACAGAGATTGAATGAACTCAGGTCCGGATAACTCACTTTCGGAACGAAGTTGTAGCTGAGCTTGACCTTTTCGTTGCCGATACGCTTTCTTTCCACGACAATGACTCCGTTGGCGCCCTTTTCGCCGTAGAGAATCGTGGCGGAAGCATCTTTCAGCACATCGATACGTTCAATGTCGAAGATGTCTAGGTCATAGAGTTCCTCCATGGAAATCTCCACGCCGTCCAGCACGATGAGCGGATTGTTTACGCCCTCCTCACTCTCATTGGTAATCAATGTGTTGGCTCCGCGGATGAGGATGGAAGGGATGGCGTTAGGGTTGGAACCTGCGGCATTGTTCTCGACCATCACCATACCTGGAGTCAGGGAGGTGATGCCGGCAATCAGGTTCGTAGGCGACAGCTGCGCCAGTTCCTCTCCGCTGATGGTGGTGGCCGAACCGGTAAACGTTTCCTTGGACTGGGTGTAGAAGCCGTTCACCACGACCGCATCCAGAGATGATACTTTCAGCGTAACGTTCAGTCTTGTGGAACTGCTGACATTGAATTCCTGAGGTTCAGTGCCGATGAATGAGAATACCAGCACGTCAGCTTTCCTGGTGCTCCGCTGGAATGTGAGGGAATAATTACCGTCAATGTCGGCTGAAGTACCGACTGATGTACCTTTCACAAGCACATTGGCCCCGGCGAGAGGCTCTCCGTGGTCATCTGTAATGGTACCCTTGATGGTGATTTTCTGTGTCCCGGGCAATGCTGAGGACGAACTGCTGTTCTGGGCATAAAGCACGCCGTCCGTGACACCTGCAGGGAGAAGAAGACATGTCAGAGCGATGAAGGCAAATTTCCGGCATCCTCGGCATAAAGAGAAACTGTCTGATCCCATAAGTCGTTATTTGTTAATTCGTTTAAGAGGATTTACCCCGACAACAAATTTATATTTTCTAAAAATTAAATCCTATACTTTCAGGAAAGTTTTTTTCTTGTACAGGAAATAAAGGAAATACCATGCTGCTGCGAAAGCACCGATTTGCAGCACGAGGCGGGACAACACTTCTGGGCATAAACTGGCCACGCCGCCGAGGAAGAACTTGGAAATCAGCATGAAACTGATGAAACACTGGACCATGTAGATGGTTATGGAGTTCATGCCGATTACCTGGAAGAAGACCACCCCTTTTCGCCATCCTCTGACGTCTATCAGATAGTAGAATACAGCGAACATTGCCAATGAATAGGCTCCTGCCGCGAGAACGAAAGTGCTTGTCCACAAACTCTTTATGACCGGGAACCAGATGGACCAGACAAGTGCTGCCACAGCCATGACCGCAGCGGCAGCCAGCAGTTTCAATGTCTTTCGTGTCCCGCTGTCCTTGGAGTCCTTTACATATCTTCCGGTGAACATGCCAAGCAACGCAGTGGTAATGGCAGGGATGGTGCTCAATAATCCTTCAGGGTCGCCGTAAGGCTTGTAGGCATGCTTGCCGAGAACCATCCTGTCGATATAATAGGCGATGTTGCCGTCTCTCGAAAAGGAGTCGGCTCCGGCAGGGGCGTCAGGTGCCAATGTGAATTTCAGCAGCAGGAAGTAGCCGATGAGAATTACGGCGAAGATGGTCCACTGGGTCTTACGCCCTGTATAACAGTAAATCAGTGCCGCGCAGGCCCATGCGATACCGATCCGGGCAAGCACGCTCGGAAATCTCAATGTGGAGAAGTTGAACTGGAAGAGGCCCTGATATACCAGGCCCAGGAACACGAGAACCAGTCCTCTTCTGACGATGTCCAGTGTTATGTTCCCGTTTGAGAGCCCTTTGCTCTGTTTCTTGGCCAATGAGAAAGGGAACGTCATTCCTGAAATGAAGAGGAACAGCGCGAAAATGGTGTCATGATGATGAAATCCTTCCCAGCTTACGTGTTTCATCTGCTGGGCGAGCCAGCAGTCCGCTCCGTTAGGGAAGAGGGCGCAGATGCTTATGACGATTCCGCTGAATCCCATGATGAACATCATGTCGAAGCCTCGCAAGGCGTCCAGCGACAGGAGTCTGCCGTTGGATGAAGTCTCGTTTCCAGTCATTGATATTATATACTATTTGTTCAGTTTGCCTTCGGTCTTTGCCATGAACTTGGCTTCGTCGATGATGAATCTTTCGTGTTCTCCTTCACCGATGAGGCCGGCTTCGTCTGTGCACTCCACGTGGAAGACGAGTCTTCTCCTGTCAATGTCCACCAGCTCGCTCCTGCAGGTTACCTTCATTCCTACCGGGGTAGCTGACAGGTGCTTTATGTTTACCAATGTTCCTACTGTGCTCTGTCCTTCTTCGAGGTGTGGAGCCACGCTCAGTCTGGCGGTCTTCTCCATCAATGCTATCATTGCCGGCGTAGCAAGCACGGCCAATGAACCGCTTCCCAACGCCTCTGCGGTGTCGTTTGCGGTGACAGTGATTTCACCCTGCCCGATTATTCCTTTTTCCATGTTTATCTCTTATTTAGTCTATCTTAAACTTCAGTCCTTTCTCTCCGAAAAACCTTTTTTAGGCCCCCGCACGTTTTTTGGTCGTACGTTGGGCCCCTCTACTTTTGCATCGCTTTCTCGATGTCGTCAGGGAGGATCGGAAGCCGTTCCTTGCCGAGCCTGCGGGCACCGTCAGCGGTGACGAGCACATCGTCCTCCAGGCGGATGCCTCCGAAATTGTAGTAGGACTCAAGCCTGTGATAATTGACGAATCCGTGGTCAGTCTTCTCCGATTTCCATTTTTCGATAAGCGCCGGAATGAAATAGATGCCAGGTTCATCAGTGATGACATTGCCCGGAACGAGCTTGCGCGCCATTCTCAGACTGCCGAGTCCGAGCTGAGCCGACCTCTTCTGGTCATCATCATAGCCCACGTAATCCTCGCCGTAGTCCTCCATGTCATGCACATCCAAGCCCATATTGTGTCCCAGTCCGTGAGGCATGAACAGACCTGCCACACCTGCCTCCACCATATTGTTCAGATTTCCCCTCACGATATCCAATGCGCGGAGCTCCTCCAGCATCAGATGCATGGTTTTCAGATGCACCTCCCGGTACGTGATGCCCGGCCTGGTCAGTTTGAAAGCCAGTTCGTTACAGTCGCACACAATCTGATAGATGTCACGCTGCTTCGTGGTGAACTTTCCATTGACAGGATACGTCCTTGTGAAATCCGAAGCATAGTGCATATTGTTTTCCGCACCGGCATCTATCACCATCAGCCTTCCTGATTCTATCACCTTGTCGTGCAGATGATTATGAAGCGTCTCGCCATGCTGTGTAAGGATAGTAGGGAACGAGACGCCCCAGCCTTTCGCAAGCGTGACCGCCTCCATCCTGCCCACGATTTCCTGCTCGACGCGGCCGATGACGATATTGTTCCTCGCCACGGTGTGCATCTCGTGACCGAGCGCGGACGCATCATCCAGCTGCTCGATTTCGCAATCCTCCTTCACCAGTCGCATCGAAATTATCGCCTTTGTCAATGCAAGCGAAAACTTGCCTGCCACCTCAGCATCGTTGCACTTGAGGAGAGAAGCGATTTTCATGGTATTGTAATACCTCGAAGGAGTCACGAAATGGACAGGCCTGCCTGCTGCCAATGCCTTGGAAACCACATTGTCCAGGGCCCCATAAGGAGAACTTTTCTCAACACCTGCAAGAGCGGCTTTGGAAGCGACACTCGGCTGAGGACCCATCCAGATGATGTCCCCGATTTCCACATCGTCCGCGAAAATCTCCTCATCACCGTTGTCCAGGTCAATGACAGCCGCGAACAACGGTTCATCTATGCCGAAGAAATACAGCCAGGTGCTGTCCTGACGGAATTTGTAACAGTTGTCTTTATACTGTGCGGGGGCTTCAGCATTGCCTACGAACAGCGCAATACCTCTCTTGCCTTCAGCTGCGCTTTCTGCCATCTTGGCCACCAGCGTCTTACGCCTTCTTACATAAACACTCTTGTCAAACATTGTAATTTCCTCCTTTTTAACCGCTAATAACTGTATTTCTGTGTGTTCGGGGCAGCTTCAGTGACCTCCGTAAAGGTACTCCTCCTGCTCTGCCGAAAGTTTGTCGATGGCGATGCCCCAGTCCGCCAGTTTCCTGTGGGCCACTTCATTGTCGATAGCCTTCGGGACAGCATTCAGCATCTTGCCGGTCTTCCTGACGATAGTCTTCTCATTGTCAACAAGATACTTGGCGCTGAGGGCCTGGATTGCGAACGACATGTCCATAATCTCGGCCGGGTGACCGTCTCCTGCAGCGAGGTTCACAAGCCTTCCCTCCGCAATTATGTAGATCGTGCGGCCGTTCTCCAGTTTGTATGCTTCGATATTGTTTCTTGCCGGCGCATGGCTGACGGCCATTTCCTTCAATGCTGCTACAGCTACCTCCACGTCGAAATGCCCTGCATTGCAGCAGATAGCTCCGTCTTTCATTTTCAGGAAATGCTCAGATGTGATGACGTCACTGCACCCGGTAACCGTCACGAAGATGTCGCCGACCTGTGCCGCCTCCGACATTGACATGACCTTGAACCCGTCCATAACGGCTTCCATCGCGCGGATAGGGTCGATTTCTGTTACTATGACATCGGCTCCGAGACCTTTGGCACGCATTGCCACACCCTTTCCGCACCATCCGTAACCGGCTACCACCACATTTTTGCCTGCCACGATAAGGTTCGTGGTGCGGTTGATGCCGTCCCAGACTGACTGGCCGGTGCCGTAGCGGTTGTCGAACAAGTGCTTGCAGTCAGCATCATTGACCAGCATCATAGGAAACTCGAGCTTCTCGGCATTGTTCATGGCCTCCAGCCTGAGGATGCCTGTAGTGGTCTCCTCGCATCCGCCTATGACATTCGGGATCAGATGTCTGTATTCGGTATGGATCATGTTCACCAGGTCGCCGCCGTCATCGATGATGATGTTCGGACCCGCTTCAATGACCTTGCGGATACCGCGCATGTATTCCTCCTCCGTAGCCCCGTGGACTGCAAAAACATTGAGCCCCTCGTGGACGAGTGCGGCCGCGATATCATCCTGGGTGGAAAGAGGGTTGCTTCCGGTGATGAACATCTCCGCACCGCCTTCTGCCAAAATTTCACAAAGATGAGCGGTCTTGGCCTCCAGATGCACTGACAATGCGATTTTCTTGCCTTTGAACGGCTTGGTCTGTTTGAATTCCTTTTCCAGACCTGCCAGCAGCGGCATATGCCTTCTTACCCATTCGATCTTAAGTTCTCCGTCCCGCCAGAGCTCGGGATTACGTATTTCACTTGCCATAATCAATCTTTTTATTTGTTCAACCACACAATTTACGAAAAAATCATCAAGTTGCTTCACATTTTCGTAAAACTTTTGCATTATCCGCTTGTAACATAACCGAGCGTAGCGCAACTGATCCTGACATTGACATCAAAAAACTTCTGGAGCATGCAGATGCAGGCACCCATCGTGGCGCCGGTGGTGAAGACATCGTCCACTATCAGGATGTGGCGGCAACCGCTCACCTGCGCGGCAGTTTCCCGTCTCAATGCAAAGGCTCCGTGGACATTGTCGCTTTTTGCCAGCACGCCGAGCTTCGTCTGTGTGCGGGTGTAGTGGGAGCGGACCAGAATATCCGTGCGGACAGCCACGCCTCCGAGCGCCTCACTGATCTTGCGGGCGATTACCTCCGCCTGATTGTAGCCTCTGTTCCAGTGTCTGGCCCAATGCAGAGGGACCGGAATGATCAGGTCAATGTCTCTGTACAATGGACTGTCTTTCATGAAGTTACCCAACATTCCGGAATAATGTGCGCCTTCCCCGAAATCTCCCATGTATTTGAGATGCTGGGGAATCCTCTTGTATCCGGCTTCACCGTGATAGAAGAAAAGAGCAGTAGCGTAAGAAAATTTCACCTTGGGGATGTTCTCGTTTTCCAGGCAGTTGTCTGTCAGGTTTTTCTGGATGATTCCGTTCAGCTTCGATGACATGGGGTTGTTCCGCCTTTCCCAATAGTAGGTGAGAGGCAGGTCGGATTCGCAGTAGATGCACAGATATTTCTCGGACTTGTGCAGTTTCTTGCCGCACACCAGGCACTCCCTCGGGATGAGGATATCCATCATCTGCCTTCCCTCTTCCCGCAGTACTCCGCCCATCTGCTTTATAAATGTATAACCGGATCCCATACGTCTTTTTTACAAAACTAAGATTCTTTTCGATAACAAGAGCGTCTTTGCAGCCTCTGACAGTCAAATTTTTACGATTTTTAAATTCTTTAATTTTTATTTTGTATCTTTGGCGACGTCAGTAAGGAGAAAAATGAGGACAAGGATATCCAAAATACTTATGTGTTTCGCGGCATTGGCAATGCTGCTGATGTCCGCTGTCCCTCATCATCACCATTGCTTCGGGGCGGATCATTCCGATTATATCTGTTTTGCGAGTCTCGAACAGGAACAGGATTGCTGTCTTGAAACGGAAGATCATCATTGTCATGAAAATGAACATGTATGCCATCTTCATTCCATCGTGACGCTCATCGGTCATATCCAGAATGCACCGCAATGCTATTCTCCGATGGTGGCAGTCGTGCCTGAAATCATTTCACTTGACAATCATAATATAAGTGGCCGCTCATCAGAATACCGCATCTTGACAGCGGAGCGGTTGCTGCCGTCTTATATCTGCGGAACGACGGGCTTCCGTGCCCCGCCGGTGGTTCTTGGATAATTATTCTTGAAATGAGGAATGCAGGCGTGGCACCCGTCTGTGTCCCGTGAATTGTCAGGTGCCGTCTATCAAGAACCACGAATTTATGAGAAAAACATTATTATATGTCGTCACGGCATTGATTGCCGCAGCGATGACCGTCTCGTGCGGTAACCATGCTTCCGGTCATAAGGAAACTTCGGAGCATAACCATGAAGGCCACGAGCACGAAACGCATGACCATGAAAAAGAGCATGGCCACGAGCACGGACACAAAAACGGCGTCATCGAATTTTCAGAAGAGAAAGCTCAGGCTGCCGGTCTTGAAACAGAGAAGATTACGGCAGGAAAGTTCAGTTCTGTCATAAGGACAAGCGGCGAAATTATGCCGGCACAGGGGGATGAGGCCACTGTAGCGGCTACTGTTTCCGGCATCGTTTCATTTGGAAAAGCCGGCATTGTCCCGGGGAAGAGAGTTTCGGCTGGAAGTGTCATAGCATCTGTCTCTGCAAGGGAAATGGCTGATGGTGACCCGGTTGCGAAGTCCAAAGCGGCATATGAAGCTGCTGAAAAAGAACTGCATAGGGCAGAAGCCCTGTTGCGTTCCCAGGCCATATCCCAGAAAGCATATGAGCAGTCCAAACGCGATTACGAAGTGGCAAAGGCCGAATATGACGCATATTCCGGAAAAATGACCGAGGCGGGAGTCGCCGTGAAGTCGCCATTGACCGGAAGCGTGAAGGAAGTCTTCGTCAAGGAAGGGGATTATGTCAATGCAGGTCAGCCCCTTGCTTCCGTTACCCAGAACACCCGTCTTTATCTTCAGGCAGACCTTTCTGAAAAATATTGGAAAGAAGCATCTTCCATCACCGGAGCCAACTTCAGACCAGCATATTCAGATGAAACCTATAATCTGAAATCACTCGGCGGAAGACTTGTGTCAGTGGGCAAATCATCTGCCCAGGGGTCGTTCTATCTTCCGGTCATCTTCGAGTTCCAGAACAGGGGGAACTTCATACCTGGCTCATTCTGTGAGATTTACCTTACCGGAATGGAGCGGGACAATGTCATCTCTGTTCCTGAAACCGCATTGACAGAAGAGCAGGGCGTGTACTACGTTTATCTGAAACTCTGCAAGGAAGATTACAAGAAACAGGAAGTCAAGACCGGCGAAAGCGACGGTCTGCGCAGGGAAATCCTGAAAGGCCTGAAAGAGGGCGATGTCGTAGTGACCAAAGGCGCCCTTCAGGTAAAACTCTCATCTGTTTCCGGAACAATTCCTGGCCACACTCATAATCATTGATGCCTATGCTGGACAAGATTATACGTTTTTCTTTGCAGAACCGGGCCTTTATTCTGATGGCCGCAGTCCTGCTGATGGTGGGAGGTATCTATACCACTTCCCATATAGATGTGGATGTCTTTCCTGACTTGAATGCGCCGACCGTAGTGGTTATGACAGAGGCGACCGGAATGGCTCCTGAAGAGGTGGAGAGACTTGTCACCTTCCCTGTGGAGACCGCCATGAACGGTGCCTCTGACGTGAGGAGAGTGCGTTCTTCATCCACGGCCGGATTTTCCGTAGTGTGGGTGGAATTCGATTGGGGGACAGACATTTACAGAGACAGGCAGATAGTGTCAGAGAAACTTGCCGAGGTAGGGGAGAGCCTGCCGCCTGATTGCGGAAAGCCGACATTGGGCCCTCAGTCCTCCATCCTTGGAGAGGCCATGATCATCGGACTGGACTCCGACACTACGTCAATGCAGGACCTCAGGACATTGGCCGACTGGACCTTCCGTCCGCGACTTCTTTCGCTTGGCGGCGTGGCCCAGGTCACGGTCATCGGAGGAGACATAAAAGAGTATCAGATAAAGCTGTCTCCGGAGAAGATGAAGCATTACGATGTCTCTCTCCAGGAGGTCATCTCCGCTACGGAATCCATGAACCGCAACTCTACCGGCGGTGTGTTGTATGAGTATGGTAATGAGTACATTATACGTGGACTTCTCTCTACGGACGACATTGACGGCATAGGCCGTGCAGTGGTCAGGATGCAGGGCGATGTGCCGATAACATTGAACAATATCGCGGAAATCGCCGTTGGACCGAAGGCTCCTGTGCTGGGCGTGGCTTCCCACAGGGGCAAACCTGCTGTGCTGATGACAGTGACCAAGCAGCCGGATGCGAGCACGGCGCTTCTGACTGAAAAGCTCGACAAGGCCGTGGAAGACCTCAAGTCGCAGATTCCGTCCGATGTGAATGTGTCCACCGACATATTCAGGCAGCAGAAATTCATCGACAGCTCTATCGACAATATCAAGAAATCGCTCTACGAAGGTGCGCTGTTCGTGATAATCGTGCTGTTCTTCTTCCTGATGAATGTGCGCACCACGCTCATATCTCTGGTGACAATTCCGTTGTCCCTGCTGGTGTCAGTTCTGACATTGAAGTTTATGGGGCTGACTATCAATACGATGAGTATCGGAGGTATGGCGATTGCCATCGGCTCGTTGGTGGATGACGCCATCGTGGATGTGGAGAACGTGTTCAAGCATCTTCGCCAGAATCGCAAACTGCCTGAGTCAGAGCGGCATCCTGTGCTGGAGGTGGTGTTCAATGCCTCCCGCGAAGTACGTCTGCCGATATTGAACTCCACATTTATAATAGTGGTCAGCTTCGTGCCGCTCTTCTTCCTTACCGGAATGGAAGGCAGGATGCTCAGACCTCTCGGAATCGCCTTCATCACGGCACTTTTCGCCTCGACATTGGTGGCATTGACATTGACCCCGGTGCTCTGCAGCTTCCTTCTGGGCAGCGAGAAGAGTGACAAGGCCGGGAAGGAACCTGCGCTTGTACGTTGGCTGCAGAAGATCTACAATGTGGCCCTGGAGTGGGTCCTGACCCATAAGAAACTGACATTGGGCAGTGTCGCGGCTCTGTTTGCGGTCGCTCTCGCCCTGTTCTGCAGTTTCGGAAGCAGCTTCCTGCCAGCCTTCAATGAGGGCTCGTTCACTATCAATGTAAGTACGCTTCCTGGTGTTTCCCTGGAGGAATCTGACAATGTCGGGCGACGTGCGGAGATGCTTCTGCTGTCCGTGCCGGAGATAAAGACTGTGGCCCGCAAGACCGGCCGTGCTGAGCTTGATGAGCATGCGCTCGGGGCCAATGTCTCTGAAATAGAAGCCCCATTTGAACTCTCAGACAGGCCGAAAAAGGCTGTTGTTGAGGAGATTCGCCACAAGTTGGGGACTTTGCCGGGTGTCAATGTGGAAATCGGCCAGCCTATCTCGCACCGTATAGACGCTATGCTTTCCGGAACAAGGGCAAACATTGCCATAAAGCTTTTCGGTACCGACCTGAACAAGATGTTCGAAATCGGAAACCAGATAAAAACGAAGATTTCCGCTATCCCGGGAGTCGTGGACCTGAATGTGGAACAGCAGGTGGAAAGACCTCAACTTCAGATAGTTCCGAAGCGTGAAATGCTTGCGAAATATGGCGTCACACCATCTGAATTCACTGATATGGTGGAAGTTTATCTGGCAGGCAGGACGGTGTCCCGCGTCTATGAAGGCAACCGGGTTTTCGACCTGACCGTGAAGGCTGACGATGACAGCAGGAGCACGATAGAGGCCATCAGGGATATGCCTGTGGATGTGGCCGGCGGTAAAGTGCCGTTCAGCCAGATTGCGGAAATCCGTTCCGCTGCAGGTCCGAACACCATCAACCGTGAAAATGTCGCGCGCAAAATCGTGATTTCGGCCAATGTCTCTGACGGTGACCTCCAGGGTGCCGTGAACCGTATCCGCAAGACGATAAATGACAATGTGCCGCTTCCGGAAGGCTACCACGTGGAATACGGCGGTCAGTTCGAGAGTGCCCAGTCCGCTACAAGAACATTGCTGGTGACATCATTGATGGCGATTCTCGTAATCTTCCTCCTTCTTTACGGACAGTTCAAGAATGTGCGTCAGGCGTCTGCCGTTCTGCTCAATCTGCCGCTGGCCCTCATCGGAGGCGTGTTCGCGATATTCTTTGCAGACGGCATCATCAGCATTCCGGCGATAATCGGTTTCATTTCCCTGTTCGGAATTGCAACGAGAAACGGTATGTTGCTGATAGACAGGTACAATGAACTCCGACAGGGCGGTCTTTCACTGCATGATGCGGTAATGCGCGGGTCGCTTGACAGGTTGAATCCGATATTGATGACGGCATTGACCTCAGCCCTTGCGCTGATACCTCTCGCCCTCGGCGGTGACCTTCCGGGCAATGAAATCCAGAGCCCTATGGCAAAGGTGCTGCTCGGCGGTCTGCTTACATCGACGATGCTCAACGGCTTCATCGTTCCGGTAGTGTATATACTAATTTCAAAGAAGAGAAATGAACAGACTATATAATTTGTCACGCAATGCTGCATTGTCGGCAATTGCTTTTGTGTCAATGACTTTCGTGTCCTGGGCCCAGAATTCGGCGGAAGTGGTGCTCGCTTCTGTTGAGAAAAACAATCCTGAACTACAGGCATTGCGCAAACGTACCGAATCCGAGAAGTATGGCTTCAAGGCGGAGCGTATGGTGGAGGCTCCTGAGGTAGGCTTCGACTATCTTTGGGGAAGTCCTGCGGATATCGGGACAAGGAAGGATATATCCGTGACTCAGAGCATTGACATCGCCACCATTTCGGGAACGAAAGGAAAGATCGCGAAGTCAGAATCGGAGCTCTCGGATATGCAGTTCAATGTCCGCAGGCAGGAGATACTGCTCCAAGCCAAGCTGCTCTATATCAATATCATATATTGCAATGCGGTCGGCGCTGAACTTGAGCGTCGTCTTGAGCGCAGTGAGAAGGTGGAGTCTGTCTATCGGGATATGCAGGTGCGTGGAGAAACCGATATGATAGAGGTCAATAAAGCCCATCTGGCGTATCTGGCGCAGCGCAATGCATTGGCCCGGAACAAGATGGAGGCAGAAGGTTTCAGGCTGGAGCTTCAGCATCTTAACGGTGGTGAACCGTTGGAAATCAATGATTTGTCTTATGTCCGCAGGGATATGCTTCCGGCTGATTTCGATACGTGGTACAAGGAGGTGGCTGACCGTAGTCCGGAAATCAGGGCGGCAAGGCAGAACGTGAAGGTGAATGAGGCTGTGGCCAGGGGTATCAAGATGTCATCCTGTCCGACTATCACTGCCGGCTATATGGCGGAGCTCGTCAAGGGCAGCAATTTCCGTGGACTTACGCTCGGCCTTTCCATCCCGCTCTGGTCCGCCCGCAGCAAAACCAGGCAGGCAAATCTGTCATGTGAGGCGTCCAGGCTTGAGGTCAAGGATGTGGAGTCTTCCGAATATTCGGCTCTCCGTTCTCTGTATGAAAAAGCATCGGGGCTGAAGGACCTTTCCGATGAACTGGCTCTCTCGTTGGCGGTTTCTGATGAAGCTATGTCAATGACGGAGAAGAAGTTCAATGAGGGGGAAATCTCATTGATGGACAGCATAATGGAGCTGTCTCTCTACTATTCCGTAGTGGATGAGTCGCTTGCTGCGTCCAAGGATTATGACTTGGCGCTCGCAGAACTGAATGCCTGGTCTCTATAGACAATGCATTGACCTATAATTTATTGCACTTGGCAGAGTCGTCCCTGCCAGGTGTTTTTTTCTTTCAGGCGGTCGTCCAGCAGATGCAGAATCTGGAAATTGCGGATAAGTCCCCATTGTGTTTCATTGACAAAACGTGGCGGGACTTCTCCTGCTACGCGCTCGATATACAGGTCGGGCCTCAGCTTCTCCAGTATTTCGATTATAAGATCCAGATAATCAGACAGGTCCAGACGGAGGAAATCCTCTGGTGCTGCGGCATATTCCTTTTCGATTCTCGTGCCTTTGACGAGCTGCAGCTGGTGGAATTTTACGGAGTGCAGCGGCAGGGAACTGATGAAACTGCATTGGTCCGTAAGCATTGACCTGGACTCTCCCGGCAGGCCTAAGATAAAATGCGCTCCCGGCTCCAGCCCTCGCTCCGCGCTGAGTCTGACTGCGTGTTCGGCGGTCGCGACATCATGGCCTCTGCCGACCCGGACCAATGTCTTGTCATAGCAGGACTCAATCCCGTATTCAATCTTGACGACAGGCTTGTCGAAACTGTCTCTGTGCCAGTCTTTTAGAACGCGGCCTTCTTTCAGTTTGCGCAGGAAGTCGAGCTTTTCCTCATCTACGCAGTCGGGTCTTGTGCCTATGACAATGCCGACTATCTGAGGGTGCGACAGGGCTTCGAGATACAGTTCCTTCAGTCGTGGAAGGGGAGCGTAAGTGTTTGAATATGACTGGAAATATGCGAGATAATGCCTTGTGTTCCTGTAGCGTACCTGGTGAAATCCGATGCCTTCATCTATCTGTGAGGCAATGGTTTTGCCGGCGGTGCTGTATGAGGGGTGGAAGGCTGCGTTGTCGCAGAAGGAGCAGCCGCCGTAGCCGACTTTGCCGTCCCTGTTGGGGCATGTGAATCCTGCGTCAATGACAAGTTTCTGCAGGCGTTCTCCATAGACTCTCTTGTAGTAGCCTACGAATGTGTTGTATCTTTTTCCGTCCGGAAACCAGTCCGGCATGCTGTCATTGACCATAATATTTCCACTTTTGCTCTGCAAATCTATTAAAAAGTAAGTATCTTCGCAATGATGCGTTTCCGGTTTTGGGGATGTGGGAAGCTTAATTTACATTTGCTGATGAAAAGAATAATTGTTGCGCTGGTAGTGGCGATGGCCGTCTGCACAAGTCTTTACGGCCAGAAGAAATATGGAGTGGTGAAGTACTCTGTGAATTTTATGCGTACATATCCGGATTATGAGTCCGGTCTTGAGACTCAGGCACTCATGGGGACGCCTGTGGAGATTCTCGGGAGGCAGGGCTATTGGCTTCAGATCCGGACTCCGGAGCCGTATGTGGCCTGGGCTACTGATATGGGCGTGGTGCCGATGGACAGTCTCCAGTTGCAGAACTACCTGGCTGCTCCGAAATATGTCTGCACTTCGCTTTGGACTGAGGTCTATGACTCGCCGGAGAGTGGTGCGCAGCGTATCAGCGACCTTGTTGCCGGTGATATCGTGAGGATAAAATATGATTCGAGGGACAGGCCGCTTAAGCATAAACTGTATCTCGGTATCGTGCTTCCGGACGGGCGTGATGCTTTCGTGAAGTATCCTGATGTGGTGCGGTTTTCCGACTGGGCTGCTTCCCGCAGGGCGACTCCGGCCAATGTGGTGGCTACCGCCAAGCGTTTCCTCGGTACGCCTTATCTCTGGGGCGGCACTTCGTCCAAAGGTCTGGACTGCAGTGGTCTTACAAGGACTGCATTCTTCCTGAATGGTGTCCTGCTTTACAGAAATGCGTCCCAGCAGGTAAAGGAAGGCATTGAGGTATCTTTAGATGGCTTTGTGCCTGGCAAGTGTGAGGGTGATCTGAAGCCTGGTGACCTTATGTTTTTCGGCAGGAAGGCGACTGAGGATTCGCCAGAGAAGGTCACCCACGTGGCGATGTACATAGGCGGCGGACGTATTATCCATTCTTCTCACGAGGTGAGGATAAATTCGCTCGACCCTTCCGCTCCCGACTACTACAGCGGTGCCAAGAGGCTGCTCCGTGCTCGCCGGATGTGCGACGAAAACGGCACCCCATACACATCCACCCTCCTCCGCAACAGCCCCGCCTACTTCCCGTCCAAGTGAGATGTGGTCGTCTTGCCGTGGCTTGACACCATTGCTGTCTTCGATGTGCTCTTCTGACCAGTGTCATATCGACAGCCGGGCAGCTGCGGCGGAACTCACTCCGCTTCGCTCCGTTCGGCCCTCCTACCGTCTCCTGCGTCCTCGCTGCCGCGAGAACTTGTATCCGGCAGGCACCTCCCACTTCCCGAGGCCGTGGGCTGGCCACGTCCGCCGCAGCTGCCCGCCTGTCCGCCGCAACTTCTTGCATTATGCGATTCGAATTATTATAAACACAATAATCTGAATGAAAAAATTATTAACTTTGCGGGGTAATTAATTTTTTGATACTATGAATCTTAGAGATTTCAAGAAAGACGTTGAGTATTTCGTAGGTGAATTTGTCGATGATTGCTCACTCTTTATCGCGCTTAACCCTCACAAGGATCAGGACAAGGTTGCTGATGTCATCAGTGAAGCAGTGGACCTTTACAATGATTTGAAGGACAAGGCCAATGCGAAAGTTGAACCTAAGCAGAGAAAGGCTTGGTTCGCAGGACTTCGTAAAGAGATGTACGAGAAAACGGATACTCTTTATGAGAAACTTAGCGCAATAGTTGCTGCGAAATAATCACTAAGTAAGCGTTAAGGATTACTTAGCGTCGCATTGCTCAGCAAGAATAACCAGCAGTCTGTCGATAAACCGGCGGACTGCTGATTCGTTTTCCGGCATATTGTTCGTCATGATGGAGAATACGATGGTGTTCTTCGGCAGAAATGACCCTTCAGCAGGCTCTGCGCGGTTCTTGGAAGTCGGCAGGATGTAGCCCGAGAAGCATACAACACCGTTCATTGACCCGCTCTTCATCTTGATTCTCTGGCGCAGGTCACCCGCCTGGTTTCTCATGCTGTAGCGCATTGTCCCCGTACCCGGTCCCGCCAAAGTATTGAAATAGGATTTTCCGGCAGGTGACATTGACATAGCCCTCAGGAATCTGCAGAAAAAGTCCGGGGCAATGTAGTTGTGACGGGCAAGTCCGCTGCCGTCCACCATCTGGATACCATAGCCCGAATCCACTCCCAGCGAGTCCAGCTCCCGTTTTATGACTACCCGACAGGAATCGTATGACGCGGAACCGGTACGCTCTTTTGAGAGTATCCGGATCAATGTCTCCGCATAAAAATTGTCACTTCGGTCATTGGTCACGGCCGCGATTTCCTTGATGGTAGGGGAGAGGAACTTGCCGATGACGGTAATTTTCTCCTGCGCCGGCGCGAGACCCTCTACTACAAGCCCTTTCTGTGACGGCTTCCTCCATGAAGGCGCTGTCCTGATTCTCCCCGCATTGTCGATGTCGGCCACCCTTTCGGTGTGTATGTCATTGACCTTCAAATACTCAGCGAACTGCCACGCACAGGTGAGCGCACCGTATTTGTTGCTGCAGGACTCTTTCCGTTCGCCCTTGTCTATGGCAAGCGAACCGCGCATCTCGGCCGTTGTGGACAAGTCCGTGGTGAAGAGATACAGGTTGTCTCCGCTACCTGCGGCGGATGTCACAGACCGGTTGCGGAACTCCATCCACGGCATCTGCGGATACGTCACGCTGACTGAAGCAGGACTGCCTATGGAAGTAGGCAATGCTCTGTATGTCTGTGTGTTACGGTTGAAGCCCAGGCCGTTGCAGCCGGCGCCGTAGTCCGTGCCCAAGTCATTGTACGACCAGTTGTCGTTCTCTATCGGCCCGTCGAAAAACCTTCCGTCACCGATGATGCGGCCGTTTATGCGTCTGATGCCTTTTCGGGTCAATGTCGTTTTCCACATTGAAAAGAGCGAGTCCCTTTCCGGAGCCATCTTGTCGCCAGAGGCCAATGTCGGGTCTCCGCCGCCGATGATGTAGAGGTCTCCGTGGAGCATGCCGTCCGAGATGTGTCCGGTGTAGCCGATTCTGGTAGTAAACCGGTAGCCTGCCCCCAGACCGTGTATTGCCAAGCCCGTGGAAATGAGCTTGGTGTTCGATGCTGGAATCATTTTCCCGAGACTGTTGCGCGAAATCAGCGTGTCCCCGTCCAGCGTCACTGCCAAAACTCCCGTAAGTCCTGACTTGAAAGGCTCTTCCTTCATTTTCAGGTCAATGTATCTGCACGCGAGGTCCGACCTTCCCTTTTCTTCCAAGTTCTGCGCGAAAGCATTTGGAAATGAAAAAGATAACAGTGCGGCCGAAAATATGAGAGATTTGACAAAGTTCATAGTATTTATGCTTTTTCGCGTTACAAAGTTAGTTAGTTTTCACTATATTTGTTGGCTCATAAACGAATTGATTTTTAACAACTGAACCAGTATGAGCAAAAGAGTTCTTGTGTCCGGTGGTGCCGGTTTCATTGGCAGCCACGTGACGGTCGAGCTTATTCAGGCAGGGTATGAAGTTGTAGTGGCTGACGATATGTCAAACTGCGATATGACCTGCTTCGAAGGCGTAAAGAAAATTACCGGAAGGGAAGACATTCCATTTATCAAGATGAATTTCTGTGACCTTGAGGCAGTAAACAAGCTGTTTTCCGAGTTCCAGATTGACGCGGTTATCCATTTCGCGGCATTCAAGGCAGTAGGCGAGTCAGTGGCCGAGCCGGTGAAGTATTACCAGAACAATCTTCTGTCTTTCCTCAATGTAATCGAAGCTGCCCGCACCCACGGCGGATGCAATGTGCTGTTCTCATCATCAGCTACAGTTTACGGTGAGCCGGATGAACTTCCTGTTACAGAGAAGTCTCCAAGACAGCCGGCGACTTCCCCTTACGGAAACACAAAACAGATCTGCGAAGACATCCTCCGCGACTCCGTAAAGGCTTATGCAAGATATGGCAGCGAAGTTACCCCTGGCGTTCATAAAGAGGGCTGTATCAAGGGAATAGCACTCAGATACTTCAACCCTATCGGAGCGCATCCATCTGCATTGATCGGAGAACTTCCGAGAGGCGTGCCTAACAATCTTGTCCCTTATATCACACAGACGGCTATCGGAAAACGCGAGTGCCTGAGCATCTTCGGAAACGACTATCCGACACCTGACGGCACTTGCCAGCGTGACTATATCGACATCGTGGACCTCGCAAAAGCCCACGTATATGCAGTGGCAAGAATGCTCGACGGCAAGATGGAGGAGGACTATGAAATCTTCAATGTCGGAACCGGCCGCCCTGTTTCAGTGCTTGAACTTGTCAATGCTTTTGAGAAGGTAAATGGAGTGAAGGTAAATCACAAATTCGCTCCTCGTCGTGCCGGTGACGTCACTGCCATCTGGGCAGACCCGTCATTGGCCAACAAGAAGCTCGGATGGAAAGCTGAGCGCACAGTCGAGCAGACTTTGGCAGCCGCTTGGGCTTGGGAAAAGCACCTCGCAGGAAAATAACCGGAGGCTCTGTCAGATTATTCAGCCAATACGGACAATGAATCTGCAAGTGGCTGAACAGCAGTTGAATCAGCAGGAGTTGCGATGGTCGAATCAGCCTCGAATGTGAGGCTTGCGGCCTCCTCCTGCTGATTGTCATTTTCTCTCTCCATCCTGCTTGTCAGGGACATTATGCTTATTGTCAATGCAGAGACTACAATGGCTATAAGAATGGAAAATCTATCCAGATGTTTGGTTTTCATACTATTGATTCTTTTGTTCTATTCGTTTTTGAAGAGTTTGCGCACAAGTGCAGGGATGTCGGCTACCTTCACGATTTCAATGCCTTTTGCGGCAGCACCCTCAGTCTGGCTGAAAGCGGAAATGTAGATCTTCCTGAATCCTAACCGTGAAGCCTCGGTGATACGCCTGTCCGTCTGGTTCACCGGCCTGATTTCTCCGCTCAGTCCCACCTCTCCGGCAAAACATACGTTGGCAGGAATGGCGAAATCGAAGTTTGAGGACAGCACGGCGCATACCACGGCAAGGTCGCATGCCGGGTCGGTGACTCTAAGTCCTCCGGCCATATTCAGGAACACGTCTTTCATGTTGAGCTTGAACCCGGCCCTCTTTTCAAGTACCGCAAGCAGCATATTCAGACGCCTTACGTCGAAACCTGTAGCAGACCGCTGAGCCGTGCCGTAAGCGGCAGTGCTGACAAGAGCCTGTACCTCGAAAAGGAATGGTCTGAGGCCGTCCAGCATTGCGCAGATGGCTGCTCCGCTCAGGCCTTCCTCGTGCATCGGAATAAGCATTTCAGAAGGATTGGTGACTTCCCGCAGTCCCTTGCCGGTCATTTCGAAGACGGCCAGTTCCGAGGTGGAGCCGAATCTGTTCTTGATGCTTCTGAGCAGGCGGTATGAGCCTTTGTTGTCACCCTCGAACTGGAGAACCACGTCCACGATATGTTCCAGAATCTTAGGTCCTGCGATGTAGCCGTCTTTGGTGATGTGGCCGATCAGTATGACAGGAATGCCGGACATCTTGGCGAAATGCAGAAGGATGGCCGTCACTTCCTTGATCTGGGTGACCGAACCGGCAGATGAATCCACATTGGGCGAAAACATCGTCTGCACCGAGTCCACAACCATCAGGTCAGGCTTCAGCGCATCAGCCTGGGCAATGATGTTGTTTATGTCTGTCTCGCTGAAAATGAAGCAGTTGGAGTTGTCTCCGCCAAGTCTGTCCGCACGCATCTTGACCTGTCTCGCGCTTTCCTCGCCCGAGACGTAAAGCGTCTTGAGACCGGGAGAGCCAAGAGGAATCTGAAGTGACAACGTGGATTTTCCGATGCCTGGTTCGCCGCCGATCAGCACCAGTGAGCCTTTCACGATGCCTCCGCCCAGGAGTCTGTCAACTTCGGTCAATCCAAGTGACAGCCTGTTCTCGGCAGATGCGTCAATGTCTCTCAGATGCAGCGGCCTGTTGCCGGAAGCCGATGCGGAAGATGAGATGCTGCTGTTTCTTGACGGCTTTCCTGTGACTACGGTCTGTTCCGCCATCGTGTTCCATTCTCCGCAGGCAGGGCAACGCCCCATCCATTTGGGGCTTTCATTTCCGCAATTGGTGCAGAACCATACTGTCTTCTCCTTTGTTCCCATATCAGACTACTTTTTTCGCTCCGTAAAGATAGTAATCCTTACGACAAGGCACAAAAAAAGCAGCATCCTGAGTTACCTCAAGGTACCGCAATTCTTGTTGCGCCCGTTTGGACGCACGGGGTACAAGCTGAATTACTCAGCTACAACAGCGTTGCTGTCAGCGCAGCAGCATGTTGTGTCAGCTGCAGCAGCAGCGGCAGCGAGGCTGTCAGCTACTCTTACGCTGTCAGCTTTTGCCTGAGCAGCTTCCTCAGCTTTCTTAGCAGCGTTGTTACCGCAAGATGCAGCTGCAACTACCATAGCAACAACTGCCAAAGACATAAATACCTTTTTCATGGCTCTAAACCTTTAACTAGTTAAACATAACTTTTATTGGCGCGAAAGTACGTACATTTTTAATAATTGCAAAGAAAAATCGTATTTTTTTTGTCAGAAGGGCGTAATTCTTTCGCTATTAGGCTTTTTGTAACGTTACAATCCGTAAGTTCACCCGTTTCTCGGCACCCGAAAAAGCTCCATGTCGTGGATTTTTCCCTCGTCAATGTGGACTCTCAATGCCGTCCGCTCCACCTGCCATCCCTGAAGTCCGCAAGCTCCCGGATTTATGTAGAGAAGCCCTGCCTTCGGGTCGTTCTTGACCATGAGGATGTGTGAATGTCCGCAGACGAATATGTCTGGCGAGTATCTTCCGA
>HF996043.1:85709-97521 GCA_000432515.1 Bacteroides sp. CAG:545
GTCTGGCGAGTATCTTCCGATCAGTTCCCTTGCCTTGAAATCATATTTGCCAGGACGTCCTCCGATATGCATCATCAGAACCCTTGTCCCCTCACATTCAAAACATTGATATTCAGGATAAACGAGCCTGATGTCCTGCCCGTCACAATTTCCGTAAACTCCCTTGAGCGGCTTGAATGCGGCTATCGAGTCTGCGAAGTTTATGCTGCCGCCGAAATCTCCGGCATGCCATATTTCGTCCACAGGGCTCAGGAACTCCTTGAATTCGTCGCTGAAGACCCCGTGAGTGTCTGAAATTATGCCTATGAACATTGACCTATAACTTTATGATTATGTTCTTCCTGTACATCAGCCACTGGCACAGGAAAATCGTGGTTGCGAAGATGAGCGCCCAGCAGAGCGAGAGATACTCATTGGCCCCGAACCAGGCAGATGGTCTGAAACCGAACATCGAATATGTCTTGACTATCACTGCCGAAAGCACGAATGCGGCCAATGCGTTGGTGCCCATGATGCTGAACGGCTTGAAGACCTTGCCGTAGCCCCGGATGTCCACGACGAAGATGAGGAATGCGAGAGATAGCATTGCCCAGCCGCCGGCATAGAACACGTAGGAAGCGGTCCAGAGAGGCTTGTTCACAGGAATCCAGATGCTGAGGACCTGTGACAGGGCAAGGGCTGCCGCGCCATAGACGAAGATTCTGCTGACCGTGAATGACGGGGCGCAGGTGGTGTCTGACGGGTTTTCAGCATGCCGCTTGTCGGCCGTGCAGATAAGGAATCCCACGAGATAGCCCAGCAATGCGGAGCAGGCTGCCGTAAGACTTCCGAGAAGACCTTCCGGGTCGAAATCGGCACGCGCTCCGGAATCCAGCCGGTAGCCGTGATATACATGCTGTGAGCCCACCAGTGCGGTATCTATCTTTCCTGAAATGTTGCCTTCGAGTGAGAATGGACTTCCTGCATCCCCAAATGCCACGAGAACGGCAGTGTGGATGGTCATCAGAATGACTATGGCGACCATTATCTTTCCCGGTTTCCTCAGCCACAGGGCGAGAAGTCCGGCTATCAGATATGCCATTCCGATACGCTGCAGCACGCCGAAGATTCTGCGGTGCCCTATCCAGTACAGCCAGTTCTCTCCGAAGGACGCTGCCGGATCGTGCGGCGATGTAGGGAAGAATGGGTAAGCGCCTATGAGAAAGCCGATTCCAAATAAGGCCAATCCTCTGTATATCACCTTTTTGACTCCGTCTTTGTGCAGTCCGTCATATTTGCGGAAAGAGAAAGCCATCGCCACTCCCATACAGAAAATGAAGAATGGATATACGAGGTCAGTAGGCGTGCATCCGCTCCACGGAGCATGTCTCAGCGGTGCGAAGATCTTGCCCCACGAACCGGGGTTGTTCACCACGCACATGAAGGCTACCGTTATGCCTCTGAGGATGTCGAGCGAGAGGTATCGTTTCATAAGCTACAGGTATTTATAATAAGTCATTGACACAGCCGCAAGTGCTGCTGTCTCTGTTCTGAGTCTGGAATCTCCGATTTGTATGGGTATGTATCCTGCTTTTACGGCAGCCTCGGCTTCTTCTTTCGAGAAGTCGCCTTCCGGTCCGATGAGCACTATCACATCTCTGCCCTGATAGCCCTCCAGGGCCGTCCTGATCGAGCATCTTTTTTCAATGTCCTCGAAACACCAGCCGATAAGTTTCAGTGCATCCGTCTCGGCCGTATTCTCTATGAATTCTTTAACCGACTGAGTCTCTGAGAGTTCCGGTATTGATGCCTTGAGCGACTGCTTCGTGGCCGAGAGCAGGATTCTGCCCAGGCGCTCGCTTTTCACGATCCGTCTCTCTGAATGTTCCCCTATGACGGGAACTATCCGGTCAATGCCGAATTCGGTCGCCTTTTCGGCGAACCACTCATACCGGTCAATGTTCTTGGTCGGGCAGACTGCCATTGTGAGGTTGTACGGATGCCCTCCCCAGTTCGCGGTGGTGCCGTCAATCTTGGCGACTGCACCTTTCGGGGAATCGGATATGAGGGAGCAGTCGTACATTGTCCCTCTTCCGTCTATTATGCAGAGGTGGTCTCCGACTCTGTGTCTGAGTACCCTTACGCAGTGCCCGGATTCTTCTTCGGACAGTCTGCAGAGGCCGTCGGATATGTCACCGGTCCAGAAAATTTCCATGTTACTCTCTGATTATCACGATTTCTCCGTCAAGTCCCACTTTCAATATCTGTGATGCCTGGCCGGTGGCGCCTTTTTCCAGCTTAGGTTCCACGATGTAGTCCACTGCTGATTTTATTTCCTCCGGTATGTCTGCGAATTTGTGCGGAGAAGGTTCTCCGGAAATGTTCGCGGAAGTGGATACGATCGGTCGTCCGAGCTTGTATATCAGGTTCTTGCAGAAGTCCATGTCAGGGATGCGGATGCCGACCGTATCGTCCTCAGCCACAGCGTTGTAGGCGAGGAAGTGCCAGTTCGCCTCAGCCTTCTGTCCTTCAGCCGGGGCCTTTCCGTGGATGGCTCCAGGATAGATTATGGTCATAGGCCTGTCATTGACCTCCACGAGCTGAACTGCGATATCCGGAATCTCTTTTACGAATCTGCATATCATATCCATATCCGAAGCTAAAAGCACCAGGGCCTTGCTGTCGGAGCGGTGTTTGATTTCGTATATTTTAGCTACTGCTTCCGGGTTGGTGGCATCGCAGCCGAGTCCCCAGACGGTATCTGTAGGATAGAGTATCACTCCTCCCTTCTTGAGCACGTCGAGTGTTTCAGAAATGATTTCTTTAATGTCTTTCATTGTCTGTATTGTTTATGCTGATTACGGATTCTATCGGATAGTGATCTGAGAACCGCTTGTGTATGATATTGTGACTTAGTACTTTGCATTTTTCTGGAACGAGGATGTAGTCGATTCTCAGCAGGGGTCTGAGTTTGGAGAATGTGGCCCCGAATCCTGTTCCGGCTTCCTTGAACGTATCCTTGCGCTTACGGCTGAGACGCCAGTAGGTGTATGACATAGGTGTGTCGTTGAAGTCGCCGGTCACGATGGTTTGTTCCGGGCAGTTCTCGATGTCTTTCAGAACCTGGTCCACCTGTCGCGGTCTCCGGGCAATGGACTTCTTCATTTTCGCCTCCGTGTCCTTGACTGTCTGCCTGTAGTCTTTTTCCAGAGACGAGGCAAGTCGGGACAATGATATGTTGTAGCTCTCGAAATGGCAGTTGTATATCCTGAAAGGTTCTCCATTCAGCATGTAGTCAGAGTACAATGCGAGGTTTGAACTGTGCTCGAAGTCGATTTTTCCCTTGTCAAAGGCCGGGAACCGGCTGAGAGTCACGTTTCCGTAACATCCGTTGTCAGTGACATTGACATAATACTTTATGTCGTAGCCTTTCATTTTGTCGGAAAGGTAGGCCATAATCTTCTGTGGGTCTCTCGTGTAGAATTCCTGCAGGCAGATGATGTCCGCGTCTTCGTTCTTCAGAAAAGCAATTACCGAGTCGGCGCATTCTTTTCTGGAGAGTTTTTCACCGGGTTGCGGCAGGCTGAAGCGCCCTACATTGTACGATATGATTCTGATGCCGTCTGTCGCATTGACCTGGGCGTCTTCTTTTTTCGGGAACTGGTAGAAGTTGCCGGCCATGATGAATGTCGGCAGCAGGGCGGCGATCGGAATGAAGGCTGCGTTGGACCATCTGAAAAGTGCCCAGCACAGCAGAAGTACGTTTCCGACCAGCAGAAGTGGGTACAGCAGGCCGAATATGGTCATGAACCAGGCGCTTGCCGGATTTATGAAATACGAGAATGAACTGACAAGAAGAAGGACTGCGGATATTGTCATCAATGTCCGCGACGTTATTCCGAAGAACAGATTGCGTCTTTTCTTCTTTCTTGTCATCGTAAGTCGTTCCTAATAGTAAAATTCGCCTTTCTTTCTCCACCATCTGATCAGCAGCCAGCCGAAGAGCATTCCGCCGAGGTGGGCGAAATGGGCTACTCCGTCCTGGAATCCGCTTATGCCGGTGAACAGTTCAATGCCTGCGAAAATGATCACGAACCATTTGGCTGTCAATGTTACAGGCGGGAACAGAAGTGTCAGTCTGGAGTCAGGGTAGCACATGGCGTAGCCGATAAGTACTCCGTAGATGGCTCCGGATGCACCTAAAGTAGGTGTCATCAGAAGGTTGTGGTAGTTCACGGCAGCGCCTGCTGAAAGAAAATACTGGGCCTGTATCCATTCCACGCCGGTATGCAGGGCCGCTGCGCCCAAGCCTGTCACGAAATAGAAAATCAGGAACTTCTTGGAGCCCAATGCCCTTTCCAGGATGATGCCGAACATCAGCAGCGTGTACATATTGAAGAATATGTGCCAGAATCCGCCGTGCATGAACATGTGCGTCAGGATCTGCCACGGCTTGAAGAACGGCGAAGCCGGATAGAACATGGCGAAGTTCACCACCATGAAATTCTCATTGATGAGAGTGGCGATGAAAACAAGTATGTTGATTGCGACGATGTTCTTCGTTACAGGCGGAATTGAGGAGAGAAAGCCTCCTCTACCGCTGTTGTATTCATTGTATTCGTAACCCATTGTCTTTAAAACAGTTTCTCTAATTCATCCGTGGATATTATCGACATGGTCTTGTGACCGTTGTTCGTGTATTCCGAATTCGAGCAGGCGAACAGCGCGTCCATCAGGCTCCGCGCTTCCGAAGGGGACTCCACAGGTCGTCCTTCCGCTGCTCCGAATCTTGCAAATTTCTCAGCCATAGTGGATTCCATCATTCCGGCGAGCGTCGTATGGTTTTCTGTCAATGCTATGAGTATGTCCGCCATTGCGGATTCTACGCTGCTCTGGTCCACCTGGAAGCCCTCCGGCATGCCGTTTACCACGATGGAGTCGGCCCCGAACGGGGTTATGTCGAAGCCAAGTGTGCGCAGAAGCTCAGCATGCTCGTCGAAGATCAGCCTGTTGTCCACGCCTACAGTTACCTGTACGGGGAACAATGCGCATTGGCTCACGTGTTCTCCTCCGCTCAGGGCTCTGAGGAACTTCTCGAAAAGTATCCTCTCTTTTGCTCGTCTGATATTGATTACCAGCAGGCCTGACTTGACGGGTGAAACTATATATTTGTGCTGGATTATCAATATGTTAGGCTGGGCAATGTACCTTTCGTCGAAGAGTTTTCCGTAATCGTCACGTCTGTCCACAGCACTTGAAGGACTTCCTGCTCCGGTATAGTCCGGAAGGGGGAAATCCAGTCCCGCAGCCTTCGATTTGGGACTCGGGACGTAATCTTTCATTGAACCGGACATTGATGATCCCGGCATTGATCCTGACATCGGTCCGGAAAAGTCTTGTGCGGCAGCCGGTGCATCGTAGGAACCGGCAGGGGAGAGGTCGAAAGGGTTGTAGCCCGGATCGGTTCCGGCCTCAGGGGTGCTGACTTCCGGGCGGTATTTGTCGAAGTCGTTGCTGAATACGGGCATTTCCGGCATTCCTGCGGTGTCGAAGTCGATGCTTGCTCCGAAGGAGTTACGGCCCAATGCTTCTTTTACGCAGGCGTACAATGTCTGGAATATGACGCTGTCGTCGGCGAATTTCACCTCAGTCTTGGTCGGGCTGATGTTTACGTCTATGTCGTGCGGGTCGGTTTCCAAGTATATGAAATATGACGGGGTGGTGCCCTGTGGCAGCATGTTCTCGTACGCGTTCATCACCGCCTTGTGCAGGTACGGGCTCCGGAAATATCGTCCGTTTATGAAGAAGAACTGGTTCCCGAGTGCCTTCTTGGCGAGGTCCGGTCTTCCGACGTAGCCGCGGATATTGACTATGGACGTGTCGGCACTCAGGTCCACGACTTGGCTGACGATATGGTTGCCCAATAGGTCCTGTATCCTGAATTTCAATGACTTGGCCGGCTTGAGCACGTAGAGGTCCTTGCCGTTGTTCATCAGACGGAAGCCTATTCCGGACCGGGTGAGTGCCACGCGGATGAATTCTTCCGTGATATGTTTCAGTTCCACGTTGTCCGATTTGAGGAATTTTCTCCGTGCAGGCACATTGTAGAATAGATTTCTTACGGCAATGCTGGTTCCTGCAGGTGTGGAGACTTCTGTGGTGGAGATATGTCTGGAGTCGGCGAATTCGACCTGGCAGCCGACCTCGTCTTCCGCCCGCCTGGTCTTTAGCGTGACTTCCGAAACGGCTGCGATGGAGGCCAATGCCTCGCCCCTGAAGCCGAAAGTGGTGATGTCCATCAGGTCCTCCGCGGTGGAAATCTTGGAGGTGGCGTGCCTCTCGAAGCACAGCACAGCCTCGTCAGGAGTCATTCCGCAGCCATTGTCAATGACTTGTATCAATGTCCTTCCGGCATCTGTCAATATCACCGTTATCTGGTCCGCTCCTGCATCCACTGCATTCTCCATCAGTTCCTTGACTGCTGAAGACGGACGCTGAACGACCTCTCCGGCCGCTATCATGTTAGCGATATTGCTTGGTAATATCTTGATATCCATAAAATTACACTATCATTGTTTCCGGAGCGCCATGTCCGGAAAAATCGTGGTGATTATAGCAATGAATAGAATTTGGTTATGTAGATCATCACGATGGCGAAGAGCAGCAGTCCTATGAGCGTGATGATTTTCTGGGCCTTGTTCGATGACCTCTTTTTGGGACCGTCACGGAAGGAGCCCCGGAGATATGTTCCCGGGACGTATTCTCCATTTTCCTTTTCCATGGAGCCGTCCACCTTTCCGAACTTCTGCTTGAGTTCGTCCTTTTCCTTGTTGTAATATATTGGTTTATAGTCGAAAACCCTATGCTCGCTGTCACCGAACCAACCGAAATTTGCCATAATCAATAAGTTTATACTGTTCCCGAAGTCGAATCGGAAAACTACTTGTAAGCAAATTTAATATAAATTCTTTACTTTTGTCTATAATATTGACTTGACTCATTATGACTGATATGGTTTTCCCTTTCAAGGTCGGCAACGGATACGACGTCCATCAGATTGCCCAGGGCCTGCCGATGTGGATAGGCGGCGTGAAAATAGATTCTGACTGCGGTTTTGTGGCACATTCGGACGGCGATGTGGCCATCCACGCATTGTGCGATGCTCTTTTGGGATGTCTTGCGCTCGGCGACATAGGACATCATTTTCCGGACACTTCAGAGGAATGGAAGGGGGCGGACAGCAAGATGTTGCTAGCCAAGGTCGTGTCACTTGTGAAGGGACAGGGCTATGTCATTGGCAATGTGGATGTTACCATTGCATTGCAACGGCCTAAAATCGGCAAATATGTTCCTCAGATGCGGGAGACATTGGCCCCTATTCTGGATGTGCCGACGGACTGCGTTTCCGTGAAGGCGACGACTACGGAACGGCTCGGGTTCGTAGGTAGGGGAGAGGGGTGCGCAGTATGGGCTACCGCATTGATTTACAGGAAATAAAGGTGGGATTCGGTCGGCATTGACCTAAACTGCGGTCTGGTCGTCTCCGATGCGGATTTTCATGCGGTTCCATCCGAAGACCGGCAAGATGAATGACAGCAGGCAGGCTCCCAGCCAGAATATGGCTGCCGGGGTGAAGTTGTACACGTCTGAAGCTGTCTGGCAGCCCTCAATGAGGTAGCCGCTGACGATATCCTGCAGCCCTGCCGCTACATAGCTTGATATTCCCACGATGCCGAGTGCTGCGCCTGTGGCTTTTCTCGGGACAATGTCCACTGCCATCAGGCCTGCCACGATGCAGTAAAGCACGCCGATGAACAGGCTGAAGAACGAGACGTAGATGATGTTCATCACGTAGCCGCCCCTGGTGAAGAGGAACAATGCCAATGAAACAAGGCAGAGGATGCCTGACAGCACCACCGGCTTGACCCTGTTCCCTTTGAATACTTTATCTGATAGCCAGCCTGCGAAAACAGTTCCGGCCACGCCGAATGCTTCGGAGAATGCGATGATCTGTGTGGCGGACGGGAGAGAGAACCCTCTGGCTTTCTGCAGGAACAGCACGCCCCATCCGCTTATGGCGTATTGGGTGATATATACGAATGCGCTGGATATGGCGATAATCCATATTCCGGGATGTCTCAGCACGATTTTCTGCAGAGTTCGGGTAGGCATTGAATCTTCCTTTCTCGGCTTCTCTCCGGAGAGTTGCTGCACTGACGGAAGTCCCTTGCTCTCAGGAGTATCCGACACGAAGAACAGCACTATCAGGCCTCCTGCCACACCTGCTGCAGCGGCGAAGATGAAGCCCCATTTCCAGCCCCACAGGCCGACGATGACTCCTGTCAATATGAAGGTCAGGAATTTGCCGAGGTATGGACTGGCGCTGAAGATGCTGTAATAGGTTCCTCTTTTCGCGAGGGGAAACCATCTGGAGAGGGTGATGATGCCCGGAGGCGCCCCCATCGACTGAGCCCATCCGTTGAAGCCCCACAGGATGAAGAATGCGACGAAAGTCACCGCGCCGATGGTTCCTGTCAATGTCTGTGTGAATCCGAAGATGCCCATCAGAAGGTTGGCGACTGCGGACACGAAAAGTCCGGTGGCCATGAAACGGCGGATGTTGCAGTAGTCGGCGATGAATCCGTTGGTGAATTTGCCTACGGCATAGATGAGCAGAAGGGCTGAGCCTACAAGGCCGAGCTGCCCGGCTGTCAGAACGCCTTCGTCTATGAGTGGCTGTTTGACTACGCTGAGCGTCATTCTGCACACATAGTACAAGCTATATGCAACAGTGGCACCCCAGAACGTCTGATTTCTAAGTTTAATATAGACGCTGTCCGCATCTTTATCCGCAACCTTTTCTTTGGACGGCTTGCTGATCCTGAAATAAGAATATAGGCTCATCAGAAGCTTGCATTCCTGCACGGCACATTGACCCTGCATTTGCCCAGCAAAATTACAAAAACTCAGCGAATTCAGCAAAATGGTGCTTTGGAGCTCGTTTATAACGGAGCATTGAAAACAATTGAAATGATGATGCTGTCCTTGACGAAGACGATCAGTTTGTAGTCCGAGATTTTCTCAAAAAGGACGTATTGGGCCGAACCGTCATCGTATTTTCTTACAAGGTCCGGTTTCAGAAAATCCAGTTTGCTGAAAGGGTCTCCTACCCGGACGCCACCGTCCATGTATGTTGTCAATGCGCGGAATCTGTTGTCGTGCAGGCGAAAGTTGTAGAGAATTCCATTTTCTTCACAGGAAAACTTGTTTTTTCCTACAATATATCTCTCTGAAAGCCCAAATTCCGATTCGTATTTTTTATAACTGTCCGGTTTTCCGAATCTGGACACGAACTCAGAATAAGTGATTCTCGCGCCAGGTTCAATCCCCTCCACGTCGATATGCACTGCCTTCTCGAGTTCTTGCCCGTAAATCATTGCCGGCAGAATCAGTATTAGGACAATGCTAAGGAATATTTTTGTCATGTTTTTCATAATAGACTCTGTCTTAGTGGGTTACTTGTGGAAGAGTGGATGTAAATATATGCTTTTTGCACAGAAATACAATAAGTTTTCTTGCGGAAAAGGCTAAAATCCCTAATTTTGTGTTTGCTTTCATGTCGGCGGGGCCGGTCAATGAAAGTTGCGAAAGCGGACATAAACTAATTAGTATAATGAAAAACCACGTTCTTTCTGCGGCATTGGTCGCAACACTATTGGGTATTGCCACATTGGCTCAGGCCCAGACACCAAAAAAGGTAAAGTACACATTTACAGAGGCTTCTGATCTTACATTGATCGGTAAACTTTTCCCTGACACTCCGAACCCATATCACCGTATCGATACGGTAAAGCATAAGGGATTTACCAAGTATGAAAATCTTCAGGTCCGCCAGTCTTCAGGTATCGCTGTTGTGTTCAACACGAACTCCACTACCATTTCTGTAAAGACTGAATTCGGTTATCTGGACAACAAGACCAATACCGGCGACTATTCTTCACACGGATATGATCTCTATATAAAGAAAGACGGCAAGTGGCTTTGGGCTGCGGCAGGTTGTGCACCTATCGGCAAAGAAGAGGGCTACAACCACGTGCTTATCAAGAATATGAATGCCGACGAGAAGGAATGTCTGCTGTATATTCCGCTCTTCAGTGAGGAGAATTCCATAAAGATCGGTGTGCAGGAAGGCGCTACAATAACTAAGGGCGAGGCTCCGTTCCGTCACCGTGTGGGTATCTTCGGCTCAAGCTATACTCACGGAACCAGCACTTCCAGACCGGGCATGACCTATCCGGCTCAGTTTACAAGAATGACCGGTATCCAGCTTCTCAGCATCGCCTGCTCAGGAAACTGCAAGCTTCAGTCATATTTTGCTGATGCTCTCGTGGATGCTGATGCTGAAGCATTCATCTTCGACGCATTCTCGAATCCGACACCGGAAATGATAAAGGAAAGACTGTTCCCGTTCATTGAGAAACTCAATGCTGCACATCCTGGCAAGCCGCTCATTTTCCAGCATACCATCTACAGGGAGAAGAGAAATTTCGACCTTTCCAATGACAAGGCAGAGCAGGCAAAGATGGATATGGCTGACAGCCTGATGAAAATCGCTGTCAAGAAATATCCTGACGTGTATTATGTGACGACTACAAATGCCACAGATCCTGCTCACGACAGCAGCGTAGATGGCGTTCACCCTGGTGACCACGGCTACACCCTCTGGGCTGAATCCATCAGAAAACCGATCCTCAAAATCCTCAAGAAATACGGAATCAAGTAACCGTTACGGTATCATTTCAAGATTGGAGGGGGAGAAAGCTATGAAGTTTGCCACAACCATCGAGGAGCAGATACAGAAATTGAAAGACAGAGGTTTAATAATCTCGGATGAGGCGAAAGCAAAGGAGGTGTTGCTGGATGTTGGCTACTATCGCTTTGGTTCGTATCTGTTTCCGTACGAGTTGACTTATCCCAGCAAAAAAGACAGAACTCATAAACTCAAGGCTTCAACTCGTTTTGAGGATGCATTGGACTTGTACTACTTTGACTCGGATTTAAGGATGTTGCTCTTAAGATATCTTACTCGTATAGAGATAAACTTGAGAACATATATCACTTACTATGTGTCAAATGTTTACAAGGATAATCCCTATTGGTTTGTCAATGAGGGGATAATGGATGCTGAGTTTGTTAATTCTTTCGACATCAGCATTTATACTGAGCAGTTCAAAAAGCATCCTGTCATTGCGGATCATCATAAAAAGTATCCTGGAGAAAAATATGCACCAGCTTGGAAAACTGTTGAACATATGACGTTTGGCGCAGTGTATCAGTTGTTTTTGAGCATAACGGACAAAGATGTTCAATCGGCCATATCAAAGCACTATAATGTTGATAAACTGACTATCTTCACGAGTTATTTCAACGCTATACGATATTTGAGAAATCAGTGTGCTCATGGAGATGTCTTGTTTGATATGAAATTGGCTATTCCTTTGAAATCAGGCCCTGCAGGGCGGCTCAATTCGTTTACTAACAGCAATATTATCGGTTCCATCAAGATTGTTGAGTTTTTCTTGAAGCAGATTTCTCAGCACAGGTGCAACGAATTTTGCCAAAGGCTTTCTGACCTTTTGGATGGAGTGGAGAATGATACGGTAGCAGAAGTCCTTAATGACGTATCTGGATTTGACATGAATTTCGTATAAAATTTGTGTGGGATTAAAATAAGTCTTATATTTGCAAAGAAGTGCGCGCATTGTCTACTATCGCTGTGCGTGGCACTATAAAAAAGGAAATTGGAGGCTGACCCAAAAGGTCAGCTTCTTTG
>HF996044.1:0-6564 GCA_000432515.1 Bacteroides sp. CAG:545
TAGGAGGGCCGAACGGAGCAACGCGGAGTGAGTTCCGCCGAGACAGACTGCCTGTCGGCGTGACACAGGTCAGAAGAGCACATCGAAGCTCGCAATAGTACCAATTGTGACAAGCCAGCAATGATACTTCTCATGCGTCAAGCCACGGGGGCAAAATCGCCGCTTTTGTTCACGTCATTGAATTCACGTGTGCAAATACGGCCTTTCTGCACACGTCAAGCTATTTTTGAACGGCCACGGGGGCAAATCAGGCCTTTTTGCCCCCGTGATTGAAATCTTGTAAGCAAAAAAACGCCTTTTGCATACGGGACCGCAGGCTGACCCTTGCATCCTTATTCCGTAAAAGCCACATACTTTTTAGTTATCCTAAACACATGGTTTTCCCCCTGACCCGCGGTTCTTAGAGAAAGCATACGCTTGACGGACAAATAATTCAGGGAGCTACATTTCTGTAACTCCCTGTTTTTCGTGTGGTGCCACCGAGAATCGAACTAGGGACACAAGGATTTTCAGTCCTTTGCTCTACCAACTGAGCTATGGCACCATTATTTTTCCTTTCTGAAATCGGCAACTGAAGTGCTGCTCGTTTCGTTTGGGATTGCAAAGATAGGTATTTTTCCTTACACTGCAAATTTATTTTGCACTTTTTGGCCTATTTTTCATCAATATTTTCACATCCAAGACTGAAAACATTGAACTGCAAGAAGATACGCAGACGCTACCGTTTAGGAATTTTTATCTTCATTCCTGGCCTTATATTGGTCGAAATACCATTGAACTTCATAATGTCGTTCGCACTCACTCCAGGATACGCTTTGGCGATGCTGTAGAGCGTATCACCGGCCTTCACCGTATAGATGGTGTAGGAGCCCGCAGCGGCTGCGGATGATGCGGCCTTGGTCCCCGCAGAGCGGGACTTCGCTGAGCCGGCGCCAGACGATGCGGCCTTTGAACCAGAGTCACCTACTACACCTGACGAACCAGACTTAGAGGCAGTCGATGAACCCGACTTGGAGCCAGAAGCACTAGCCGAACCAGACACATTGGACTTCGCTGATGTTCCGGCAGACGACTTCGCTGCCGCTGAACCTGCATTTGAGACAGGGCCGCCTCCCCTGCCGTAGATCACCAGAATCTGGCCGACGCGCAGGTTATTGCTCCTCAGATGATTCCATTTCTTGAGCTGAGCTACGGATACGTGATATCTTGAAGCAATCCTGCCCAAATAGTCACCTTTCTTCACTCTGTATGTAATACGGTTGCCGTTACTTGAAGAAGCGATATTCTGAAGCGTAGTAGGATTGAACAGTTCCTTGGCCCTGTGGGTATATACAGAATCCTCAACCTCGATGAACTTCCCCGAATACTTGAAAGGCAGGCGGAGAATATAGGTCTTCATGTTACCAGGAATGATGTCGTGCACATACTGCGGATTCAAGTCACGGAGTTCCTGGACAGAAATGCCGGTCAGGTCCTGAATCTGCTGGAAATGAAGCATCCTGCTGATCTGGAAAGTATCCAGATGTGCCGGCATCTGCACCGGATCAGGCGTAATGCCATGCTCTTTGTAATATGTAAACGCATACATGGCGCCCACGAATGCCGGAACATATCCCCTCGTCTCACGAGGAAGATACTCATACACCGACCAGAAATCCTTGTTGCCGCCACAGCGCTTTATCGCTTTGTTCACATTGCCGGCACCACAGTTGTACGATGAAATCGCCAAATTCCAGTCACCGAATATCCTGTAGGAATCATACATATACCTCGCAGCCGCATCCACCGCCTTGAACGGGTCCAGACGCTCGTCCACATACGAATTTATCTCCAGACCATAGTTTCTTGCCGTCGTGTACATGAACTGCCACATACCCTTCGCACCGGCCCTTGAAACCGCCACAGGATTGAGCGCAGACTCAATTACCGCCATATATTTCAGTTCAATCGGCATCCCGTACCTGGACAATGTCTCCTCAAATATCGGGAAATAGTAACTTGCCAGAGCCAGCATGTGGGCCATCTTGGTCGGCATCTTCTCCGCATAGAGAAGCATGTAGTTCTTCACAGTCTCATTGAAAGGCAATGTGATATACGAATTCATCTTGGAGAGACGCTCCAGCAGCACCTTGTCCGGGACATTGGAAGTAAAATGGACAGAATCCATATCGAAGACGCCTTCCACACAGTTCTTGGTCTGCCTGTGAAGATACCAGATATTCAGGAGGCTGTCAGTAACTTCTTGAGAATAAGTCTCAGGAGCCACGCCGTCAAGCAACGAATAGGACTTGCCCTCTTCCACATATTCCTCTTCCACGTAAGCCGTATCCTCCAGCGCCTGCAGCTCCAGCATAAGAGAATCTATCATTGACCTCATCCTCTGATTCTCCTGAACCAGCTCCTTTTTCGTGGGATTCTTCCTTCCGAACAATTTTCGCCCGGACGTCTCCTGAGCATTCAAATCCCCATCAAGACACACCGAAAACACTGCCAACGCGGCAATCAGAACTTTATATATTTTCATTTTCATCTAAAGAATAAAAGACATCAACCACATCAGAACCTGAATCCCACACTCAAACCGAACGCATTCGGGCCGCCACCGTAATAAGAACCGATACCACCGGAACCTCCTCCTGTATTTATGGCATAACCCATATCCGGAGAAATGACCGTAGGCGACACATTCATGGAAATATCATCACTCAGCTCAAAGTCCTGCATATATGCAAAGACATTGGCATCAATGATCTGCAGAAGATAGAAGCCCAACAGCGCCACCACGGAATAGTCCCTGTAGCGTCTGAACACATCGCGGTAATACTTCGCCGTAGAAGCGGAGACAGGTCCGTCATACGTAGAATTCACCGCAGTAGCCTGATTATATATCCTCTTGTATCTCAGGTAATTGGTATTGTTCGTAACCAGGAAATGCGCCGAGCACATCAAGCCCGTATAATAAATCGGAATCTTCCAGTATTCCCCGTTGTACGCCTGTCCGAGTCCCGGAAGAAGCGCCGAATACAGGGTAGCCTTCCCGGCCTGAGGATAAGTATCTTTCTTATAGTTATATACACCGTCGAGCAACGCGCCCCAGTATATCAGCCCAGTGCCGAGAAAGCACAAATTGCTGACGGTACGGTTCGTATTGCCGCCCTCTTTGTTGAACTTATGGCGATAATATATGCCGGCGCCGGCAGTCGCCGCCCTGCCGCCCTAGATGACCGGCACNNNNGTCGCAGCCATGCCGCCATAGATGACCGGCAACTTCCAGTACTGCTTGTTATACATCTGCTGCGTTCCCACAAAGACAGTGGAACCGGCAAACAGCACACCTATACGGCAGTCACGCTTATGCGAGACACCCCCGAAAAACTCCTTGAAGGTAAAGGCGGCATCCGTAGAATCACGTGCGGTCGTATCATTCTGGTCATTGTAGTTCTGAGTGAACGCCTCTTCACGGAACTGAGCCATGGCGCCGTCAGGAAATGCAATGAAAAGAATTGCAAGCAATAATGATATCTGGAATATGCGTCTTGACATCGGCCGTTCAGAATCAGATATTGGAATCTTCCAGAGCCTTGAGGAAACGACGGATTTCGTCATCCGAATCGAAATGAATGGTCATGGTACCTTTCCCCGAATCAGCCCTCTTCAGACTGATGCTCTTGTCGAAAAACTTACCGATATGTTCAAGCACCCGATAATACTCATCTGGCAGATTCACTTCCTTCTTAGGCTTGACCTCATTCTGCTGCTGAGCCTGCAGCTCCTTGATCTTATCCTCGAGCTGACGCACTGAAAGGCTGTTCTTGATCACGAAATCGCACAACTTCTCCTGCAGAACCACATCATCCAGACCGAGAAGCACCTTGGCATGACCGACACTCAACAGCCCCACCTTCAGGTCGTGCTGCACCTTTGCAGGCAGCTTGAGCAACCTCAGATAGTTGGTCACCGATGCGCGTTTCTTTCCGACACGGTCAGCCATCTGCTCCTGAGTAAGACTGCACTCGTCTATAAGCCTCTGGTAGCTCATCGCCACCTCTATCGGGTCGAGATTCTCCCTCTGGATATTCTCCACAATCGCCATTTCCAGCATTCCCTGGTCATTGGCATCGCGGATATAGGCAGGAACCATGTCCATACCTGCAATCTGGCAGGCCTTGAAACGCCTTTCACCACTTATGATCTGGTATCTGTCTGCGGATTTCTTCCTGACCGTTATCGGCTGTATCAGACCGAAAGTCCTGATGGAAGCCGCAAGTTCCTGAAGGGAATCCTGATCGAAAGACATACGAGGCTGGAACGGATTCGGTTCGATCATATTGACCGGAATACGCAACACGTCCGCTGTATCTTGCGGATCCTTAGTACCTACGACATCCTTGTTCACATAGCCTACCGGACTCCTGAGAGAATCCAGATTCCCAGCATCCCCGAGCAATGCGCTCAGGCCTTTTCCCAAACCTCTCTGTTTACTGCTCATCGCCTATAGATTTTTCGTTTTTCTCCAATACTTCCTTCGCGAGATTCAAATAGTTCGACGTGCCGTTGCTCATCACATCATACAGGATAATCGGCTTTCCATGCGACGGAGCCTCGCTCAGACGTATATTTCTCTGGATTATGGTATCGAACACCATATCCGTAAAATGTTCCTTCAACTGATTCAGCACCTGCGTATGGACCTTGGTCCTGCCGTCGAACATCGTCACCACGAAGCCTTCGATGGTCAATTTCGGATTCACCCCGTTCTGCACAAGCCTGATAGTCTGGAGCAGTTTGCCCAGACCCTCCAATGCGAAGAACTCCGGCTGCACAGGAATAATCACAGAATCCGCGGCAGTCAGGGAATTCACCGTAATAAGGCCTAATGAAGGTGAACAGTCAATGATTATGTAGTCATAGTCATTCTTGACCGGCGCTATCGCCTTCTTCATTATGGACTCGCGGTCATCAGCCTCAAGAAGCTCGATTTCCACACCGACGAGGTTAATATGGGAAGGAACCATCTGGAGATTTGCTATCTCCGTCTGTATCAATGCATCAGAAATACCGATCTTGCCGATCAGCACTTCGTACAATGTCCTTTTGCGGTCATCCTCCGGAGAAAAATTCAGTCCGGATGTAGTGTTGGCCTGAGGATCCGCGTCGATGACGAGGACCTTCTTCTCAAGAACCGCCAATGAAGCGGCAAGGTTAATCGCTGTCGTGGTCTTTCCCACACCGCCTTTCTGATTAGCTATCGCAATGACTTTTCCCATTGAAAATCGAGTTATTGTTCTACAATTCACAAAATTAGTAAATTATTCCATTCCTCTGCCGACCTGTTGATAACTTTTTCCCCATCTACAGCGGATCGACGTCCAGCGCAACATGACCGGCATACGAATACTGCGCCTCGAAAGAGTAAACCGTCGAAGCCAATGCCGACTTGTTGGAAGCCAATGACTTGTCCTTTCTCAAACTCACTCTGATATCACGGATAAAGGAATCCGACTGCTTGTCCACAGGCGGAGCAAACGGTCCGGTAACCGTAATACCGGCATTGCTCCCCTGCACAAATCCTGCCACAGGTACGCCGAAGCGGGAACGCAAGGCTCCTGCCAATGCGAGTGACATCCTGTCCAGTCTTCCCTCGTCCGTATCCTTGACAATAATCTTCACGATTCTCGAAAACGGCGGATAACCGAACTGGAAACGCTCATTCAACATATTGTCCATCAGCGACTTGACATCGACGCCATTCTCATCCGACCGGGCAAAGACCCTATAGACAGGATGGGAAGGCTGGGCAGTCTGTATCACGAAAAGGCCCTTCTCTCCACGCCTTCCGCAACGTCCCCTGAACTGTTCCAGAAGCTGCACGGAACGCTCGTCTGCCCTGAAATCCTGCTGTCCCACAAGCGAATCCGCACCGATGACCGCCACCATGGACAACCCGTCGAAATCAAATCCCTTGGCAATAATCTGAGTGCCGACAAGAATATCTATCTTCTTCCGGGAGAACTCCCTGATAATCTCATTTTCCCGACCTGCAGCAGATGCAGTATCACTGTCCAGCCTGGCAATCCTCGCAGACGGGAACAATGCAGCCGCCTCCTCTTCTATTTTCTGAGTTCCTGCGCCGACCGGCTCCAATGCCCCGCCACACTTCCCGCACTTGGCATCAAACGGAGTCCTCCACCCGCAATAATGACACATCAGCACCCCCTCTTGACGATGGTAGCTGAGCGGCACATTGCAATGCGGACATCTCGGAATATCACCACAGCTGACACATTGTACAGCAGGCGAATATGCCCTGCGTGCCCTCAGCAGCAGAATCTGGCCGCCATCAGAAAGCACCTCAGTTATCCGCTCTATGAGCTTGTAGGAAAAACTGCCTTTCATGCCCCGTTTCCGGCGTTCCGCAATCGTGTCAATGATTTCCACATCAGAATCTTCCGCCCCGAAATACCGTTCAGACAGCTTCACATATGCCATTTTCCCGGTTTTGCAGTTATAGAGAGACTCCAACGAAGGCGTCGCCGAGCCCAAGACCACGTCAGCGCGGTTCAG
>HF996044.1:6594-23450 GCA_000432515.1 Bacteroides sp. CAG:545
CGGTTCAGCTTGGCCAGCATCAATGCAGTGTCACGCCCATTATAACGCGGAGCCGGCGCGTCCTGTTTATAAGAGGAATCGTGTTCCTCATCCACTATCACAACTCCCAGATCATGGTGCGGCAGAAATATCGACGAGCGGGTTCCGAGCACCACATATTGCCGGCTTTTCATCGCCTCGGCCACATTCACGCGAGACGCGGAGCTCTCCTTGGAGTGGAACGTCAGGAGCATATCTCCGAAAATGCGTTTCAGACGCTCTTCCAGCTGTCGGCTCACTGCGATTTCCGGCACCATATACAGCACATTCCTGCCCTTCGAAATCGCATCCAGGGCAAGTGAAATGTAGATTTCCGTCTTGCCGGACCCCGTGACTCCATCCAGCAGCACAGGCTTTCCGGAAGAAAAGCCGTCCCGGATACTCGTCAACGCCTCTTTCTGTGCCGCGCTCAGCGAAAAGCCGGATGAAGCTGGAGCCTCAACATCAGCTTCAGCCTGCGTCCAGACGCTTTCCAATGAAGAAACAGCCTCTGTCAATGCCGCTATCCTCTCCCGCATCTGCTGCACCGAAGCCTCCAGACGCTCTTTCGCCTTCGGCCCGGTTTCAGCCTCAGCCCTCGCAAGACGCTGCTCCAGACTCGCCACCAGCTTCTCCCTGCGTGCTTTCAGCGCTTCTTTTTTCTTGTCAATGCTTCTCTGACGTCGTTCTGCAGCCCTTGCCCTGGACTCTTCCAAGTTGATTTTCAATGCAGGATAGGCCGCCTTGAAAACCTCACCGACCGAGCAGAGATAATAATCAGCGACAAACCTCCAGAGTTTCAGCTCATTGACAGAAACGGGGTCCAGATTCTTGTCAAGAGACACTATCGGAAACACTTTCTTTATATGAGCGGCCGGAGTCACATTCACAGCGCTGACCACGCCGGAATACAGACGTGCCGCAAAACGCACTGTCACCCTGTCCCCGACATTGACAGAACCGCTTCCGGCAATCTCTTCAGGGACACGATAGACCGGCTCCCACTCCAACCGGAGAGGAAGTATGACCGAGACATATATTTTATCCGAATCTGGCATTGCAGTGCGAATTTAGCAATTTATTTCACTACATTTGCGATTGGCAAACGATAAAAGCTGCCAACAGCTTCTTTTAAAAAGTATGCCGCCCAAACATATGACAGAAGACGAAAGAAACATATTTCCGGAAGAGGTTCTGAAAGCATTGGCAGTCAGCACGGAAGCGACTGCGGAGGACCTCGCCACAGATGACTGGGACAGTGAATTCAACTGCAGTTACAGCGCTGACGGCCGCAAACTTCTGGACGCGGAGAACTTCCCGGACGAAGTGACAGTCAGAGACAGGGTGCAGATCATCTGCGACAATGTCTTTTCATTTCAGGACTACATGGCTGAGGACTACCACTTGGGCAGCGACATCCCGGAAGAAGACCGCGTTTCGTTTTTGGACAAGATAACCCTTCCGCCAAGCGTCGAGCATATCGGAGCAGGCGCATTCAAGGAATGCGGGTGGATTACGAGCATAAAGTTCCCGAAATCACTGCTCACCATCCGTGACAATGCCTTCTACGGCTGCTGGGAGCTCCGTAGCGCCGCATTTCCGGCAAACCTGACAAGTATCGGAGAACGTGCCTTCTTCGAATGTTTTTCACTTGAAAAAGTGCGTCTGAACAAGGGACTTAAAGTCATCGGTTCCGAGGCGTTCAGCTTCTGCGAATCACTCAAGGAAATCACCCTGCCAGCAGGTCTGGTTGCCATCGGAGAAGATGCTTTCTTCGGCTGCAGGAAGCTGAAAAAGATATTCGTTCCTGCAGGCACGCTGGAAATGTACAGACAAATTCTGCCTACCCATCAGCGCTACCTGAAAGAGTACTAGAAATCATACATCAGCTGCACTCTCACTTCCGCCTTCGACTGGCGGAAATTTTTCATGCCCGGATCGCTCCACGGTGTGGAAGACCATCCTGCCCGCAGATATGACTTGAAAGCCGATCTGCGGAAACGCCATTTCATCCGCGCCACAAGCGACAGCGTATAGCCCCTGCCGTAATATGCAGGAACATTGAACGAGCCTGGCGCATCTCTCTCGTAGCAATATATCCGGTCATCCCAGTTGTCCGCAATGAACGCAGTGCCACGCAAGAACACCGCACCGATTCTTCCATAATACGCTTCCTCCACATACAGCAGTCCCGCCATCTTCCTGCCTTTCAGCACATTGAGCCGGAACGCGGTACCGAACAAGCCGTATTTCCAGTTCAGGTCACCTCTGAAATCTGTCCTGTTTTTCAGCCCGTAATTTCTCAGACGTTCCTGTAGCCTGAACACCATAGAGACGTTATCACCCGCCTTGCACGGCACATACAGCAGAGCCTTCCACTGCCTGTCGCCTCCGTCCTGGCGCATCCCGAAATCCACAGTCAGCCCCATTTCCCTGAAACTCACTCCTGAGGATGCCCCGACTTCACCTTTTTTGCCTGACCATGTTCTCACAGGCGCACAGAAGGCCATATCGTAGCCGTCGGGGATATATCTACCGGAAAACGCCAAATTCCAATTGTCAACGACAGGAATCATCGCGCCTCCTGTCAATGCAGGTTTAACTGCACATATATCATATGCGGCCTCCGCGAACAGTTCAGTTCCCTTCAGACAGAACCGTGCATCGACAGAGACTTTGGAAAGAGACAGAAAAGCTGATTTCCCTATGGCGAACCCGTTTCCTGTAGTCTTGGCCGGCATTTTTCCGATCTTGCAGAAAGCAGTAGCCGAGACCTGGCCGTGACTGGAACGCCAGGCCACATTGCCTCCTGAAAGCACATCCCAGCCCCGGTTCTTCCCAGAAGCACCTGAAAAATCCTGTTCCGCCAGCCACCCTGACGCTGAAAAAACGGTCACGACGAACTTGCCGATATCCACTTCCGCGGCTATGCCCCTTAGCCTCGAGGAGGGTGACAATGCTCTCGACGTGGACAGTCCGGCAGGACGTTTCCAGAATGACTGGACATTCTGAACTCCGGTCATACTGAATCCGTTCCACAGCGCTAGTCCCTGTCCGAACCGCAGGGAGTAATCCCCTATCGCCATCTTCCACGGAGACTTCCTGCCATATACCATATAATATCCGGCTACGGACGTAGGCCACACCCCACGGTCATCATATCCGCGCCTGACCGCCATGCCTGCATCATACCGTCCGCTCGCCTCTATACGGTAACGGCTGTTCCATCCCCATACTGCATCCGCCTTCTTATCGGCCAGTGAAGTCTTTTCTGAGACATTGACTGACAATGAATTGCGCGGACGGCGTCTGAGCCCCGAGCTCCGGCCGGGAAGGGCAGATGATTCCAGCGAGATGAAGGGAGCGAGAGCTTCGGCCACTCTCTCTCCGAATCCGTCTATGGAGGCGAGTTCCGAATAGGAGAGCACGTCACCGCTGTGTGCACGATAGTGAGCAAACGATGCCGCCTGGTACATTGACATGAGTCCTGATTTTTCGATGACGGAGAGCGGGACAAGATTTATCTGCAACGGGGATTCGGCAAGGTCCCACCATTTTTCGAGTTCTTCTTCTGACAATGTTTCGATGTCCGGCGCTCCTGTCAGGAACAGTATCGCCCGGATAACTCTCTCATCTGCAGCCCGGTCCGCCGGCCCGGTTTCCGCACGGCCTGAAGCAGGGAAACAGGACAACAGCAGGGACATAAAAAAAACAACGGTCACTCCTCGTCTCATACACACTGAATTTTACAGTCATACTTGACGGCCGTCGTGTCCGTAGTCCTTGCTTGTGACACGCAATATAGGAATTATTTTCAGATTAACGAGCATAAAAGATAAAAATGTGCTATTTTTGCACATGATTCATAAAAACCTGGTATGGAAAGAATAACCCTATTTGACAAGACCTTCAGGCCGTTCATTTCAAATGATGAAATCGAAAAAGCCATTGACAAGGTTGCAGAGAAGATCAATGCCGACTACAGCAGTTTTACCGAGCCACCGGTGCTCCTGTGCATACTTAACGGCTCGATCATGTTCACGGCCGAGCTTATGAAGCGGCTGAATTTCGACTGCGAGCTGATTTCCATGAAATTGTCTTCATACGACGGCACACAGTCCACCGGCAACGTGCGCGAAGTCATGGGCATGACAGGCAGCGTGAAGGGAAAACGAGTAATCGTGGTGGAAGATATCGTGGACACAGGCAACACGATAGTGGATTTGAACCGCATTGTCAAGGAAAACGGCGCGACAGACTGCAAGATATGCACGATGCTGCTCAAGCCTGAGGTTTACAAGAAGGCTGTCAAACTGGACTATGTGGCGATGGAGATTCCGAACAGGTTCATCGTGGGATTCGGACTTGACTACAACGAACTCGGAAGAAATTACAGGGACATCTATATCCTGGATGAGTAGAATATCTAACAATTGAGAATACAATGAAATATTACATTCTTTTCGGGCCTCCGGGAGCAGGAAAAGGCACCCAGGCAAGCGCAATGGTGGAGAAATACAATCTTTGCCACCTTTCAACCGGCGAACTCCTCCGCAAGGAAATAGCAGAGGGCACAGAACTCGGCAAGAAAGCCCAATCACTCATCGATGCCGGCTCACTGGTTCCTGATGAAGTAGTGGAAGGCATGATAGACAATGCTTTCAAGACTGTCAAGGGCGTGAACGGTTTCCTTCTTGACGGTTTCCCGCGTACTATCGCACAGGCCGAAGTGCTGGACAAGATGCTTGCTGCCGGCAATGAGGCCGTAACATCTGTCATCTCCATCATGATTCCTGACGAGATGATCAAGGAGAGAATCCGCCACAGAGCTTCTATCGAAGGCCGTGCAGATGATGCAAAGGAAGAGACCATCAACAACAGGATCAAGACCTATCACGAAAAGACCGAGCCTCTCGTGGATTTCTACAAGAAGGCCGGAAAGTATGAGGAGATCGACGGCACTGGCAGTATCGATGCTGTCCGCGAGACCATCTTCTCCGTAATGGACAAGTTCTAAGAACCTGCAGGACAATATCTCAGATCAGATTCCTGATTTGGATGAACGAAAAAGCCGACGGAAACTCCGCCGGCTTTCTCTTATGAATATGAATGTTATAGTGTATAACTATATTGTCAGCTTACTTCCAAGGAGTTGCGAGGTCCTCACTTGATACGTTCTCAACCCACTCAAAGGTCTTGTTCGTATGCAAGTGATGATGATCGCCTGCAAGGTTCTTGAAGAGTTTTGTGCTCTCATCATAGTTGGATCTGCTAATTCTCCAGTAACCTACGAGACCCTTGCTGTCAGGAGCAACAGACTTGATGCTGTTTGCAATCTGATCTGCAGTTCTGGCCACATCCCAAACACGGATTTCATTGGTCATGACTTTACAGCCCCACCACCATCTGTCACCAGGAGCCCAGGTACCATTGCTGCCGCCGACTCCCATAAATGACATATAAGGGAACTGGCCTTCATTGACAACCTTTGTCGCAATTTCCTTTCTTCCTGCGAAAGAACCATTCACATAGATTGAAACATAAGTTCCGTCGAAGGTAACCGCATAGTGCTGCCACTTGTTGGACTCGATAGCGATTGTAGGGTTAAGGTAGTCGCCGATACCCTGGAACTGAGCCCAAGAGTGAGCCTTCACGCCATCCTGATCATTCTGAGGGTCCTCGAAACGTGCCATGAACTCACCACTGCCAGGATTGCAGAAGAACAGGTCTCTGTTACGGTTTCCTGTATTGGATACCTGCAGACGCATCTCGATAGTGAACTGAGGAATATTGAATGCTTCATCGGTTCTAAGACCTGAAGCGCCGTTGAACATAGGGAGATCATCTACGATTGCAGAAGAAATCACATACACATAAGAAGATGTACGTCCTGTAACATCAGCATTGCCGGCAACCTTTTCCATTCGGAGAGGAAGGGCATATGGTGTTCCAAGCATAGCCAGCGGAAGCGGATCCACTGAAATGATGAACGGATCAGAAGAACACTTTCCCGCAGGAATCTTCACTGTTGACTCGAATTTTACCAACTCTTCAGGAAGGATCGCATAGCCGGTACCTTCTGATTCATTGAACTGGTTCAGTACATCCTTGTCGATTACCAGACGATACTCTGCATCAGCATCTTCCTTGTCTGTCAATGATGGTGTAAGGGCAAGATTGGTAACGGTAGAACCGAGGGTTACTACACTGTTGGCAATACCCGGAGTAGAGTTGCTCTCTACGAGGTATGCGTGAACTCCGAGCTTGTCACCCATAGTTCCGGCTGCACCATATTCCGCATCGTTGCAGCTGCACGCAGCCATGGCCATAAGTGCAAGAGCACCGTATTTATAAATATTTTTCATGTTATTCTAATTTAAACTTTCAATACTATTCAGCCGGTTTCTCGATAATTTGCTTGCCAGGAGCAGGATTCTGCTGCTGAATAGCCTTGCGCATCCATTTGTAAGGAGGGTTGTTAACCTTCTCGTTACTGAAACGGTATGCACCGAATCCACCCTTTCTGAAGCCGTTTGAAGGTTTCCAGTCAGCAAAACCGACGAGAGAAGGCATAATCTTCTTGTCCCATCTGTAACCATCAATGTCATACCACCAGAAACCGCCGTTCAAGCAGTCGATAGCACTTTCAAGGTTCTCTGTAACAATAAGCTTCTTGGTAATCTCCTCCTCACTCATCACTCCGGAGAAAGCATAGATAGTGCTTCTCAGACGAGACTCCAGACCATTCGCGCTATTGGAAGTATTAGGGCTCACAAAGCTGGTTGTAGCATAAGCCTGATTTACGAAGTAGTCGAAATATTTGATAAGTTCAGCCGCATTAGGCATCGATGTATAATATCCGTCAACGATGAAAACCTTGTCTGTTCCTGACTGAGGTCCGATATACTTGCCCATTTCCTCCACGAACCATGTAAAGTACTGGGAATTACGGCAGAGAGCTCCACCATACTCACCCGGCTCATAGTCGATGTCGATGCCGCTGAAGCCATAGATGTTCAGGGAGTCAGCGATAGTCTTTGTCCATTTGATGATGGAGTTATGGATAGCCTCCTCGTCACCGTCTTTCCATCCCCAGTAATCTCTACGCTCCTGAACAGTTGTAAGCTCACCTGGAGAATAGAAGCAACCTACTTCCGGTACGAAAGAGCAGATAAGCACCTTGGTACCCTTGACCTTGGTAACGAAATCAAGGTCTGCCTTCTTGGTAGGAGTAAGATGGGAATTGTTCCACAATGAAATGATATCCATTGAGTCCGGAACTGCCTGAAGCATGTTGTTAGTAGCGACACCGCCCTCGCCCCATTCACTGAACCATCCGAATGAAACAGAATGATCACTTGCCTTATAAGCTCTGAGAGCCTCATAGTAAGCATCATCCTTAAGGATTTCAGTCAACGGACTATCGAAATCTTTAGGTTCCGGTGTAGTCCAGTCATCACAACCGGTAACTGCAAATACTGCGAGTGCCGGAATGACAGCTTTCAATATATTGAATTTCATGTTTATCGAATTTTATATGTTAGTTCTTCTTAGCCCAGAAAAGATCTACAGACTCATCATCCTTGCCTCCGAGCATGCTGACAGCTGCAGGATAATTTTCCTTATTCAATGTTTTCTCGTTGAAAGAGTAACGAAGTCTGCGGAGTCCACGTGCATTATCTGTAATTACACCATTTGAGAGGTTGTCGATTACAGGAGCAAGCTCAGGATAACCTGTTCTTCTGTACTCTGTCCAAGCCTCGATACCCATAGGATAGTTGGCAATCCACTTCTGGGTGATGATCTTCTCGAGTTTCATATCAGCCGATGCAGATTCGTCCCAAGCGACAGTAACCTTTGTCTTTCTGCTGTAGTCAGGGAATCTTGCAACAGGGTCATTCTCATATGAATCAGGCACGCTGGTGTCATCCCCTATGTAGTTAGAGGCATCAAAGCTATCCACGCCCCACTGTTCCATTGAAAGATTGATACCACGCTCATAGAAGTCTCCGGCATTACCTGAAATCCAGCCTTTGAGGACAGCCTCTGCAAGAAGGAACTGTGACTCAGCCGCTACGAATACAGGAAGTTTGTCGGTTGCAGAGAAAGCAGGCAAAGAATAACTCTGAACTGCTGATTTCTCGAAAGCGCCCTTTCCTGAACGCATTCCGATATATTTTCCGCCAATAGATTTAGTGAAGTAAGCCGGACATCTCGGATCCTCATAACCATTCATGTAGTCAACGATAGACGCACCGCTTCTGAGGTCACCCCAGGATGCACTTGCGAGCTGATAAGGGTTCGGCTGAGCTGCAGGGTCCATCATGGCGTTGTCTGCATTGACATTAATAAATCCGAATGGAGATTCATAAGCAGCTACAAAAGCCGCCTGATTGCCAGAACGCATTGCTGCACGCATGATGTAAGAGTTTGCGAGTTTAGCCCACTTTGCATAGTCACCGGCAAATACAGGATCCTGGGCAGCCAAAGGCTTCTTGTCAGGATATGCAGATGCATAGCCGGCAAGTACGGATGCAGCACTGTTAAGATCCTCGATGATGCTCTTGTAAACATCCTCGTTCTTGTCATAAGCCACATACATCTGACCGTCAGTTACCTTGCTGTAAGGAATCGGACCATACATATCAGCGACACGCATCATAGCTGCTGCGCGGAGAAGGTTGGCCATTGCATAATAGTGACCTGAAGCACCTGTGAATTTTTCAATCTCGAAATAGTTGGCATAGATATCGAGGAACATTGTCTCATAAGGAATTGCATTCCAAGAATCAGATGCATTGAAAGTATCGAAGTTCTGACCACCCCAACGGTTGGACAATGTGTAGTAGCCACCGAGTGAGCCGACCATCTGGTCGATCATCTGAGAGTCATTCTGCTGCACGTACATAAGAGATTCCATCATCGTCGGAATAAGAATCGACGGATCAGAACTCTTGATTGCATACGGGTCCGTATTATATTTCTCGAAGTTCTTTGTACATCCTCCAAGTACGCCGAGGATAGCGCAAAAAGCGAGAATTTTGTTTTTTTTGTTCATAATTGTCTTCGTTTTTAGAACTGGAGTTTAACATTGAAACCGAAATTTCTTGTGCTTGGAAGCATGAAATAGTCAACTCCCTGATAGTAGTTGTTGCCTGTAGCAGCTGAAAGTTCCGGATCAAACGGAGCCTTGCAGTAAATCATGGCGAGGTTACGTCCTACAATACCCAAAGTAAGGTTCAGTTTGTCATTGAACCACTTCTTAGGGAAGGTATAGTTCAATGCGAGTTCCTGGAGACGGACGTTGGTAGCGCTGTAGAGGTAGAATGCATCATAACCTCCCTGTGCGGTACTGATTGTGGTATAGTAGTCTTTTGCTCCGAGCATACCATAGTTTACAGGAATACCGCCTGCATCACGCATTGAAGCGGAAGCCTCTGAAACTCCATAGTAGTCGAGGATACCCTGGGTAGCTGAGTAAACGAGACCGCCTACACGTGCAGTAAGCACTACGCCGAGAGAAACACCCTTGAATCCGAAGGTGTTGCTCCATCCGAAGTTACCCTTAGGAGCGAGCTGACCGGCTTTGTAAGCCTCAACTTCCTCAACCTTGATATTACCGTTGTTGTCAACAGCCACACTACCGTTAAGGTCTCGGGCTACTCTATGTTTGATATAGATGTCAGAAAGTGAACCGCCTTCACGGAGAATAACCTGAGGAGCAACGTTAGATGCGCCCAACCAGTCCTTCTCGATCTGTGTCACGTCAACAGGAATGCCTGTGATAGGGTCAGGAATACCATGTGCGAGTTCCTTGATCTTGTTCTGGTTGAATGTATATGTAAAGTTGCTGCTCCAGCTGAAGTCACCCCACTTGTTGTCATATCCGAGAGCGAGCTCAACACCCTGGTTCTGGATGTTACCGGTCTGTGCCACGAAGTTCTTGTATCCTGAAGATGCAGAAAGAGGAGCATAGATGGTCTGGTTATAGGTATTTGACCTATAGTAAGTCACATCCAAAGAGAGGCTCTCGAGGAAACGCACGTTGAGACCGAGTTCCCAAGATCTGGTATCTTCAGGTTTGAGGTCGTGTGCAGGATACGTATCGCTCTTGCTCCAGTTGTGGGTCTGGTCGTTGTACTTGTAGCTAGGATTAGAGAGGAATCTGTCAAATGGAGAAGCCACCTGAGAGTAAGATCCGCGCATCTTCATGAAAGTAAGCCATGAAGGCATCTCTACCATGTTGGAAATAACAGCAGAAAGACCTGCAGACCAGTAGAAGTAAGACTTGTTGTCAGTATAGGCGAGCTGAGAAGCCCAGTCATTTCTTCCGGTGAGAGTGAGGAAGAGCATGTTCTTCCATCCTGTTTCTACTGATGCGAAGACAGCCTGTGTCTGATCGTGCCATCCTTCCTGATTACCCTTGTAGTTTACAGCTGTATTCAAGTTGTTGGTAGCAAAGTGGTTAGGCAGGATAAGGTCACCGGCAGCGCGGTTCATCTCATATCTCTGATCGTTGATAGAAGCACCGGCATTGACGATCAATCTCCAGTCACCCCATGTCTTATCTACGTTTGCGATGATATCACCGTAGAAAGATCTGTCAGTCATGTTGTCCAACATGTAACCACCGTTTTCACCGGCGAATGTTGTCAATGTTGTAGCATAGTACTTAGTAGTCTGGCGATATGTTGACTCATCGAGACGAGCACGACCTGTGATGTTCAGCCATTTGAAAGGAATGTACTGCAAAGAAGCATTGTACATATAACGGCGCTTGTTCATGTCGCGGTTGTTGCGATTCTGTACCCAGTAAGGGTTCTGCATATTGTGAGAGCCCTCAGAATATGGCCAGTACTGAGTCTTGACACCTGTAACAGGGTTCCATCTTTCATAGAGACGCACCTCATTGAAATCGTCTCCTCTCGGGAAGAGGTAAAGACCAGGGAGCGGGTTGAAATATGTACCCTGCGAAACGAGGTTGTGGTCTTTCTGGATAATAAAGCTTGCACCTAAGTCGAGGATGAGTTTGTCATTGGCGAACTTGGTGGTGTTGCGTGCAGTGAAGTTGTATCTGTCGTAACTGCTTTCAGGAACGATACCGGTGGTGTTGGTGGTGGTAGCGGAGATGTATGTCTGGTTCTTGGCATTGCCTGTAGAAAGGGAAACAGAGTTGATGACATCCGTACCTGTGTTGAAGAACTTGCGAGGGTCATAGCTGTATGAATCAGGAAGCTGCGCACCCCAACAGCTGTAACCGCTGCTCTTGCCGTAACGGTCCTGCATATCAGGCATCATGTATGCCCTTGAGAAAGTGGTGGTGTTGCTGACAGTAACCTTGGTCGTGCCCTCTGCACCTTTCTTGGTGTTTATGATTATTACACCGTTGGCAGCCTCAGAACCGTAAAGTGCTGCTGCCGAAGGGCCTGTAAGCATGTTCACCGACTCGATGTCCTCAGGGTTGATATCGGCAGCTGACTCGGAGCTGACCATTGAAGACATGGTACCGCCGGAGCCGCCGAAGCTCTTGTTGTACATAGGCACACCGTCGATCACATAAAGAACAGTGTTGTTCTTCTCGATAGACTTCATACCACGCATTACGACACGGGTAGTACTTCCAGGGCCGCTGGCACCTGAGTTGATCTGCACTCCGGCTACCTTACCGACGAGTGAATTTACGAAGTTCGCATCCTTTACGGTGGTAAGTTTGTCAGCGTTCACTTTCTGCACATTGTAGGAAAGTGTCTTCTCTTCGCGCTTGATACCGAGTGCGGTAACTACGACTTCGTCAAGGAATTCGGTAGCCTCTACAAGTGTGAAGTTCAATGTCTTCTGTCCTGTCCAGACTGCCTCTGCGTCTTTGTATCCGAGAATGGACACTACGATGACGTCGTTCTTGGAAAGGCCGGAGAGGGTGTACTCGCCGTCCATACCGGATACGACCGCTCCGGCTTTGTCCCGAATCATGACGGCTGCTCCCGGAACAGGTCCGTTTGAATCGGCTATAATACCTTCAACTACCCCCCCCGAGGCCTCCTGGGCAAATGTCAGGGAAGGAGCAGCGACATTCAGGGCTGCGATGGCAACGAAAGCCAAGCATACCCGAATAAACGTTTGCTTCAAATGTTTGAACATAATAATGTGATGTTTATAATTCGTGGTCTGTGTAACAACTTGGTCGCAAAGATACACTTTATAAATCATATTTACAAAAATTTCGCTAATAATTAAGCATTTTAGGTATTTCGGCATTTTATCCGCCATCCTTGAAGCAGACATCAGACAATGAAACAGCATCACAATAGAAAAGAGCATAAAAAAAGAGCCGCTCCCGTATGGGAACAGCTCCTGAATCTCAAAACAGAAGAAATTATTTCTGTCTGCTCTTGTATCTCTGGTAGAATTTATCAACACGACCTGCGGTATCCACAAGCTTGACTTTACCGGTGTAGAACGGATGAGATGTATTTGAAATCTCAAGCTTTACTACAGGGTACTCAACTCCGTCGACCATCAGAGTCTCTTTAGTGGTTGCACATGAACGTGTAACGAATACAGTGTCGTTTGACATATCCTTGAAAGCTACAAGGCGGTAGTTTTCGGGATGAATTCCTTTTTTCATTTCTCTTAAAAATTTAGTTTGTCCAAAATTGGAACGCAAATCTACGCACAATTATCCGATTTTCCAAAACTTTGGATATTTTTCATCAATTTCAGCCGTCACATTGACTCCAGTTCCTTCGCGAAGACCTCGGCAGCGGACAGGGCCCAAGCCGGAAAACCCTCGTCCCGGCGGAACTTTCCGTCACGTGCGAAACTCAGAAGCACATCCAGGTCGAACGTTTCGGATTCGACTGCCGCATCGAAACGGGTGGCATCATACGCATTGCATTTCTGTTCAATGTGAGACGGCACCATCATCAGCGGCTTGCCCAGGTACATCGCCTCGCAGATGGACTCGAAACCGGCCGTAGATGCATATGCCATGCAGCCTGCCATCTGCCTGAGAAATTCCTTGTCGTCCAGATAATAGAAACTCAGCGTGTCATCCACCACCTTCACGGGGGCCTCAGCGGCATTGTCCCAGAAGAAGCGCAGCGGAACCGAAGGATTCTTGGCATGCCAGGCCTTCACCTCTTCAGCGAAACCGGCATTGAGCATATAGCCGAGGATATAGTCGCCGTCACGGAATTCCGGACTTTGCCTGTAAGAGAGCACTTCCGGACGCAGGAGCGGCGGAACCACCTTTATCTTGCCGTCGTCCGGCATCGGCCTGAAAGAAAGGGCCAAAAGTTTGGAAGCGCCGGCAGCTATCGCCTTGGAAAACAGGTTCAGGGCATGATGACCCTCATAACCGAATTCCGGAATATGCATATCCTCGTGCAGAAAAAGGAACTGGTGTCCTATGCACGCCATCGGAACTCTTCTGCCGGTGAGCCCGTGCGCAATCGTGCCCAGCAGCTCGTAAAAATTCAGTATCACATCCGCGCCGCTTTCCTTGATTTTCGAGCGGATCAATGATACGGATGGAATGAATTTCGGGGATACTGCTATATTGTAGAGAACCGATTTTACGGCATCAGGACGCTTGTCCGCAGCCGCAGAGACGAAATTGATCGACTCAAAACAAGTTACAGGAGCATTGACCCTGTCGAGAAAAAATGAAGGCAACTTTCTGCTTTCGCTCTTGCCCACAAGCATTTCCACCACTTCGTGCCCGCGGGAGCGCAGCAATTTTTCCATTGTCATCGCCTGAGTGAGGTGGCCTCTCCCCTCGCCCTGGATTATGAACAAGTACTTCATAGCCAAACTTTATTTGCGGTTAATGAAATCTGAAAACTTTACTACAGACCAGTTTCCATCGTAATCTTCTGTCAATGCGGTCAATGACTCCACCCAATCGCCGGAATTGAGGTAATGCACCCCGCTTTTCAGGTACTTGTCTTCCGGCGTGTGGATATGGCCGCAGATGATGCCGTCACAGCCTTTCGCCCTGGCAAACGAATCGAGGTCTGATTCGAAGCCGGAAATCGCAGATACAGCCTGCTTTACCTTATGCTTTATGACTTTTGACAATGAATAATACTCCTTGCCCCTTTTCAGACGTGCCCTGTTCCATACATTGTTGAATTTCAGGAGCAGATTGTAGGCGACGTCACCGAGTTTCGCAAGAAACGTGAGCCGGGCGGTGATGCTGTCGAAGGCATGCCCGTGGATGACCACATATGAGTGATTCTTCTCCTTTATTATAAATTCATTGACAAGAGTGATGTTCGCCATCTTGGACGGGACAAGCGGGTCGAGGAAGTCGTCATGGTTGCCCGTCACATAAATCACTTCCGTAGAATGCTTCTCCATCATCTTCATTATGACGTAAAAGAACGCGGAATGCACCACGGTCCACTTGTCACTGGAGTTTTTCAACTGCCAACCGTCTATAATGTCGCCGTTCATTATGAGCCTGTCGCAATCGACTGAACTCAAAAACTCAGCAGCCTCCTTCACTTTGGAATGGGGCGCTCCGATGTGAACATCAGAAATCACAACGGTCCGATAATGAGGTCTTTCAAGCATAATAAGAACAATAAAAACCTATGCCAGGAAATCCTTGATCTTCTGGTCTTCCGTCAATGGACATACAAGAATGTTGCCGTCCTTTACTGCCACGACGTAATTTTTCAACCCTGACACGACCACTGTCCCGCCATCAGCCGCATTGACCACACAATCCTCGCAGCCGAAAAGCCGGACACCTTCGCCCACTACCTTGTTTCCGGCATTGTCACCGGAAACCTTGCCGCCTACAGAACTCCAGCTTCCCAAATCAGACCACTCCACATCAGAGGCAATCACATAGATCGACTCCGACCGCTCCATCACGGCATAGTCAATGGAGATTTTCTCGCATTGCGGAAACAGTTCATTCAGGACATCATTTTCCTCAGGCTTGCCGAACGAAGAAGCGATCCTGTCCATTATCCCGGCGATTCCCGGAACAAAAAGTCGAAGCTGGGAGACTATCGTGTTTACAGACCACACGAAAATGCCGGCATTCCAGAAATAATTCCCTTCCGCCAGATATTTCTCAGCAGTCTGCCTGTCAGGCTTTTCCTTGAAGGCATTGACTTTAAGCACTTTATCCTCCTCAACAGAAGACGAGCAGATATAGCCGTACCCTGTTTCCGGCCTGTCCGGATGAATACCCACAGTGACTATACAGTCGTGTTCAGCGGTGAAGTCCAATGCTTTTCTGATGCAGTCAGCGAACTTTTCCTTGCGCAGGACCACGGCGTCGGACGGAGTCACCACCACATTGGCATCAGGGTCCTCCGCCTTGATTTTCCAGCAGGCATAGGCAATGCAGGGAGCTGTATTTCTCGGCTCCGGCTCCGACAGGATATGTGATTCCGGAATCATCGGCAGCTGAGCCTTCACCATTTCCGCATACCTGACCGATGTCACCACCCACATCCTGCTGTAGTCGCAGACCGGAAGGAAGCGCTCGACCGTAAGCTGGATCAATGACTTGCCCACTCCGAGAAGGTCAATGAACTGTTTCGGCACTGCAGGTGTGCTCGCGGGCCACAGGCGGCTTCCGATGCCGCCGGCCATTATCACTATATGCGTATGTGTATCCATAGGCTCAATGTTATCTATTGTTTTTCCACTTCACTGCAGCAGATTTCAGCAGCTTCCGCATTCGGGAGGCAGCCCATCTTATATGTAGGAACGTTCTGTGCGATGTCGGATGCAAGCGCTGTCATGCTGTCCATCACGGACTTGTCCCACCTGACGGTGGAGACGGAGCCGACAAATGCCGCATAGGCAGCAATGCCCTTCACTCTTTCAATATGGTTTTCAGGAGCTTGGGACAGCCGCACAAAAGCCCTGACAGGCTCTTTCACATTACGGTAGCAAGGTGTCTTTCCGCTCCAGGGCGTGCCGTAAACGGACCAATGTCCATCTTCAAGCCGCACGACGGGATTATCGTCATTGACAAGTTCCGCTCCTGCTATATGGTCCAGCCACAGTCTGCTATGAGTGCTCTTGCCCGTTCCGCTGGCGCCCAGGAAAAGTGTCGAAGCCGAATTGTGGCTGATGACTGAGGCGTGAAGCAGAAGAGCATCATGTGCAGCCGCATTGTACGAAAACATTATCCTGAGGCACATGCAGAGATAGAAGACCACCGATGACGGGCGTTTCAGGCCATTGACATAAAAATCGCCGACCTTGGCGTCCTGAGAAACCATTATCGCGGAGACAGGCACGTCTTCAGCAGTCCTGAACACGAAAAGTGTCCCGCTGCTGGTACTGAACGCCTTGTAATACGGCTCCATATCGTCAATGCTGAAGAGCAGTCCGTTTGACGGGTCAGAAACCAGGTCCGGCCACGTGCCTTTCACATTGACACTGAAAACCGGCTCCACATCTTCCTCTGTCGCAAACGGCTCATACTGAGAGAAATCCAGCATTGACCGGTCGAAGTTTTCCGGGAGCTCCTCGCGGCAGGTGACATAGGTCCTGGACGGCACATCATCCCCGGCCCGCGTTGGCAGGATGTCCATCACCGCTCCTTGAGCCGCCTTTCTGATGCGCTGCTGAACTGGAGCGGAATACGGCATGAATTTCCACGGAGACTCGAGACTGACCTCGAACGGGATGCCTGCAACGCTGAATTTTCTGGTCATAATCATTCTGCTATACCGTTATCCTTCAAGCTTTTGCAGAGCGCTTTCGAATCTTCAAGCGCCTGAGTATCCGAGATTTCATACTCCTTCTGGAGCATATCTGCGAGCGACTCCGGGGTGAATTCTTCGTTCCACACTGATTTCAGC